>NZ_JBOZWP010000030.1:0-57070 GCF_050865035.1 Shewanella sp. GXUN23E | reverse complement strand
AAACCGGGTGGATTGGGTAAAAGCAACAGGGAGCCGAGTGGCTCCCTGTAAGATCAGTCAATGCGGACTGTTGATGGCCCCTTAACAGGCAGCGATGGCGCTGCGCAACTCCTGCCAGGCGCTGGCCACCAGACGATAGTCAGGATCTTCCAGCTCGCGGGTCGCCTGACTCAAACAGGCAGTCATCTTCTCATCCAATGACACCAAATCTGTACTGCCTTCACTTTCCATCTCAGCCAGTACCACCGCAAAGTGGCCCTGCAGATAACCGCTGGCAAACAGGGCATCGTCATCACCACTGGCCACAATGGACTCAATCCAGTTATCCAGTGTCTGTTCGTACTTCTCTAACATGATGTCTCCGTCTTGCTTGAAATCTTCACTGTGGGTCACACCAGCGCAGGACTGGCAACCTGATACATTACATAATCATGGAACCCGGTCGTTACCCGATAATAACCACACAGTTCCTGATCCAGTTGAGGGTCGCCACTATCCACGATCAGCGGCCGACCTTCAAGTGCTTTAAGTTTGGTTTTGGTAGCGACCAGAACAATATTGTCTTTGCCAACCCGGCGGATAAGCTCTGGCGATAACTGCTGATTCCCCCGCCCCAGAATATGCCCCTGACCGCCGATCAGGGTGATCACCAGCTTGAGCGGTTCTCCCTCGGTTTTTTCCAGCAACTGGGCGGCAGTCAAATCGCTCGCCAGCAGTTGTCGGTCTTGCACTAAATCGACACCCAGCAGGGTGTTGTCCAGCCCAAGTTCATCCATAATGGCCGCCACAGTGCTGCCCGAACCCATGATGAACAGCTCATCCTCCATCTGCTCAATCACATCGGCGGCAATATCAGCCAGCACCAGTTCATCGACTTCACGGCCGCCCATTTTCACCGCCTGCACATATCGAGGTTCAGCCGGCACCCGCATTTCACCGAAACGGCGGGCGCGCACAGTGCCCTGGCGAAACGCCACTTCGTCAATGTCCATGACATCGGCACTCATCAGGCTGACCAGCTCGCCCTGCAGCAGCATTCTGACGACTAACCCGGCTGCCAGCGGGGTTATGGCATACACCCCTGAATGGATTTTCACCCCGGCAGGCACGCCCAATACCGGCAAGGTGGTATCTACTATGCTCAGAATGTCTCTGGCAGTGCCATCGCCACCGGCAAACAGCAGCAGATCCGGCTTGACCTCCTGTGCAAGTGCCCTGGCCAGAGCCTGAGTGTCCGCCTGCGAGCTCGGCTGTGCACTTTGGTGCCACACCTGAGTTTCAAAGCCCATTTCCCGCGCCAGGGTTTCCCCCAACAGGCCACTGCCGGTGTGGATCTCTATGCGTTCTTTAAACGGCAGGAGTACCTCCAGCGCACTGCGCATACGCGCCTGCGCTCTGGGTATCGCTCCCTTTGCCAGTGCCAGCTGCGCTACACCATCGCTGCCTTTAAGGGCGACACTGCCGCCCAGTCCGGCCAGCGGATTAATCAATAGTCCCAGTTGAAAACGTCGGTCCATCATCTCATTCCCTGAACAGTGATTGCATCAGCCGTGGACTGGCAGGGTACTGCGTTGCAGTCTGGGTTCTCTGGGGATAAAGCATACCGCCAGCATAGACAGCAATGCGCAGCCTGCGGCAAATATCCAGGTCCAGGTGGCACCGCTGCCATCGCCCCAGATATAGCCGCATACCCAGATCCCCACCGCGCCGCCCAGACCAAACCCCAGACTGGCGTACAGCGCCTGCCCCTGACTTTGATGACGCTTGTCAAAATGCTGATACACAAACTGAATGGAGGCGGCATGCACCAGACCAAAGGTAAAGGCATGCAGCAACTGGCTGAGGGCAATAATCCACAAATGCTGGACGCCAAAAGCCATCATCAACCAGCGTATGGCGGTCAGCAGAATGCTGATGGCCATCAGCGGCATCACACCATAGCGGCGCAAAAGACGCGGTGCCAGCATAAACATGCCAATCTCCGCCATGACGCCCAGAGCCACCATGATCCCGGCCAGCGATTCGCTGTAACCGGCCTGCTTGAGATAAAGCACAAAGAAACCATAGAAAGGTCCGGCGCTCATTTGTAGCAGCAGGGCCGACAGCAGGAACCAGAAGATCGCTGGTGTCCAGATCTTGCCTGACGATTCAGAGCGCTCAGCCTGCTGTTGTCGCTCGGCGCGCAGCGGCATGGCGCAGGCCAGCATCCCCAGAAACAATATCATCCCCAGATACGGCACTATGCCGGCACCAAAGTACTCAATGGCAAAGCCGCCACCGACTACCAGGCAGATATAGCCGACACTGCCCCAACTGCGAATAGCGCCGTAGCGCTGGGGATTGTTGCCCAGGGTATCCAGGGTCACCACCTCCAGCTGGGCCAGAATGGCATTCCAGAAAAAGGTGTACACCACCAGACTGGCCGCCAGATACAACAGACTGCCTTCAAAAAAGAAACTGGTGTAAGTGACCGCGGCGGCAGCGGCGCCGATTTTCACCAGCTCGACCCGCATGCCGGTGCGGTCAGCCACCCTGGCCCAAACATTGGGCGCTATGATGCGGGTACCCATCACAATCGCCAGCAAGATCCCGATTTCCTGGGGATTAAAGCCGCGACTTTCAAAAAATACGCCCAGGTAGGGCACCATCACACCGAGAATAGAATAAAAGAAGAAGTAACAGGCGCTGAGCCAGAACAACTGCCGCGCCTGAAGGGTTTCACTGGGTAAAGCCTGGGTCATTTACGCATTCCCAGTACCGGTGTGCCGCTGTTGACGCCCTGATTCTGGGCGCGGTGACGCAGCAGATGATCCATCAGCACAATCGCCAGCATGGCCTCAGCAATCGGCACGGCGCGGATCCCCACACAGGGATCATGGCGGCCTTTGGTCACCACCTCGGCAGATTCACCGCGAACATTGATACTCCCCCCCGGCACACTGATGCTGGAGGTAGGCTTAAGCGCCATATGGGCGACGATCGGCTGACCGGAAGAGATACCACCGAGAATACCGCCGGCGTGATTGGACTCAAATCCGGCAGGCGTCATCAGATCTCTGTGCGCTGAGCCCTTCTGGTTCACCACAGCAAAACCATCACCGATCTCCACGCCTTTGACGGCATTGATACCCATCAGTGCGTGGGCAATATCGGCATCCAACCGGTCAAATACCGGCTCACCAAGCCCCACAGGCACATTGGTTGCGACCACTGACACCTTGGCGCCAATGGAGTCACCGGATTTTTTCAGCTCGCGCATATACTCATCGAGCGCTTCAAGCTTGCTGGCATCGGGGAAGAAAAACGGGTTCTGCTCAATTTGCGCAACATCGATATGGTCGGCCGAGATGGGGCCAAGCTGCGACAGAAAACCGTAGATTTCAATACCATGCACCTGACTTAAGTACTTTTTGGCCACTGCGCCGGCCGCCACCCGCATAGCAGTTTCCCGGGCAGAGGAACGGCCGCCGCCGCGGTAATCCCGCAGACCATATTTTTGCTGATAGGTATAATCAGCATGCCCGGGACGGAACAGCTCTTTGATATTGGAGTAATCCTGACTGCGCTGATCTGTGTTTTCAATCAGCAGACCAATGGAGGTACCTGTGGTTTTACCTTCAAACACCCCGGAGAGAATTCGGACCTCATCGGCTTCGCGCCTGGCGGTGGTGTATCTTGAGGTACCCGGGCGACGACGGTCCAGATCCTGCTGCATGTCCTGCTCAGATAACTCCAGCCCCGGCGGGCAACCATCTATGATGCAGCCCAGCGCCACACCATGGCTTTCACCAAAGGTGGTCACCACGAAATTCTGACCTATGCTGTTTCCCGACATCCGTTTTCTCTTCCTCTTATGCTAGGTTTTCTCAGAGTTAGGGTTTCTCAGAGTAATATTATTTTCAGTCGTTTACCTTTTCGCTGCAGCCTGTTGTGCTGTACTAAGCCAAGAAGCACTCAATCGCACTCATTCACATGGAGTGACACTGAGCCACACCACAAAGCATCAAATGCCGCAGTAAGCCGCAGGGAAAAGAGGGCTGCAAGCAGCCCTCATCTGACAGAGTGATTATTCCCTATCCTTATAGATGGCGAACAGTGATTCATTTTCAAGCAGCTGATCACGGGTCAGAATAAACACCCCGTCACCCCCATTTTCAAAGTTCACCCAGGTAAATGGCACTTCAGGGAACTGTTCCATCAGGTGCACCATGGAGTTACCCACTTCCACCACCAGTACGCCCTCTTCAGTCAGGTAGTCGGCAGCATTGGCCAGAATGCGCTTGGTAATGTCCAGGCCGTCACGGCCTGATGCCAGACCGATTGCCGGCTCATGATGATACTCATTGGGCATATCATCGATATCTTCCTGATCCACATAAGGAGGATTGGAAACAATCAGATCATACTGTGGGCCTTTGGGAAGCGCGCTGAACAGATCCGATTGCATCGGGAACACCCTGTCCATGACCCCCAGGTTCTCGACGTTAATCTGCGCCACATCCAGAGCATCTTCGCTGATATCCAGCGCATCCACTTCGGCATCTTCAAACTCATAGGCACAGGCGATGGCGATACAGGCACTGCCGGTACACAAATCCAGAATACGTTTCACCGGCTTGTTATACAGCCAGGGCGCAAAACCGCTTTGGATCATCTCGCCGATGGGCGATCTTGGTACCAATACCCTTTCGTCCACATAAAACTGCAGACCACAGAAATAAGCCACATTGGTCAGGTAAGGCACGGGCACCCGCTCACGCACACGACGCAAAATCATCTCAACAATCTTGTGCTTTTCGCTGCTGGTCAGATTGGCATGGATCACCTGCTGTCCCAGTTCATCAGGCAAATGCAGGGCATGCAGCACCAAAGCCACGGCTTCATCCCACGCATTGTCGGTACCATGACCATAATAAATACCCGCATCGTTGAAGCGACTGACCGCCCAGCGCAGCATATCGCCAATGGTTTTCAGCTCAGTAACGGCTTCATCTACAAAGATCTTGTCCAAAACAGACTCCTGCAATCAATTTACCGCCATTGTAACTGATGAGAGGCTACAAACGACAGCAAACATTTCCCGCCCGGCAGTGGCTTTTGCTGACCTGATAACTCACATAAATGGCGAGTTTAAGGTAAAATGGCGCCATGAATACTAAAAACCCTCATCAAACCAACGACTCCTTCGCGGACATCTTCGCTGATGTCAAACCGCTTGCGCAGGACAGGCAGCACTTTGGCACGCCGCTAAAAGACAAAGTTAAACTGGTGGAAAAGCTGGTGACCATCGAAGCTGACAGTTACTTTTCAGACACTTACCAACCGCTGTTGCCCGTCGAAGGGCCAATGCGCTGGATGCGACCGGACTGTGACAGTTTTGAGCTAAAGCGACTGCGCCGCGGTGACTATGTACCGGATTTACTACTGGATCTGCATGGCTACCGGCAAAGTGAAGCCAAGCTGGAACTGGCGGCATTAATTCATGCCTGTGTGAAAGAGAACATTCAGTGCTGCTGCGTGATGCATGGCTATGGCAGCGGTATTCTTAAACAGCAAACCCCTATGTGGCTGGCCCAACATCCCAAAGTGAAAGCCTTCCATCAGGCGCCCAAAGAATGGGGCGGCGATGCTGCGGTGCTGGTGCTGGTGGATATCGGCGATGAGCCCCATCGCCGATGATGCTGTTCTGGCGCTATTATGCTGGCAGACAGATAACACACCAGCGTTATTGGTGACGGGAATAGAGCAACATCAGCAAGATAACGCTCAACGGTTGCCGCGCAAACCCGTCTGCTGAGCTTAAGCGGGTATTTTTAATGGGCATTTTGGGTGGTCATTTAATGACCAGCAACAGAATGCGTCGCCGGCTTTCAGTCATATAAAAGCAAAAGCGCCATTGGCGCTTCTTTGCTTTGGGTCATAACAACAACTCACTTGCTGCGATTCCCTTGCGGCAATCGTCCTGCAGATGACCACCCCCTCCAGGCTGTTTGGCCCAAGAGTTTTCAGACATGCGCAAAGAGCAGAGATAGCCCGCAGACAGAACTAATCCGACTATACCAGCCCCCGCCCCGACTGAATGATGCAGCGACGTGTCTACTGCGCCTTTAGCCTTTATTTATTTGGCCTTTGGACGTTAGCCAATAGTGTGCGGCGCTTCGAGCCAGCCCAAACTGGCACGCTCACCATGCACGTCTATCATGCTGATGGCCGAGGTAGCAAACAAAGGCGGCTCTATGCCTCTGACAATATCGCTGACCAGATATCCCAGCAGCGGCATATGAGAAACCACCAGCACTTTATCGGCTTTGCAATGCATGGCGTAAGCCTGGATAAGAGACGCAGCTTTAGCCGGATCAGCATTTGGCACCAGTTCATCCAACATCATAAGCTTGCGTGGCTGGGGAAATTGACTGGCCGCCTCCTGCCAACTTTGCTGAGCACGCAGATAAGGACTGACCAGTACCAAATCAAATGCAGCAACACGACCGGTCAACCAATTGGCCATCTGGCGGGTTTGGTAACGACCCAAATCAGTCAGTACACGCTCTCGGTCTGACAACGCATCGAAGCTGGCTTCACCATGCCTCATTAGAAACAGCTGCATTATTGTCTCGCTTCAGGATTGTTTTTGCTTTTTGCGCAATTGTATCCCCATTTATCGGCGGTAAAAACCGCTCGAGGCTAAATCTTTAGTCGAGCATGTCCAGTTTGTTTGCCAAACGTCGCGACTGGTCTCAATATATAAGCTGACTATTCCAAAGGAGCCGGCTCTTGTCTTCTCAATCAGCGCTCATTTCCAGTCCCAATGACAACCGCCAATACCGTTATCTGACGTTACCCAATGCCCTGAGAGTATTGCTGGTTCAGGATGAGCAATCGCAGCAGGCCGCCGCATCAATGGCAGTGAATGTCGGTCACTTTGATGATCCTCTGGACCGTCCGGGCATGGCGCATTTCCTCGAGCACATGCTGTTTCTGGGCACAGAGCAGTTTCCCGATCCCGCTGAGTATCACGCTTTTATTAACCGCCATGGCGGCAATAACAACGCCTGGACAGGAACGGAACACACCAATTTTTTCTACAGTCTGGATGCGGACGCCTTTGAAGCGTCCCTGGAGCGTTTCAGTCAATTTTTTGTCGCCCCTTGCTTTAATCTCGATCTGGTAGACAGGGAGCGTCAAGCAATTGACGCCGAGTACAGCATGAAGCTGAAGGACGACATTCGCAGGGTTTATCAGGTCCACAAAGAAACCGTCAATCAGGCTCATCCTTTTTCAAAGTTTTCAGTGGGGAATCAAATCACTCTGGGAGGAGATAAAACCCAGCTACGCAATGAGTTGCTGCAATTTTATGATACTCATTACAGCGCCAACCTGATGACTTTGTGCCTGGTTGCCCCACTGCCCCTGGATACCTTGGAGCAACTATCACGTCAATATTTTGACGACATTAAAAACAAGCAGCTCATCAAATGCTACCCTGCTGAGCCTCTGTACCAACATGAAGAGCTTACCCGTGAAGTCCTGATCGTTCCGCTGAAAGAGCAAAAACGGCTGACCATCAGCTTCGCACTGCCCGGAATAGACAGTTACTATCGTTCCAAACCCCTGACGTTTATCAGTCATTTGCTTGGCAATGAATCACAGGGAAGCCTGCTGCATTACTTTAAGGAACAGGGCTGGGCGACGGCTTTGTCTGCCGGTGGTGGGATCAATGGTTACAACTTTAAAGATTACAACATCAGCGTTCAATTGACAGACGCTGGTCTGGCGCAAATTGACCATTTGACGGAAGCCTGTTTCGCCTTTATCCAATTGGTGCGGGAGCACGGACTACAGGACTGGCGTTACAACGAGCGGGCCAGCCTGCTGGAGGTGGCTTTCCGGTTTCAGGAACCAATAAAACCAATGGATTTGGCCAGCCATTTGAGCATCAACATGCAACATTATGAGGCGGCAGACACCATCTATGGCGATTATCGGATGGATGGACTGGACAGGGATGAATGTCTGGCGCTGCTGCAATATATGACGCCATCCAATATGCGGCTGCAGCTGATTGCCCCTGAGCTTGACACCGACAAACAGGCAAAATGGTATCACACGCCTTATCTATCAAGGCCTATCGACCCCGCGCGACTGCAGCAGTGGCAGCACCCGGTTTGCATCCGTGACCTGGCATTGCCACAGGCGAACCCTTTTATCGTCAGCAATCCGCAGGCTCGGCCCGGAGGCAGTGAGTCGCCGGTTCCAATAATCGTAGCCGAAGGCAAAGGCTACCGGATATGGCACAAGAAAGATGATGAATTTCAGGTACCCAAAGGTCATCTGTATCTGTCCCTCGATTCAGAAAAAGCCAGCTCTACCCCCAGAGAGGCCGCGCTGACGCGTCTGTATGTTGAAATGCTGCAGGACTATCTGACCGAGTACACCTATAACGCCGAAGTTGCCGGTCTGAACTACACCATTTATCCCCATCAGGGTGGTTTGACATTGCATTTGTCGGGTCTTACCGGTAATCAGGAAAAACTGCTGGCGCTCATCATAGACAAAGCCAGAGAAAGAAATTTCTCCCCCTCCCGATTTCAGGCAACCAAGCGTCAACTATTGCAGGCCTGGTACAACGCGGGGCGTGCCAAACCTATCTCACAACTGTTCACCAGCCTGACAGTCACGCTGCAGCGGCGCAGTTATGAACCGGCCAGACTGGCTGAGCAGCTGGAAGATGTCACTTTGGATGATCTGCATGAACATGTGCGGGCATTTTATGAAAGGATCCATCTTGAGGGATTGGTATACGGCGACTGGCTTGAATCCGAAGCCAGACAGCTGGCCCACAGACTCAATCTGATCCTGTCGCTGGTCTCTTCTCCCAGTGAGGAATCCGAACGTCAATTGGTTGATATGTCCGGCCGGGGAACCCTGCTCAGAGAATTGAATATTCCACATCCCGACAGTGGCATTATTGTGTATTACCAGTCAGCATCGACCGAAGCCCGGGAAATGGCATTATTCAGTTTGCTGAACCACACCATGTCTTCCTCATTTTTCCACGAGCTGAGAACCCAGAAGCAGTTGGGTTATATGGTGGGAACCGGTTATCTGCCGCTGCACCGTCATCCGGGGATGATCTTCTACATCCAATCACCCAGCGCAGGTCCCCTGACCCTGTTGCAGGCCATTGACGAGTTTATCGCCGACTTTAACTATGCGGTGATGCAAATTACCACTGACCAATGGGAAGATACCAAACGCGGTCTGATCCAACAGGTTATGGAGCATGATGCCAATCAAAAGACCCGCAGCCAGCGATATTGGGCCAGCATAGGCAACAAAGATTACAGCTTTAACCAAAGAGAACAGGTGGTCGCTCAAATCAGCCAGATAAGTCGCTCCGATCTGATCGAATTCAATATGGCTCATCTGCGAACCAAGCACGCTGACAGACTGGTAATTTATAACTGTGGCGATCAGCCGGGGGGACAGCAACAGCTGCAACACGGTACTCTGATCACCGACCTCAGACAGTTCAAAAATCAGGCGAACAAATTCAGCATGTAACGTTTCTCTGCATCGACATTTCTCAGAAAACTGCCCATCGGCAAGTCATAATCAGCTGATGGGCTCCCTCCATTGGCTGGTTAATCAGCAAATTCAGGTGTAATTGTCCCGTTTCGCGTACACAGACTGAACTGATACCGGATTGCAACCTTTGACAAATGGCGAACGTTCTGAAAAAGTTAGAGATTGCAACATTTTAAGAACTTAACACCTACACGAATAAGTCGCCCATAATGCCGAACAGAACAGCCATAATAATACTGCTCAGCCTCATCTCACTCCTTGTTCCCCGCGGTGTGTTTGCTCTTACCTCAAGCCCCTACCCCATCAAACTGAATGCCAAATCCTATGGGCTGGAGCAGGGACTATCGCAGATTGCGGTCTCGTCCATCACAGAGGATCACGATGGTTATGTCTGGGCCGGCACGCTGAATGGTCTTAACAAGTACAACGGGCAGAAGTTCAGGCACTATTTTGCAGAAGATGGCAGTGAGTTACCCAGTTCATTTATCAGGCGACTATTTACCGACAGCAAAGGCAGGGTATTTATTGGTACAGACAATGGATTGGTCATTTATGACAGTACCAGAGACAAATTCTATACCCCCGGCAAAATAAGCCATCTCAACAACCAGTCGATTTCATCAATCTCAGAGGTCAGTGACAAAATACTGATAAGCACCACCAGCTCAGTTTACGTACTGGATGACGCCTTCAACACTATTGATGAAATATACAGCAATCAGAGTATCGAAATAAAAGATGTAAAAAAAATCGGCAGTTATATTTATGTCCTGACCTATGACACCAAACTGATTATTTCCTCACCCGCCACCCCCCAAACACTCGACAATATCAAAGACATTGCGGTACTGACTGACCTGCTCATCGCAACCAGAAATAACGACACTCTGCTTATCAGTGGTTTGGAACGTATTGAACTGGATATTAATCTGGATTATCTGTCACAAACCACGGTCGATAACAATCTTGTCGGCATCAATAACAATAAACTATACCGGATATTTCCTGATACCTCTGTAGAATATCTTGGCAGCCTGCCAATCCAGAGCACTGATATTTCCTCCATCAAGACCATCGACAGTACCACTTATATCACTACATTTAACCGCGGTTACTATGCCACATCAGACAAGATGAACATTCTGGCCGACTCTGAGTTATTTGACTCCTATATCTGGGATATCAAGAGAACCGACGGCGGCAACATTTTAATATCAGATGGCTCAGAGAAACTGTTTGTCCTCAATGACAACCTGCAAATCACCGACACCATTCATCTTGGATTTGATGGCCACAAGAAGCTTTGGATAGTCGGCAATTATATTTATTTGAGCTCTCAGCAAGGCCTCTTTGAAGTCGATTTGCAACATTCCACCTGCAAACTGGTCCTGGAAGGCAATTACTGGAGCATTACCGGCGATGACCACACTATCTACCTGGGATCTGACAACGGCACCATCACTACCCTGGATCTGAGCACCGGAATCTCACGCGTTCATACCATCGACCCTAACGGTTTCCCGATATTTGATCTGCTGGTGACAGATACCCCGGATAACACTCTATGGATTGCGACTCAAGGTGGACTGTATACATTTGATGACAACAAGACCAGTACGGTGCTGAGTAAATTCGTTACGTCACTTTATGAACAGGGAAATTACATCTACTTCGGCAGCAACAGCGGGTTATCCCGTTTCAATAAAGTATCAAATAAAATCGAAGATGTGTTCATCAATAACAAACCTATTTACTCGATCACCTCAAAAGCCGATATTTTATACCTGTCATCTGATAAAGAAGTATTGGTTTATGATACAGGCAACAAACAACTACTATCGCTGAACAAATCTTATGGCAGCAAAGATGAGTATAATCTGCAATCCATTGTTGCCCTGCCCAATGCCATTATCCTCGGCAGTGTTGATGGTTTATCAATACTCTCCTTTGATACCCTCAACAGAGTGCTTGATGATGAAGCAGCACCGGGAATAAGCCTGGAAGAACTGAAGATATTCAACCAGACGGAAGTGGTTGGCAGCAGTTATTTACCATTGACACTGAATCATTTAAGAACCCTGAACCTCAAATACTCCGATTATCCTTTTACCCTGACATTCAGCTCTCCACGCAGTCAGGACGTCAGTATCTTCTACCAGCTTGATGGGCTGTCTGAAAACTATGTCAAAGCCGTGGATATCAACGCAGCGACTTATACCAATCTGTCTCCCGGTAATTACACGCTGAATGTTTACGCAATTGATAATCTGTCCAAAAAACAAGGCCAGACCAAATCCATCAATATTAATGTTACACCGCCATGGTGGTTATCAATACAAGCCAAGATGGTGTACTTACTGATCGCCTTCCTTTTCCTCTCTGCCATCGCCAAAGCCATTTTCAGACGGCGGGAAGTGCAAAAAAAGATTGTTCAGAGTGAAGAGCGCCTCAAGCTGTCGTTATGGGGCAGCGGCGATGAAATGTGGGACTGGGATATCGAATCGGGACAAATCTACCGCTCCAATATCTGGGGCTCACTGGACTTTCCCAAAGATGGCCAGCGCTCGGGCGAGCCCGGCGAAGAAAGTAACATTCATCCATTGGATCAGGAGCGGGTCAGAGATGCGCTGAACAGTCACTTCAAGGGAGAAACAGAGCACTTTGAAGCCGCCTACCGGGTCAGAGGCAAAAGTGGTGCCTGGATATGGATCCTCGACCGAGCCAAAATTGTCGAGCGTGACGAGCAGGATCGCGCCGTGCGAATGACCGGTACTATCAAGAACATCAGTAACTTCAAACAAACCGAAGAACAATTGAAGCTGTTTGAGCGCGCAATTCGCAACATGTCTGAAGGGATGTTTATTCTCGACGACAATTTCAGATTTGTCGCCGTCAACGAAGCCTGCTGCCAACTATCCCACCGCCCGCGGGAAGAGTTTATCGGCGCGGAGTTGAATTTCGAGCTATATCCGGAAAATTATTCAAAACAAGTCAAACAACTCCTCAATAAGCACGGTCGCTGGCACAGCGATGTCGAGGCCAGCAGGGGGGACAACAGCCGCTTCCTGATGGAGCTCACCGTGGATGCCATTTATGGTGAAGCCGGAGTTATCTCCCATTATGTCGGCGTATTTTCAGACATTACCCGCCGGAAAAATCAGGAAGAAGAGCTGAGAAAACTGACCAATAATGATGTGCTTACCGGCCTGCCCAACCGCTCGAACATGCAGGTCACGCTGAGTAACCTGGTCAAGAAAGACAGTCATCACACTCTGATGGTCATAGACCTGGATAACTTTAAAAAAATCAATGATTCACTCGGCCATCAGGTAGGTGATGAATTGCTGGTGCTAGTTGCCAGAAGGCTGGAGCAATCCATCCCCAGACACACAGGTCTCTATCGTCTGGGTGGGGATGAATTTGCCATTCTCGAAGACAAGTTACCTGATATCGGCTCAGGTGCGACCATTGCCTCCCGAATCATCGAAAGTTTTGCCACACCTTTTGATATCGGCGGAGAGAAGCTGGTCATAGGTCTGAGCATAGGCATAGTGCTCTATCCGGAAGATGAGCAGAATGAACAGGCGCTGCTGCGAAAAGCCGATATCGCCATGTATCACGCCAAATCCGCAGGCGGCAACAGATATCAGTTTTATTCAGAATCACTCAACAAGAATGCCATTCGCCAGCTGGAAATTGAAAATCTGATCCGCGAAGGCCTGCGCAAAGACTATTTTCAGGTGCATTATCAGCCCAAATACGACATCAAATCAAACCGTCTGACAGGTATGGAAGCCTTGGTCAGACTGGCGCACCCGGAGAAAGGCCTGATCTCCCCCGGGGAGTTCATTCCGTTGGCAGAAGAGAATGGACTGATTGTTGAAATTGGTGATCTGGTGTTGAAAAAAGCCTGCTTTGCGGCACAGAGCTGGCGCGAGCAGGGACTATTCAGTGGCCGGGTTGCTGTCAATTTATCGTCGCACCAGTTTGCCCTGCCGGATCTGCAGCAGCGGATCGAGTCAATTTTACAACTGACCCGGTTACCTGCTGCCAACCTCGAGCTGGAAATCACTGAGGGCACGGTAATAAAGCAACCTGAAAAAGCCATCAAGGTGATGCAGCAACTCAGTAAAATGGGCGTCAGTCTGGCGCTGGATGACTTTGGCACCGGGTATTCGTCACTCTCCTACCTGAAGCGATTCCCTATCAATACCCTGAAAATTGACAAGGCTTTCGTCGACGATATCGATAAGTCTGACAGGGATTTAAAAATGGTGGACTCCATCATTACCATCGCCCACAACATGGGGCTTTCCGTGGTCGGTGAAGGGGTGGAACTGGCAGCCCAACTGTCATTGCTTAAAGCGTTGAACTGTGAAGAAATTCAGGGATTCCTTTACAGCAAAGCGCTGCCGGAACATGAATTCACTTTGCTGTTGGAGCAGCAGGCCAAAGTGAAACAGTCTGCCGTCAGCTGATTAAACCCGCACACTTATTTGCCACAGGCCTCATCTTACAGTGAGGCCTGTTGTTTTTACCACCACACACCAACACATTCAAAACATTGGCACAGCATTTGAATAACATCTCTCGGTGTCAAATAAATCATTAACCAATTGAAACTAAGAGAGATTAGAAATGAAAAAATTTACCAAAGCTTCCGTAACCCTCGCTGTGGCCGCTGTTGTAGGTGTAGTGGGAGCCTTTACCTTTGCTCAAAGCGACGCAACTGAAACTGCGGGTTGGGGTCCTCGCATCAAGTTCGTTGAGCAGACCGCCGGATGGGGCCCACGCATCAAGTTCGTTGAGCAGACCGCCGGTTGGGGCCCACGCATCAAGTTCGTTGAACAGACTGCCGGTTGGGGTCCACGTATCAAGTTCGTTGAGCAGACCGCCGGTTGGGGTCCACGTATCAAGTTCGTTGAACAGACTGCCGGTTGGGGTCCACGTATCAAGTTCGTTGAGCAGACCGCCGGTTGGGGTCCACGCATCAAGTTCGTTGAACAAACTGCCGGTTGGGGTCCACGCATCAAGTTCGTTGAACAGACTGCCGGTTGGGGTCCACGCATCAAGTTCGTTGAACAGACTGCCGGTTGGGGCCCACGTATCAAGTTCGTTGAACAGACCGCCGGTTGGGGTCCACGTATCAAGTTCACCGAGCAGCAAGTTGCCTGATCTCCTGACCAATAAACAATACCGACGAGGTGCAGTATGTTTAAATTAATCGTTAAAGCGCTCAAGCAGGAAAAGCAACTGAACAAGAATATGGTTAAGTGTGACCGTAAAAAAGTTCAGCTGCCAGAAGGGCTTAATACCCTGGAAGTGATCCCGGCCAAAGGTTGGTGGGGATGAGCAGAGTGGTCGGTCGCGGGGAGCAGCCCTCCCCGCCGCCACTGTCTGCCGGAGTACAGGTGGTGACCCACAATATCGACAGCGGAATATTCCGCTTCCCCAAATAAAAAAGCGGCATTAACTGGCCGCTTTTTTATTGGATTTCAACCGCTATCTTCCTCAGACCGGAAAGAAGCTACCGTCCTCTGCAGCCATCTTTTTCAGCAACTCGCAAGGTGCAAATCGATCACCGAATTGCTGCTGATAGCTTTCCAGCATCTCCACCAGGCGTTTGCTGCCAAGGGTGTCCATATAGCGGAACGGTCCTCCGAGGAAAGGTGGGAAGCCAATGCCAAACAGCGCACCGATATCGCCATCCCGTGGCGATGCGATAATCCCCTCTTCCAGACAACGGGCCGCCTCATTGAGCATCTGCACGATACAGCGACGGGAGATCTGATTGTGATCCAGTGCGCCGGAAGGAGTAATACCCAGCACAGAATACACGGTCTCATCCACCTTCTTGCCCTTCTTCGGCGCCTTATCGCCATAGAGGTAGAATCCCTTACCGTTCTTGCGGCCCTTACGGTCATCCGCCATTAATTTGTCGAACGCAGCGGGCGCAACAAAGCGACTGCCCAGTTCCTTCTCCAGAATGGGGGAAATTTTGGCACCAACATCTATGCCCACTTCGTCCAGCAAAGTGATGGGCCCCACCGGAAAGCCGAACTTCACCAGCGCTTTATCCAGATTTTCCACCGACTGACCTTCCAGCAGCACCTGCGCCGCTTCGTTCATATACAGTGCCAGGATGCGGTTCACATAAAAACCGGCGCAGTCCTGCACCACTATCGGGGTTTTGCCCTGCTTCTTGGCGAATGCCACTGTAGTGGCAATGGTCTGTGGGGACGTGCCGGCGTGAGCAATCACTTCCACCAGCGGCATTTTATCCACGGGCGAGAAGTAATGCAGACCAATCACATTCTCAGGGCGCTCAGCCGCCTGGGCGATCTGGGTGATTGGCAACGACGAGGTGTTAGAGGCAAAAATGGTATCCGGGCCACACTCACGCTCAATGTCTTTAACCATCTGGTGCTTGAGCGCGAGATCTTCAAATACTGCTTCAACCACTATGTCGGCATCTTTCACGCCACGATAATCCGTGGTGGTGGTCATCAGTGCCATCAGCTGATCCCGCTCAGTCGCCCGCATATGGCGGCGCTTCACCCGGGTATCCAGCAATTTATAGGCATAAGACAGCGCATTGGATAAGCCCTTCTCATTGATATCCTTCACCCGCACCGGAATTTTGGCCTTGGTGGTGGTCACTGAGGCAATACCACCGCCCATCAAACCGCCACCCAGCACCACCGCCTTTTTCACCTTCGCGGGTTTGGTGTCCCCTGCCCCGGTTTCCTTTTTCATTTCCGTGATGGCGAAAAACACCGCGCGCATCGCCGCCGATTCAGGGGTCATCACCAGCTCGGCAAAATGACGGGCTTCCACTTCCAGCCCTTTTTGCATGCCCTTATCCATGCCCTGACGCACGCAGTCGATGATTTTGGCAGGTGCAGGGTAATTACCCTGAGTTTTCTTCATCACCTGCTTGGCCGCCTGATCAAAAATGATGTTGCGACCCACACCGTTGCTTTCCAGCACCCGGTTCATCAATGGCTGCTTGGGCTTAACTCGGCTTAATTTACCCTTGAGAGCCATCTCAATCGCAGTTTGCTCAAGGATCGAGGCTGGCACCATGTCATCCACCAGCCCCATTTTCAGCGCCTGTTTGGGACGAATTTGCTTGCCGGTCAGCATCATATCCAGCGCCGTGGTGACCCCTACCAAACGTGGCAGACGCTGGGTGCCGCCGCCCCCGGGCAGCAGCCCCAGCTGCACTTCCGGCAGGCCCAGCATGGTCTTGCCATCGTCACTGCACACCCTTTGATGACAAGCCATGGCCAGCTCCAGGCCACCGCCCAGACAGGCACCGTGAATGGCAGCCACCACCGGGATATTCAGGCCTTCCAGTTGGGCAAATACCTGATGACCCTGGCTGGACAATGTTCTGGCATCCTCCGCCGTTTTACAGGCATCCAGCATGCCGATATCAGCGCCGGCGACAAAGGAATCCGGCTTGCCGGAAATCAGCACCAGCCCTTTGATGGCACTGTCAGACTGGATTTCATTGAGCACCTGAGTAACTTCTTCGGCAAATTCAGCTTTGAGGGTGTTCATGGTCTCGCCGGGAACATCCATCACCAGCAGCGCAATACCATCTTCACGGCGCTTGAGGTTAAAAGTCTTTTCCATGACGATCACTCCACTTCCACTATCATTGCAGCACCCAAACCACCGGCCGCGCAGGCCGTGGTCAATCCAATTCCGCCACCGCGGCGTTTCAGTTCGTTACACACCTGAGTGATCAGCCGCGTACCTGTGGCCGCAAACGGGTGACCGTAGGCCAGCGAGCCGCCGAGCACGTTGAACTTGTCCATATCGATTTCGCCAATGGCGCGGTTGCGTCCCAGCTTTTCCTCGGCAAACTTCTTCGATCCAAACATCTTCATATTCGCCAGCGCCTGGGCGGCAAAGGCTTCATGCATTTCAATCAGCGTCAGATCTTCCAGCTCCATACCGGCACGGGCCAGTGCCAGAGGCGTGGCATAAGAAGGTCCCATCAGCATGTCTTCCCACACATCAATGGCGGAGAACGCATAACTCTTGATATAACCAATAGGCTGATAACCCAGTGCCTTGGCCTTGCCCTCACTCATCAGGATCACCGCCGACGCACCGTCGGTGAGCGGCGTGGCATTGGCGGCGGTCACTGTGCCGTGTCTGCGGTCAAATACCGGCTTGAGTTTGGCATAGGAGGCCAGTTCGGAATCTTTACGGATATTGTTGTCTTCATCGATGAAGGACTTGTAAGGCGGCACATGAGCCACCATCACCTCATCACGCAGCACTCCGGACGCCCAGGTTTGGGTTGCCAAAGTATGGGAGCGGTGTGCCAGTGCATCCTGATCGGCGCGGCTGATGCCATGGGTCTTGGCCATCTGCTCAGCTGTCTGGCCCATCGACAGGCCAGTGGTGTATTCCGCGACTGCGGGGGGAACCGGCAACAGATCTTTGAGACCCAGACGGCGGAAAATTGCCAGCTTCTGACCAAAGCTTCTGGCCTTGGTCAAATCCACCAGCGCCCGCGCCAGCTTTTTGGAGACACCAATGGGCAGCACAGAAGAGGAATCTGCGCCGCCGGCCATACCGATATCAATGTTGCCGGCCATAATGGACTCGGCAATATTCACAGTCGATTGAAAACTGGTGGCACAGGCGCGGGTGACACTGTAAGCATCGGTGGCGACATCCATCCCTGTAGTCAGCACAATTTCCCGGGCGATATTGGGCGCGGCTGGCATCTGCACCACCTGGCCATACACCAACTGTTGAATCAGCTTAGGGTCCAGCTCGGCACGGGCAATCAGTTCATTGACCACCATGGCGCCCATCTCCAGCGCCGATACCCCGTGAAATGCCGTCGCCTGTTTGGCAAAGGGCGTTCGCAGCCCGGCAACTATGGCTATCCTCTCGCCTCGGCGGTTGACTAATTCTTGTCTGTCACTCATTTGTCATCCTTATTCCTTGCCGGGTCATGGCTTGCCACGGCTAAATTGTCATGCGTTAAAACCGTCCCTGTTTCCCTGAAAACGACGCTTCAATGCCCATTTCAGAGAAAACACCAACAGGTCAGACCAATAGAAGTGTGATCCGATTCTAACTTCTTGCCGCCAAGTTTTAAACACCTGTTTGTATTTTGCTGTAAAACGGTTGCCGTCAGGCATTTTGCACCGGCAATCCGCAGGTTCAAACACTATTGCGACGGCCAGTACCCACCCGCAGTTACGCTTATCGCCGGCTCGCCCAGCAACCCATTGGCGGAATTAATTTCTGTCCATAAGTGAATGGCTCCCTTGAAACTTCTTCAGGAAATGGCAGTCTATTGTGGGTGTTGGCGCTATGGGTTTGGTGTATCGGTAAAATGCGATAGCCAGTGAGACATTTGCCCGGCGTTACAGGCTTTCGATGCATTATTGCGGTCGGTAATTGCCATGCATAAGGCTGACTGGCGGAAAGCCGAGATGTCGGTTGACCAAGCAGAAGGCGGTAATTAACCGGATGATGATCGGAGAATGTCACTGCAGTGACGCCTCTGCTCAGTCATGCAAAAGCCGCTGGATGGCCGACAATGCGCCCACGACCGCTCAGCACAACACTGAGCCATCAATCTGAGATGTTTGCCATTTTCTGTTTCATTCACATTGAACAAATTGAGTGTAGCCATGCCGTTAAGTCGATTTCATTCCCTGAGAAGTTACCTTGATCAGTTAATTCTCGGGCAACCTGCACTGACAGAAAATCTGCTCATTGCCCTCATTGCCGATGGTCACCTGCTGGTCGAAGGTCCACCGGGTCTGGCCAAAACCCGTGCGGTAAAAGCGTTGTGTGATGCCATCGAAGGGGATTTTCACCGTATTCAGTTCACCCCGGATCTGCTACCTGCTGATTTGACCGGCACAGACATCTATCGTGCCCAGACCGGCACCTTCGAGTTTGAGTCCGGTCCGATTTTCCACAATCTGATCCTCGCCGATGAGATTAACCGCGCGCCGGCCAAAGTACAGTCAGCCCTGCTGGAAGCCATGGCCGAAGGTCAGGTGACTGTGGGCAAGAACAGCTACAGGTTGCCTGAGCTGTTTCTGGTGATGGCCACCCAGAACCCGCTGGAAAATGAAGGCACTTACCCGCTGCCCGAAGCGCAGCTGGACCGTTTTTTGATGCACCTGAACCTGGATTATCCCAGTGCCGCTACTGAGCTGGAGATCCTGCGGCTGTCGCGCAACGAAGCGCTGCATACCGAAGTGACCCGTATCGAGCCTATCTCTCAGCAGGAGATTTTCTCCGCCCGCACCGCGGCGCTGGAGATCTATCTGGCTGAAACCCTCGAGCAGTACATAGTCGATATCATCATGGCGACCCGGCAACCGGCCAATTACAGCCCTGAACTGGCCAGCTGGCTGGAGTATGGTGTCAGCCCGCGGGCGACGCAATCGCTGGAGCGCTGCGCCCGAGCCCGCGCCTGGCTGCATGAGCGGGACTATGTCACGCCGGAAGATATTCAGGCCGTGACCCCCAACGTCCTGCGTCACCGCCTGCTGCTGAGCTACCACGCCCAGGCACAGGGCGTCAGCCGGGATCAGGTGATTAATCACATTCTGAGTCTGGTTGCCGTCCCCTGATGAACAAAGCCACTGAATTACCCCTGTTTGCCGATGGCTGGCACCTGACAGAAGCCGAATTGCTGGCCTGTCAGGGTCAGGCCAGGGCCATACCGGATCGGCACACCCGCGCCAAAGCGGCATTGGCAGGTCACAGAGCCAGCAATATCAAGGGCAGGGGCATGGAGTTTGCCGAAGTGCGCCATTACCAGAATGGTGATGATGTGCGCACCATTGACTGGCGGGTCACCGCCCGCACCGGCAAGGCCCATACCAAGCTGTTTGTTGAAGAGCGCGAGCGTCCCATCATCTTGCTGCTGGATCTAAGCTACAGCCTGTACTTTGGTTCAACCCTGCTGCTGCAGTCGGTGCAGGCCGCCCATCTGGCAGTGACTCTCGGCTGGAGCGCCATCAGTCACGGTGACCGCATTGGAGCCTTGATTGCCAGTGAATCCGGGCAGCTGGAACTCAAACCCAAGAGTCGTCAGACCGGAATTCTGCAGCTGATTTCCGGCATTTGTGCCATTCATCAGCAGCAGCTGCAGCATTTTAAAACCGGCAAACGCAATGAAGGTCATATGACGGCGGCCTGTCAGCGACTGGCCCGCATTGCCAAACCCGGCTCACTGGTGTGGATCATTTCCGACGGCTCAGGTTTTACCGCCGACTGCCAGGGTCCCCTGAGTGATCTTAAGCGTCACTGCGATATTGGCGCCTTTGTAATCACTGACCCCTTGCGTCAGGGAACCCTGAATTTGCCCAACGAATTCAGCCTGCCGGTGCGTGATGGCGATACCGAGCGTCTGCTCAACCGCAGTCAGTACGAGCAGTGGCTGCTAAGCCAGCAGCAACAGCAGGCTCAGTTCCTCAATATGATGGACAGATTGCGGGTGCGGACCCGTCTGATCGATGCAGGTCAAACCCTGACACAACAACTGGAGCTGTTACGTTCATGAC
Source organism: Shewanella sp. GXUN23E (assembly GCF_050865035.1). Classification (NCBI taxonomy): domain Bacteria; kingdom Pseudomonadati; phylum Pseudomonadota; class Gammaproteobacteria; order Alteromonadales; family Shewanellaceae; genus Shewanella; species Shewanella sp. GXUN23E. The sequence goes on along the minus strand of NZ_JBOZWP010000030.1, from coordinate 35,918 downwards.
AGCAACTTCTGCTGCGAATGTGCCCGCCAATCCGGCGTTGGCACAACTCAAAGATATCCACCTGCCGCAGGAAATTGGCCTGTGGCCGCTGGCACCGGGTTATTACCTGCTGCTGGCGCTGATTATTGTGATTTTGCTGGCACTGTTTTGGCTGTATCGCAGACGTCAGACCCATCTGGCCGCCTGTCGGCAGGCAAAACACTTGCTTGCTGGACTTGATATGACATCAAACGACTACGCTCAGCAGGTCAACACCCTGCTCAAACGTACCGCACTCAGCTATCTGCCGCGCAATGCCGTGGCTGGGCTGGATGATGCCAGCTGGCTGGCAATGCTCAGTCACACACTGCCCGAAGCTGAGCGGCAGGAGTTATCTGTGCTGCTGGGGAATCGTTTTGCGCCACAGCCACTGAGCAGTGATCAGGCTAACGCGCTTAAACAACTTGCGCTGCGGATCCTGGATAAGCTCCCCAGCGCCAGCATGCCGGAGGCCAAATCATGTTGAGTCTTGCATGGCCATGGCTGCTGTTATTGCTGCCTCTGCCGCTGTTTATCCGTAACAAACAACAGCAACAACAAAGCGGTGGTGAACTGAATATGCCGGGCATTGCCCAAACCAGTACCAGCACGCTGAAGGTGAAGCCCGGAGTGAATCGCTGGTTTTATCTGTTGATGTGGGCGGCACTGGTTCTGGCCTGCGCCCGTCCCCAATGGCTGGGTGAACCGATTGATATTCCCACCAAGGGGCGGGATCTGATGGTGGCAGTGGATCTCTCCGGCAGTATGCAGATTGAGGATATGGCCATCGGCGGACGCACGCTGGACAGATTTTCTGTGGTGCAACAGGTGGTCAGTGACTTTATTGATCAGCGTAAAGGCGATCGCCTCGGGCTTATTCTGTTTGCCGATCACGCATACCTGCAGACCCCACTGACCGCCGATCGCCGCTCGGTGGCGCAATACATGCGCGAGGCGCAAATTGGTCTGGTGGGCAAACAAACCGCCATTGGCGAAGCCATAGGTCTGGCGGTCAAACGTTTCGAGCAGGTCAAGGACAGTAACCGGGTACTGGTACTGCTGACCGACGGCAGCAACAACGCCGGTAATATCGAACCTATCCAGGCCGCGGAAATCGCCGCCGAGCGGGGCGTCACCATCTACACCATAGGCGTGGGCGCTGAAGTCATGGAACAAAGGGGATTTTTCGGCAGTCGCCGGGTCAACCCGTCAAGCGATCTGGATGAATCAACCCTGCAGGATATTGCCAATATTACCCATGGTCAGTATTTCCGTGCCCGCGATCCCCAGGAACTGCAGCAGATTTATGAGGAGATTAACAAGTTGCAACCGGTCAGCCGGGATGAGCAAAGCTATCGCCCCAAATCCGAACTGTTTTACTGGCCACTGACGCTGGCGCTGCTGATCAGCATGGGGCTGGCGCTGTCTCAGGCAGGGGTATTGTCGCTGCCGGCGATGAACCGCAAGTCGTGGGGGAGGAAGTCATCATGAGCCTGCACATTATTCGTCCTGAATGGCTGCTGGCACTGGTGCCACTGGCATTGCTGCTGGCCTGGCTGTGGAAAACCAAAGCCCGGCGCTCTGCGTGGCAATCTTATATCGCCCCCCATTTAACCCAGGTGCTGCTGACGCCGGGTGGAAAGACACGCACTCACCGCCTGACGCTGCTGCCCCTGATTTGGCTTATCGGCACTCTGGCGCTGGCTGGCCCGGCGATCAACAAGCAGCCGTTACCGGTGTTCTCCAGCGCCCAGGGGCGGGTCATAGTGCTGGATGTGTCCAGATCCCTGTATGCCACCGATCTGGCGCCCAACCGCCTGACCCAGGAGAAATTCCGCGCAACTGATTTGATTAATGGCCTGAAAGATGGGGAAACCGCGCTTATCGCCTATGCCGGTGACGCCTTTACCATCAGCCCCATGACCACAGACAGGCAAACTCTGCTGAATCTGCTGCCGACTCTGAGTCCGGATATTATGCCGGTGCAGGGCTCAAATCCCGGCTCGGCCATCAGCCTTGCCAAACAGTTGCTGGCACAAAGTGGTCATCAGCACGGGGATATTATTCTGCTGACCGATGGCATCAGTCCGGCTCAGTATGATGACAGCCTGTCACAACTAAAAGACACTGACTATCGCCTCGCCATCCTGGCCATGGGCACTGCCCAGGGCGCGCCGATACGCCTGCCGGATGGCCAGCTGCAGCGTGACAACGCCGGTGATGTGGTCGTCGCCAAAACCGATTTTGGCCTGTTGGGACAACTGGCCAGTGCCACCGGTGGCATCATGGTGCCCTTCAATCCGGATGGCTCCGGGGTACCGACTCTACTGTCCTGGTTGGATAAAGGTGCAGGTCAGGCCAAAGATACCGACATCAAAGGGGAGCAATGGCAGGATTTGGGGCCTTACCTGGCGCTGCTGCTGTTGATTCCTGTGCTGCTGAGTTTTCGCACTGGCATCCTGGCTTGCGTGGGCCTGTTGATGATAGGCCAGCCACAAAGTGCCCATGCCGCTGACTGGTGGCAGGATTTGTGGCAAACCCCCAATCAACAGGGACAATCCGCCTTCGATAATCAGGCTTATCAGCATGCTGCCAATCTGTTTGAAGACAGTAACTGGCGTGGCAGTGCCCACTACAAAGCCGGCGAGTATGAACAGGCGCTGGCCGAGTTTCAGCGGGATAAATCCGCCACAGGCTTGTTCAATCAGGGCAACGCCCAGATGCAACTGGGGCAGTTGGATGAAGCGATTAATAGTTATGAAGCGGCGCTTAAACAGGATCCTGAGCTCAGCGATGCTAAAGCCAATCTTGAGCTGGCCAAACAGCTGAAGAAACAGCAAGAGCAGCAGGATAAGCAAAACCAGCAGGGTCAGCAAAACCAACAGGATCAGCAGAACCAGCAGAACCAGCAGAACCAGCAGAACCAGCAAGGGCAGCAGAACCAACAGGATCAGCAGAACCAACAGAGTCAGCAGGACCAACAGGGTCAGCAAAACCAGCAGGACCAGCAAAACCAGCAGGACCAGCAAAACCAGCAGGACCAGCAGGACCAGCAGGACCAGCAAAACCAGCAGGACCAGCAAAACCAGCAGGACCAGCAGAACCAGCAGAACCAGCAGAACCAGCAGAACCAGCAGGGTCAGCAGAACCAGCAGAACCAGCAGAACCAGCAGAACCAGCAGGGTCAGCAAAACCAACAGAGTCAGCAAAACCAGCAGGGTCAGCAGAACCAGCAGGATCAGCAGAACCAGCAGGATCAGCAGAACCAACAGGGTCAGCAGAACCAGGAGCCGCAGAGCGATAAGCCTGACAACGACGCCAGCATGCAGGCGCAGGTTGACTCATCGACCCAATCAGGCAGTCAGGCAGGCGATAACGCCGAGCAAAAGGACCAGCAAACAGACGCCGGTGCAGCTGCACGACTGCAGCAGGAGATGGGGGAACCCACACAGGGCGACAGCGGCAGCATAGCACCGTCTGAGCTGTCGGCTGAGCCACTGCCGGAAGAGATGCAGCGGGCCCTGCGCGCAGTAACCGACGATCCTCAGGTCTTGCTGCGCAACAAAATGTTACTTGAGTACCAGAAACGCCGTATGAGAGGCGAACAACCAAAGGACACTGAACAGTGGTAAGAAAAGCGATTTTTTTGTTTCTGTTGATGCTGCTGACGCCCCTGTCGGCGCTGGCAGCCGTCACCAAAGTGGACGCCTCGGTCGACAAGAATCCGGTGATGGACGGTGAATACTTTGTTCTCACCGTCACCGCCAACGACAATCTGGATGCCTCTGCGCTGGACACCTCGGCGCTGGGTAAAGACTTTGTGGTGGGGCGTACCAGCGTCGGGCGCAGCACCCAGATAGTCAACTTTGACACCAGCAAGCAAACCAGCTGGCAAATTCTGCTCGCCCCCAAGCAGGTAGGCAAGTTCACTATTCCCGCCTTCTCCATTGATGGCGTCAAATCGCAGCCCATCAGCCTGACTGTGGTTAAGGCCGGCAGCGACGCAGGGCAATCCAAACTGGTGTTTATCGATACCTCACTGTCCGCCAACGAGGTCTATGTCGGTCAGTTGCTGCTGTACAAAGTCAAGCTGTATCTGGGCGCCGATCTGCAGCGCGGCGTACTCAATGCCCCTACCCTCAATGGCGCTGAGCTGAAACAGCTGGGCGAGGATCAGGACAAACAGGAGATCGTCGATGGCAAACGCTATCGGGTGATTGAACGCACCTATGGCATCACAGCCACAGATGCAGGTGTCCTCAACATAGGTCCCGCCACCTTTCAGGGTGATGTGGTGATGAATGGCAACGGCAACCGCGACAGCCTGTTCGGTTTTGGCTTTGGCGACAGTCGCATGGTGCAGACCGCCAGTGAACCGCTGACAGTCGAGGTGCTGCCCAAACCGGCTCATTATCAGGGCAAGTGGCTGGTGGCCGATCTGGTGTCACTGCATGATATCTATGGCGAGCAGCAACAATATCAGGTCGGCACCCCCATCACCCGCACGGTTACCCTGCTGGCTTCCAACGCCGAAGACACGGCGCTGGCGGATTTGGATATTCAGGTACCCGATGGCTTCAAGGCATACCCGGAAAAAGCCCAGCGGGAAAATATCGTGCGCAATGGTCAACTGGTGGCCAAACTGACCCAAACCATTGCCATGGTGCCATCTCAGGCCGGCACCTTTACCCTGCCGGAAATCAAAGTCCCCTGGTGGAATCCGCATCTGCGCAAGCAGGAATACGCCCTGTTGCCGGCACAGACTATAGAGGTCGCTGCCGCCCCGGCGCAGACGGCAGAGCAAGCGCCGATAGCCACCGCACCGCAGGCACAAATGCCTGCAGCAGGTACTCAGACCACAGTCACCGACGCCGGATTCTGGCCCTGGCTGACCGGGCTGTTTGCCCTGCTGTGGCTGATCACTTTGCTGCTGTGGCGCCGCACAGCCCGTCAGGCGGCGCCGACTCTCGACAGCTCAGTGTCGAGCGGCAGCCAGAACTCTGCTTCTGCTAAAGCCGCATTGACGCAGGCCTGCCGTGAGCGCTCCGCATCCAAAACACTGACGGCATTGCAGCAATACGTCAGTGAGCAGCTGGGGCAATCGCTGTCACTGGCACAAATCCGCACCCAGTTGCCTGAGCTGCAGGCCAGCATAGATGCGCTGCAGGGTGCCGGATACAGCCGCGAGGCCAGCGCCCCGGATTTTGATGCCGTACTCAATACCGTACTTGCCATAGAGGTGAATAAAACCAATCACCATACTCAGGGGCTGGCACCGCTGAATCCAGGATAATGGCGCTGGATACCCTCAATAGATTTAACGTCGGCTCAGGCCGGCGTTTTTTTATCCGCCAATTTCAGCTAGCATAAAATTCAGCCACCCTTCCTGAAAAACGTCGACCATAAAAATGATGATAAATTGGCGAAAGAAAAAGTCGGAGCAGTCGGTCAACTCTGACATGCTGAATAAACAACGACTTTACGACAGCCTGGTCCGGGCGCTGCACACAGACATATTCAGATATGCCTTCTGGTTGTGCGGAGATAAACAGGTAGCAGAAGACATCACTCAGGAGACCTTTCTGAGAGCATGGAAATCACTGGACTCCCTGAAGGACGAAAAAGCGGCGAAAGCATGGCTGATTACCATACTGCGGCGGGAAAACGCACGTCGGTTCGAACGTAAACAGTTCGATTATTCCGATGTGGAGCAGGACAGTCTGTCTGACATTGACAGCCTGAGCCACGAAGACCACGCCGAGCAGTATTGGATCCGCAGGCAAATTGCCAAACTGGAACCTGAATACCGGGAGCCTTTGGTATTGCAGATTATCGGGGGCTTCAGCGGCGATGAGATTGCCCAGATGCTGGAGCTCAATCGCAATACTGTGATGACCCGGCTGTTCAGAGCCCGTAATCAATTGAAAGATGCATTGGAGCACAACGAGATCAGAGGTCAATCCAATGGATGAGTTAGAATTTCGCCGCAGGGCCTATGCCAATCCGCGAAACCGCGAGCAGGAGTTTATCGATGCCGCGCAGGCAAGTCCTGAGCACCAACAGTTTTTGCAGGACCTCAATCAGTTGGATGTCAAAATCGCCCAAGCCCTGCAGGTGGATGTACCTGAAGGTTTGGCGGAACGTCTGTTGCTGAATCAACAGTTGGCCGAGCAGCAACGCAGTCGCAAATTTGCACCGCTGTTGATGGCGATGGCTGCCTCGGTCGCCATGGTTTTGGGGGTAGGCTATGCGACCTGGCGGATGGCCCCCATTGCCCTGAGCGAACATGCCATTGCCCATGTTCTGCATGAGCCCGCGGCCCTCAGTGCCCACGGCGACATCAGTTTCAATCAGGTCAATGCGCAACTGGCATCACTCAGCGGTTTCAGCGATCAGGGATTTGTCGCCCAGCCAGGGCGGATCCTCTACAGCACCTACTGTGATTTTCAGGGCGTTCGCAGCCTGCATCTGGTAATGCAGGGGGAAAATGGCAAAGTCACCCTGTTTATTGTGCCAACCGAGGATCGCATGTCGATGGAGACTCAGTTTGCCGATAATCATCTGCAAGGACTGGGATTTACGCGCGGGGATGCGTTTTTGCTGCTGGTGGGTGAAGATCAGCAGGACCTGACTGAGGTCAGTCGCGAACTCAACCAGACATTCATCTAACGCCCCCTGTCAGCAAGCCCCATTCATTATTTCAGGATGGGGCCTGCGATACTGTATTTACCTCTACAGCCCCCCTTTTCAGCCTGACTGCTCTTTCCGGCCAACCCCGGCAATCGTCCATGCTGGCGGCAGCCCATTTTGACACCTGACACAGGATATCTGACACGTCCTGTGATCTATCAGTAATTTGAGAGTTCAGTCACACATCTGCTACCATGGCGCCCATTGCAATGCAGGGAGCCCGGATACGGGTTATCAGCCCCTGTTTGATATACATATTTCCAACAAAAACAATAATTGGGGTCATCATGACTGTTGAATTGCCCATTCTGATAACTTTTGCCGGTTATCTTTTACTGATGCTGGCGATAGGCTTTTGGGCCTACAAAGCCACAGACTCGGTCGACGACTATATACTGGGTGGCCGAAAAATGGGGCCGGCTGTCACCGCCCTGAGTGTCGGCGCCTCTGACATGTCCGGCTGGGTATTGCTGGGGTTACCCGGTGCTGTGTATATGCATGGTCTGGGTGAAATCTGGATTGGTGTTGGCTTACTTATCGGCGCCCTGCTGAACTGGCTGTTTGTCGCCCGGCGTCTGCGGATTTTTACCGAGATGGCAGACAATGCACTCACCTTACCCGAGTTTTTCGAACACCGGCTGGACGACCGCAGCGGTTTACTCAAGCTGGTGTCCGCCGCCACTATCCTGCTGTTTTTCACCTTTTACTCCGCCTCCGGCATGGTTGGCGGGGCTATTCTGTTTGAAAAGGTATTCGGTCTAGATTATGTCACTGCGCTGATCCTGGGCTCGGCGATTATCGTGTCCTACACCTTTATTGGTGGTTTCTTCGCGGTCAGCTGGACCGACTTTTTCCAGGGTATTCTGATGTTGCTGGCACTGATTATTGTGCCGGTGACCATTTTCAGTGAGCCCCAGACGCTGGCAGCCAAAGACAGTATCACACCGCAAATGCTGCATCTGTGGCCTGAATCCATGACCTTGCTGGGCTTTGTTTCGCTGATGGCCTGGGGCCTGGGCTATTTCGGTCAGCCACACATCCTCAGCCGCTTTATGGCCATTGAGTCTGACGCCGCAATTCCGACCTCACGCAATATCGCCATGGGATGGATGCTGCTGGCACTGATTGGCGCCCTGGGTGTCGGCTTTGCCGGCCATTTGTATTTTTATGAAACACCGCTGACCAACGCCGAAACGGTATTTATTCATCTGGTACAGGTTGCCTTCAATCCCTGGGTGGCTGGTTTGCTGATTGCGGCCATTATGTCGGCCATCATGAGTACCATCGACTCCCAGTTGCTGGTCTGCTCCAGTGTGATCACAGAAGACTTCTACCGCCGCTGGATCCGTCCCTCAGCAGATAACAACGAATTGCTGTGGGTCGGCCGTCTGGGCGTGCTTGGCATTGCCCTGATTGCCGGAGTGCTGGCGCTGGACCCACAAAGCAGTGTGCTGGAGCTGGTCAGCTATGCCTGGGCAGGTTTTGGTGCAGCCTTTGGTCCGGTGGTGTTGCTGTCATTGTTCTGGCGCGGTTACAGCCGCAACGGCGCGATTGCCACCATTCTGGCAGGCGCCGCCACAGTGGTATTATGGAAACAGTTAAATGGCGGCGTCTTCGACCTGTATGAGATAGTGCCTGGATTCGTATTTGCGACACTTGCAGGCTGGGGTATCAGCCGTATCAGCAGACCCAATGCCAAAGTTCTGGCCGGATTTGATCGTTTCCATGCCAGGATCAGCCAATAAATTGGTCATTGCGCAGCCTGAAATTTGATCTTTCCCTAAATGGCGTACATGTGTACGCCATTTTTTATGCCACCAGCCAAAACAGCAATCAACAAACATCCAACAGATGCATCAAACAGCAATATCACTGCATAAGCCGACAATACTGAGGTCTGACCTCAATGCGTTACTCAGGCATAAATTTTACCGACAGAACAAGCGTCTGAATTAACTGTTAATTAACATTTTTTAAGCTCTGGTCGGAGTTGTTGGAATCCCCCCACCTCCCTACCATAGCCCGCAATATTAGAGGGGGCGACACAGAGCGACCTCCACGATAAAGAGAAGATAATAATGAAGTACTTCAACAAGACCATCCTGGCAGTAGCCATTACTGCCGCAAGTTCACAAGCCATGGCTGCCGGTTTCCAGCTGAACAGCCAATCTGCCACAGGTATTGGCCGCGCGTTCGCCGGTGATGCCGTTATCGCTGACAATGCTTCTGTACTGGCACGTAACCCAGCTGCTATGGCACTGTTTGATGACAAAGCACTGTCAGTGGGTATGACCTACGCGGATGTGACTGCTGAAATCAACGATGCTTCTCTGAGCACCAGAAATCCTGTTACCGGTCAGCCTATGGCGGTTGAATACGGCAGCCTGGATAATGCGGCAGAAGGCAAGATCATTCCCAACGCTTTCTATATTCAGCCAATTAACGATACTTTTGCCTTCGGTCTGGGTGCTTTCTCCAACTATGGTACCGGCACCGACACCGCTGACCTGACTGCCGGCAGGGGTCTGTCGCCAATCGACCTGATTGGTAAAACTGAAGTCACCACAGTGAACTTCAATGCCAGCATCTCCGCCCGTATCAACGAACACTGGAGCGTGGGTGCAGGTGTTGATGTTATCTACGGTGAAGGCGTTCTGACTCGTGGTGACAAGAAGGTGGTTGACGTTGAAGCTGACGGTGTTGGCTTTGGCGGTATCGTGGGTGTGACCTATGAACTGAATGCCAATAACCGTTTTGGTCTGAGCTACCGCTTCAGTCCTGATATGAAAGTTGAAGGCACCCTGAAAAAGCTGCAAATCCCCGGAAAACCACTGGCTGATCACGATGAACTGACTGTACCTATGGCGGACATCGCCCAGTTCGCCGGTTTCCACCAGCTGACCGAGCAATTTGCCCTGTCCTATACCGCTCAGTGGACCAAGTGGAGCAACTTTACTTCCGTGGATCTGCACGGTCCTGATGAAGTGCTCAAAGAGTACCAGTGGAAAGATTCCTGGTTCCTGAGCGTTGGTGGTACTTACACCCTGAATGATCAGTGGACCCTGCGTGCCGGTTACGCCTATGACCAGGGCGTGGTGGATGACATTCAATCTATCTCGATCCCGGACTCTGATCGTCAGTGGGTTGCCATTGGTGCCACTTACCACCTGAGCAACAAGTCTGCCGTAGACTTCGGCTTTGCCCATGTTATGGGTGAAGAAACCCGTATCACCGAAAAGTCCCTGTTCGGTGAGTTGAGCGCAGTCACCAACACAGGTGCCAACTACTTCTCAGTGCAGTACAGCTACAACTTCTAAGTTAAGCTGCCAGTGTCACTGCCAACGCCCCGCTATTGCTGGGCGTTTTGTTTTGTTGTCGGCAAACAGCGGTAGCGGTAAAGTGAAGCCTGAATTGGCAAACGCAAGGAGCGAATATGAAAGCCTCTTCCCCTCTGGCCGCCCTGATCCTGGGGTTGTTGTTGGCCGCCGGACTGGTGGGTGCCGCCTGGCTGGCAGGCGATACCCTGCTTAAAGTCAAATCCATGGATCGCACCGTCAATGTCAAAGGTCTGGCCGAGCAGGAGGTCAGTGCCAATATCGCCATCTGGCCGATCCAATTTACCGAGGTCGATAATGACCTCAACAGTCTGTATCGCAACGTCGAAAGCAAAACCGCTGTGGTGGTTGAGTTCCTCAAGTCACTGGGCTTTCAGGATGATGAGATCACCATCTCCCTGCCCAACATTGAAGACAGACAGGCCCGCGGCTATGTCGACCCTAACGTCAGATACCGCTACTTCGCCAAATCCACTGTGTCTGTCTATACCAACAACGTAGATCTGGTGCGTCTGAGCCGGGGCAAGCTGACTCAATTGCTGGAAAAAGGCGTCACTATTGCCACAGACGAATATCAAAGCCGCATTGAATATCTGTATACCGGGCTCAACGACATCAAACCCGGGATGATCCAACAGGCCACTCAAAACGCCCGGGAAGTTGCAGAAAAATTCGCCCGGGACTCAGACTCCAGACTGGGGAAAATTAAAACCGCCAGTCAGGGGCAATTCATCATCTCAGACAGGGACAGTAATACCCCTTACATCAAGAATGTCAGGGTGGTATCAACCCTCACCTACTACTTAACCGACTGAATCACAAGGCTGCTTTTGCCCGGTAATTCGATGTATTCTCCAGTTAGATCAGGGAAATAGATCTTTCATTAGATTTTTTTCATAAATATTGTTGTCGTGGCCCTTCGCTTCCATTAGAATTTTCTCATGGATTGCAATCAGCTTTGCAGAGATCAAAATATGAAAAGACGAACCAGGATGTTGAGCCCGCTGCTGTTAGGATTGTCCCTGTGCGGTATTGCCGTGGCCGCCGACAGCCCCATCGCCAGTATGACTGTCAATGACGCCCCCAAAGAAAGATATCTGACGTTGGATGCCACCATTGAACCGGTCAAGGCGGCGACAGTATCCGCACAGACCTCAGGACGAATTCTGTCGATCAGTTATGACGTTAACGATAGAGTGCCGGCCAATGCCAGCCTGTTGCAGATCACCTCAACCGAGCAGGGTGCATCGTTGGCTGCCGCCGAAGCAGAATATGCCCGGGCGCTGGCACTCAATACCGATGCCCAGGCACAACTCAAACGCTTCAGTGAACTGTTTCCCCAGGGCGCCGTCTCCAAAGGCGATATGGACCGGGTGACGGCTCAGGCCAAAAGTGCCCAGGGCGCAGTGGAAGCTGCCAAAGCCCAGGTTGAAAAAGCCCGTGAGTCCGTGGCATACACTCAGGTTTACGCGCCTTTCTCCGGCATAGTGACCCAGCGTCATGTCGAAATAGGTGAAGCTGTTGCACCGGGTCAGCCGTTGCTGTCCGGCTATTCTTTGGATCAGATGCGGGCGGTGCTGATGGTGCCGCAGCAGTACCTCAGCGCCCTCAAAAACAATCCCCAAATTGACATAGTTCTGGACGATGGCCGCCGCTTTGAGCTGGCTGATTTTCAGGTGTTCAATTTCGCCTCCGGCGTTGGCCACAATTTTGAAGTCCGGGTGCCGTTTCCCGATAAGACCCCGGAACTGGCTCCTGGCACTATGGCTAAGGCCAGCTTCGTCGTGGACAAACGCCCAATGGTGACCATTCCCCAGAGTGCGCTCTATACCCAAAATGAACTGAGCGCGGTGTACCTGAAACAGGGCGACAACTTTTTGCTGACTCAGGTGCGCGTCGGTGAAAAACAGGGAGATCAGGTGGTGATCCTGGCAGGCCTCATAGCCGGGGATGAGATTGCACTCAATGCCTATGATGCACTGCTCAAGCAGAGGACACCATAATGGACAAACAGACAGATAATCTGGGAATTTCAGGCCGGATTGCGGCGCTGTTTCTGGGCAATGCCATCACACCTTTACTGGCGCTGCTGGGACTGCTGCTGGGTCTGTTCGCCATTCTGGTGACCCCGAAAGAAGAAGAGCCGCAGATCGATGTGACCTTCGCCGATGTGTTTGTGCCCTTCCCCGGTGCCACCCCCAGGGAAGTGGAGCAGCTGGTGACTCTGCCGGCGGAGCAGGTAATTTCGCAGATCCGCGATATCGACACCCTGTACTCCTTCTCCCGCGCTGATGGTGCCATGTTTATCGTGGCCTTCGATGTGGGTGTGCCCCGCTCGGAAGCCATTGTACGCCTGTACAATCAGCTCTATTCCAATATGGACAAGCTGCCGGCGTCTTCCGGTGTGGGTGAGCCGCTGATCAAACCCCGCGGCATTGATGATGTGCCCATCGTTAATCTGACACTGTGGAGTGAAGATCCGGGCGTTACGGCGCCCGCCCTCACCCGGGTTGCGCAAAATCTGGAGACAGAGCTCAAACGCATTCCCGGCACCCGTGAAGTCTACACAGTGGGCCAGCATCAGCTGGTGCTCAATGTGCGTATCGATCCGGCCAAGCTCAGAGGCTATGGTCTGTCGTTTGATCAAATCGGCCAAAGCCTGAAAAGTAACAACCTGATATCCATGCCAGCGCCATTGGTACAGGACAATCAGGTGATCAAAGTGCAGGCCGGGCAATTCCTGCACAGTCAGGCAGATGTCGAGCAGCTACTGGTTGCCGTTATTGCCGATGACAATGGCCGCCAGCAGCCGGTGTATCTGGGAGACATCGCCGATATTACTCTGGCGGCAGATATTCCTGACAACAACGTGTTTTACACAGGCAAGACCGGCACCTTCCCGGCGGTCACCATTGCCATTGGCAAGCAGGCCGGACAAAACGCGGTGGATATCGCCAAAGCGGTGCGCGAGCGTATTGCCGCAGTGGAAAATGTGCTGCTGCCGGACAACATCAAGGCCGAGATCACCCGTGACTATGGTCAGACCGCCGCTGAAAAATCCAACACCCTGATTTTCAAACTTATCTTCGCCACCGCGGCCGTGGTGCTGCTGGTTGTGCTGACCATGGGGCTGCGAGAGTCCGTGGTGGTGGGCATCGCCATTATCATCACCCTGGCTATCACCCTGTTCGCCAGTTGGGCCTGGGGCTTTACCCTCAACCGGGTGTCACTGTTTGCGCTGATTTTCTCCATCGGCATTCTGGTGGATGATGCCATTGTGGTGGTGGAAAACATTCACAGGCATATGTCGATGACAGACAAACCGCTGCGCAGCTTAATCCCGGGCGCAGTGGATGAAGTGGGCGGGCCGACCATTCTGGCCACCTTCACCGTCATCGCGGCATTGCTGCCCATGGCATTTGTGTCCGGGCTGATGGGCCCTTACATGAGCCCCATCCCCATCAATGCCAGCATGGGCATGCTCATCTCGCTGGTGATCGCCTTCGCCGTAACGCCCTGGCTGGCAGAAAAACTGCTGAAACGTCACACAGGTGCGCCCCATGATGTGGACGGCACCGACCCTCGGCTGCACAGGCTGTTCAATAAGTTAATGGGTCCCTTCCTGCACGGCCGTGATGGCCGCAAAGCCCGTGGCTTACTTGGCCTTGGCATAATTGCCCTGATCGCCATGGCACTGGCACTGCCGCTGACCAAACATGTGGTACTGAAAATGCTGCCGTTCGACAACAAATCTGAGTTCCAGGTAATTGTCGATATGCCCGAGGGCACACCGCTGGAAGATACCCAACGCGTGCTCAGGGAGATGGCGGACTATCTGCTGACTGTTGAGGAAGTCAAAGATCTGCAACTGTACGCAGGTACAGCGGCGCCAATGAACTTCAACGGTCTGGTGCGTCACTACTTCCTGCGCCAAAGCCCGGAGCTGGGCGATATTCAGGTCAACCTGCAGGATAAACATCACAGAGACAGAGACAGCCATGCCATCGCGCTGGCGGTACGGCCACAGCTGACCCAAATCGCTCAAAATCACAACGCTGTGGTCAAGGTGGTGGAAGTGCCGCCCGGCCCACCGGTTTGGTCTCCTATTGTGGCTGAGGTCTATGGCCCGAGCCCGGCCATCCGTAAACAGGCGGCGCTGGAAGTTAAAGCCCAGTTTGAAGCCACAAAGGATGTGGTGGATATCGACATCATGATCCCGGCGGATCAGCAAAAGTGGCAAGTGCGCATTGACCGTCAGCGCGCGGCGCTGCTTGGCGTCTCCTATGCCAGCGTGGTGGATGCCATCGCGACCTCCATCGGCGGTAAGGATGCCGGCACCCTGCATCTGGATGGTCAGAAGACCCCTGTGCCCATCCGGCTGGAGCTGAAAGAAGGCTGCAAGATGGATTTGGATGCGCTGCTGAACATGACCCTCACAGGAGCCCGGGGACCTGTGTCAATTGCTGAACTGGTACATATCGACAAGGGCTTTATTGAGCGTGAAATTGTGCACAAGGACATGGTGCCCATGATCATGGTGACCGCCGATATGGCAGGGCCGCTGGACAGCCCGCTGTACGGCATGTTCGATATCGCCGCTGAGCTTGAGCAGAAATTCCCAAATATGGCGCAGAACTATATCCAGCAGCCCTCAGGACTGGATCAAATCGCCGTGCTGTGGGATGGCGAGTGGAAAATCACCTACGAAACCTTCCGCGACATGGGTATCGCTTACGGTGTGGGCATGATTGCCATCTACCTGCTGGTGGTCGCGCACTTCCGCTCCTATCTGGTGCCACTCATTATCATGGCGCCCATTCCGCTGACCATCATAGGGGTGATGCCGGGGCACGCGCTGTTGCATGCTCAGTTCACCGCCACCTCGATGATCGGCATGATCGCCCTGGCGGGGATTATCGTGCGCAACTCCATCCTGCTGGTGGACTTTATCAAGCTGCAACAGGCTCGGGGAATAGAACTGGCTGAGGCAGTGATATCCGCCTCCACAGTGCGGGCCAAACCCATCATGCTGACGGCAGTCGCCGCCATGATAGGCGCGCTGTTCATTCTGGATGACCCGATATTCAATGGTCTGGCCATCAGTCTGATCTTCGGCATTCTGGTATCGACCGTGCTCACGCTGGTGGTGATCCCGCTGCTGTATTACGCATGGCAGTATCCAAAACAAGCGCAATCCTGAACGCACAATCAATCTTAAGCAACATCAATCTTGAACAACATGGGCGGCACTCAGGTGCCGCCGGGAGAACAACAATGAATACTGCACAAACAAGCAAAAAGCCCATGTCACTGGAGCGCGCCATCATGGCCTTCGCCGGTTTTATGGTGATCCTGTCATTAATTCTGACGGCAACTGTCAGCCACAACTTCATCTGGCTGACGGCCTTTGTCGGTGCCAACCTGTTTCAGAGCGCCTTCACGGGATTTTGCCCGGCGGCTATGCTGATGCGTCGTATGGGCGTAAAATCAGAAGCTGAACTTTCCATCAGAAGGAATTGACATGTTTTCAGCTTCTACCATTGTCAGACGCATACTGGCGCCTGTGTTTTTATTTACCTCCCTGTTTACCGGTATGGCTCAAGCCAATGATGACATATACCGGCAAGCCTGGGAGCGGGCCGCCAATGGCGCGATGGTGGTCGATGTCCGTACTCCGGCAGAATTTGCTCAGGGTCATCTGCCCGGCGCGATTAATATCCCGTTGCCGGAAGTCACACAGCAATTTGCCGCCCGCCAGATCCCCAAAGATGCCGATATTGTGCTCTATTGCCGCAGCGGCAACCGCAGTGGCCAGGCACAGCGGGCACTGATAAACCTGGGCTACAGCAATACGTTCAATGGCCTGGGCTATGATGGCCTGATGTCCCACCAGCCTGGCAATGGCAGTAAATAAGACGCCAAAACGTCAAAGCCCGGCAATAGCCGGGCTTTTTGTTTGCTGCATCAAGCAGGGTTACTTCAGACGTTCTGGCGTGACCAATACGGTATCTGCGCCGTTGGACACGTAAATTTCACCGTCGCTGACCGAATAGTTCAACTGCATACTGCGGCTCACCAGTTGTCCCATGGCCTGCACCTGCTCGGCGGGAATATTCCACACTTCCAGATTCTGATAACGGCCGAAGGTAGACTGGTTCTTCTGCCACCACACAGGTACACTGCGGCCACCATAGGCATAGAGTTTCACCTGTTTGGCGCGTCCGGCCGCTTTGCGCAACCACTTCTCATCGGCCTCACCAAATTCCACCCACAAACGAATGTCACCGGACAGCTCTTTCAGCCAAAGTTCGGCTTCATCATCGACACACAACCCCTTACTGAATTCCAGCCCTTCATCGGCATTGAGCGCATACGCCAGCAAACGTACCATCATACGTTCATCGGTTTCTGAGGGGTGCTGGGCCAGCGTTAACCCATGGTCATGGTAGTAATGCCGGTCCATGTCGGCGATCTGTAAGTTGGCTTTAAAAACGGTGGCTTTGAGTGCCATGTATCGGCTCCGGGTAAAAATGCTCACCGAAGCCTAACAGGCATCGACTTATTGTCAACCTGGATAAGCGGTTACAACAAATTGAAAGCAATATGTATGCTTTGGGTCATCAAAGGTGGACCCGTCGACGGACTATCCGGCAAGGCTGGATACGGAACTTAGATACAGGAAGCGGTCACGAAAGCCACCAACCGCCGCCACGTCTGTTTAAGGCGGGTCTACAGCGCACCTGGCTGCACATACCTGGCCTCGGGGAAATGCGCCCTGAGCTGAGAGATAGTTGCGCTATCAGCATAAATGAGCATGCGCTCGCCGCGCTGAATCGCCTGGCTGAGCTCGCTGAGTCTGGGTAATTTCCCCCGACTGGCATCGCGGCGCAGCAATTCATTCAGCGTTTCGGGCAGCTCCACTTCCGCGTATACTGCATCAAGCCGCTGCAACAAAGGTACCACCGCCAGAGGTAACAGCTCAGCATGAATATCCTGCCGCAGCAATAACAGCTCCCCCGGGGTGGCGACATTGTTGAATGACAGGTCATAACACAGCTCGGTCTGGCTGTCGAAACGCTCACCGTTGAAATGAAAGAAACGCTCCCAGAATACCCGACGGGCTTTGCCTGACGGCAGCTTGTGCTGCACATCATCCCGTCTTGACGCGACAAAATTGAGCAACGGACTCAAAGAGGCAGGCAACATGGCTTCAAGCTTGGCGCGGATTTGCCGGGCAAACACAGGCGCCGCGCCGGCGGTGCTGATGGCCACCACCAGACGGCCACGGTCCACTATGGATGGGGTGATAAAATCACAGTCATCCGGGCTGTCGACCACATTCACCAGCGCGCCGCCTGCTTTGGCTGCGGCGGCAAGTGACTGATTCAGCGCATCAATGTCCGTGGCCAAATACACCAGATCCCAGCCTGGCATATCGGCATCCACTGCTTCCCGATGAATTAAGGTAACAGCACGACTGAGGGACTTTGTCTGGATCTCGTCACAGATATCCGGCGCGATAAGACTGATCTCCGCAACGGTGCGGGCCAGCAAATCCAGTTTGCGGGCAGCGACTTCACCGCCCCCCACAATCAGCACCCGCAACCCTTGAGTATCAACAAACAGAGGAAAATACTGCATCAGGCAGAGTCCACAGGCTTAAGCCTCAATCTTTCACCAAAGGCAGCAATCGCTGGACCCAGGCCTTGTAACCACCAACCAGCGAAGCAACCCTGGTATAGCCCATCAATTGCAGATTGTGAGCCGCCAGCGCACTGCGATAACCACCACCGCAATAGAGCAGCAAAGGCGTGGACTTATCAGGAAAACGGCTTTCAACGTCACGCTCGATAACGCCCCGCCCCAGATGTACCGCTCTGGGCAAACGATCCTTGAGCCATTCCCTGTCTTCACGCACATCCACCAGCTGCCAGCTGTCGTCGGCCTGATAATCTTCAATGGTCATTTCGATGATCCCCGGGCGAATGCTATCGACCAGAGCTTCAAATCCGGGATTATGCTGCACAATCAACTCCTGCATGGTAACGGATCAAGACGATACCCCAGTGTAATGCGCCCAGCCGCGTACGGGCAACTCAATAGCGTCAAAAATACCGGCTATCACATTGACAGAGTTCGGGATTTATCGACTTCCATGAGGTTTCAGCAGTCATTGTGGCGCTCGCAGCACTCAGCGCTGCAATTCCAGCACAATTCGAAACTGGCATCGTTCCACTCCTGACACTGCAAACATTGCCACTGGGGCAAATCAGCCTGAAGTTGACTGAGCAGTTGCCTGGCAGCATCAATACTCAGCTCAGGCACCCACAATTCAACCGTCTGCATGTCCACGGGTAACTCACCAACGCCGCCCATCAGGGCCTCGCCGCGAAGTTCCACCATTATGCCGCTGGCTTCCAGCAATCCTTTCCAGGTATGTGCCTGAAGCAAGTTCCCTCCGGCAACCAAACATTTACGTTCTTCCATGGCTATCCTGCTCATTTTTTACCGCTGTGCTCATCTTCCGCAAAGCGCTGACACTGTCAAGTAGCAATCACTTGATTACCAAATACACATTTAGCCCCAATACCATTGCAAGCCAGTGCCGATGCAGGTTTGTCGCGCTTTCTATAAACACAAAAAAAACGCCTGCATCAGGCAGGCGTTTGGGTGTCATCAGAGCTTGTCAGCTTAAGGCATAATGCTTGGCTGATCAGCACCTTCTTTTTCCACTTCCACTGGCATCATGTGCTCGCGGTTTACCCCCAGCTTGTAAGCCATGTAACTGGCCACATAGATGGATGAGTAAGTACCGAACAGAATACCCATCAGCAGTGCTGTCGCGAAACCGTGGATCATGGTGCCACCCTTGAGGAACAGCGCCACAACGGTAATCAGCGTAGTACCTGTGGTGATAATGGTCCGGCTCATGGTCTGGGTGATGGAGGCGTTAATCACTTCATAGGCAGTTGCTTTACGCATCTTAAGGAAGTTCTCACGCACCCGGTCATACACTACGATAGTATCGTTGAGTGAGTAACCCACAACCGTGAGTACGCCCGCCAGAACCGTCAGGTCAAACTCCAGCTGCAGCAGCGAGAACACCCCAAGGGTGAGGATCACGTCGTGCGCCAGAGACGCCACAGCGCCCGCGGCCAGACGCCACTCAAAGCGGAAGGACACATAGATCAAAATACAGATCAGTGCCACCAGTACCGCCAGACCACCCTGCTCAGCCAGCTCTTTACCGACCTGAGGTCCCACGAACTCCACCCGCTTCTGCACCACACTTGGGTCCAGCTTCTGAGCGGCAGCCATCACTTCAGTGACCTGAACATCACTCTTGAAGCCTTCTTTTGCCTGCAGGCGCACCAGGATATCGCGGGTTGAACCGAAGTTCTGTACCACGGCACCTTTCACTGAATCGGCAGTCAGATTATCACGCAGGGCATTAAGTTCGGCTGGCTTGGAAAACTCCAGCTCCACCACAGTCCCGCCGGTGAAATCCAGCCCCCAGTTGATCCCTTTGGTTCCCAGACACACCACAGAGGCGATGGTCAGCAGCACAGACAGCGCCGCAATCACTTTGGCGTGCTTAAGGAAGTCGATGGTGTTTTTAAATGCGGTTAATTGCATCATGACAGTCGTCTCCCTTAAATCGACAGTTTCTTCACACGCTTACCACCCCAGATGGCATTCACGATAGCGCGAGTGCCGACAATGGCAGTAAACATGGAGGTAGCGATACCTATCATCAGGGTCACGGCGAAGCCTTTAATGGCACCGGTACCCACAGCAAACAGGATCAACGCTGTGATAAAGGTAGTAATGTTGGCATCGGTAATGGTTGAAAACGCATTGCCGTAACCTTCACTGATGGCTTGCTGCACGCTGCGACCGGCCCGCAGTTCTTCGCGGATACGCTCGTAAATCAGCACGTTACCGTCAACCGCCATACCGACCGTGAGCACCATACCGGCAATACCCGGCAAGGTGAGCACAGCACCCGGGATCATCGACATAATACCGACAATCATGATCAGGTTGGCACACAGTGTCAGGTTGGCAATCAAACCAAAGGCGCGGTAGTACACCATCATAAAGATGAGCACGATAACCATGCCCCAAATCATCGCCTGCAGACCGGATTCAATGTTCTGCTGACCCAGACTTGGACCAATGGTACGTTCTTCGACGATAGACACAGGCGCAATCAGGGCACCGGCACGCAGCAGCAGCGCCAGGTTCTGGGATTCGCCATGAGTCAAACCGGTGATCACGAAGTTACGACCCAGACGCGCCTGAATGGTCGCGACCGAGATCACTTCTTCGATCTTCTTCATCTTGATGCTGCCGTCTGGGTTCTTGTCACCGGTATCTTTATACTCGATGAACAAAGTCGCCATCGGCTTGCCGATATTGTCTTTGGTGACGTTGGAGAAAATGTTGCCACCCTTGGCATCCAGACCGATAGCCACCTGAGGACGGCTGTACTCGTCGAAGGTTGGCTGAGCGCTGGTGATATGGTCGCCAGTCAGCATCACTTCTTTATACAGCACTACAGGTTCACCGCTGCGACGCTGATAGACTTCGCTGCCGGCAGGCACACGACCTTCCAGAGCATCTTTCATGTCAGCACGCTGATCGACCATATGGAATTCAATGGACGCAGTAGCACCCAGAATTTCCTTGGCACGGGCAGTATCCTGCACACCAGGCAGTTCAACGATGATGCGCTCGGCACCCTGACGCTGCACCACCGGCTCAGCCACACCCAGTTCGTTTACCCGGTTACGGATAGTGGTGATGTTTTGCGACAGCGCCTCTTCCTTCACCTGCTTGAGATAGGTTTCACTCATGGTAGACAGCAAAGCGTACTTGTCGCCTTCGGTCACATCAGTAAATACCATCTCATTGCCGTTACGGGACTTGAGGAAACTCTCAGCCTTTTGCAGGTTTTCTTCATCACGGAAACGGATTTCGATACCTTTAGCTGTGCGGTTGATACCTGAGTAACGGATACGCTCTTCACGCAACTGATTGCGGAAATCCGCGACCTTGGCTTCTTCCATCTTGCGAATGGCTTCGTTCATGTCCACTTCCATCAGGAAGTGCACACCACCACGCAGGTCAAGACCCAGTTTCATTGGACTGCCGCCCAAATCTTCCAGCCATCTTGGGGTCGCAGGAGCCAGGTTGAGGGCAACGGTATATTTGTCACCCAGCGCGGCCGCGATAGCTTCTTTGGCTGCCAGTTGCTGATCTGCGTTCGCCACGCGAACCAGCAATTGACCGTTCTCCAGATCCGAACGCTTGACCGCAATACCCTCTTTGGTCAGCAAGTCATCGATTTGGGTCTGGGTTGCAGCAGTCACCTCAACTCCGCGGGTGCCCACTACCTGCACAGCATGATCCTCACCGAAGAGGTTTGGCAGTGCATAGAAAAAACCGACGGCGATGATCAAAATCACCATCAGGTTTTTCCACATGGGGTATTTATTTAACACACCTTTGCCCTCTTGGCGTTACAGCGACTGGATAGAGCCTTTTGGCAGCACAGCGGCGATGTAGTCCTTTTTGATGGTGATCTGAGTGCTGTCATTCAGGTTCAGCAGCACGTAATCATTGTCATCGCTGATCTTGGCAATCTTACCCAGAATACCGCCACTGGTCAGGACTTCATCACCCTTACCCAGCGCAGACATCAGGTTCTTGTGTTCTTTAACGCGCTTGGCCTGAGGACGGTAGATCATGAAGTAAAAGATCAGGCCGAAGATGACCAGCATGAAAATCAGTTCCATGGTACCGCCACCCTGAGGTGCACCGGCAGCGTTGGCGTAAGCGTTTGAAATAAACATTGTCTTCTCTTCTTGTTGATAAAAAATTAATCAGCCAATTCAGGCACTTCACGACCTTGACTGGTATAGAAATCTGCCACGAAGGCATCTAATGTACCTGTCTCGATCGCACCGCGCAAACCTTCCATCAAACGCTGGTAATAACGCAGGTTGTGAATGGTGTTCAGGCGGGCGCCCAGAATCTCGTTACAACGATCCAGGTGATGCAGATACGCCCGTGAGTAGTTCTTACAGGTGTAACAGTCACACTTGGCATCCAAAGGTGAAGTGTCATCGCGATGACGCGCATTGCGGATCTTGATAACCCCTTCACTGGTAAACAGATGACCGTTGCGGGCATTACGGGTTGGCATCACACAGTCAAACATGTCAACGCCGCGACGTACGCCTTCAACCAGATCCTCTGGCTTACCTACCCCCATCAAATAACGTGGTTTGTCCGCCGGGATTTGCGGGCACACATGCTCCAGTACGCGGTGCATGTCAGCCTTGGGCTCACCCACAGCCAGACCACCGACGGCATAACCGTCAAAACCGATTTCCAGCAGGCCTTTAAGGCTCTCATCACGCAGATCTTCGTACACGCTGCCCTGAATAATACCGAACAGGGCATTGGGGTTTTTCAGACGGTCAAATTCATCGCGGGAGCGTTTTGCCCAGCGCAGTGACATCTGCATCGACTTGCGGGCTTCATCGTGAGTCGCCGGATAAGGCGTACACTCATCGAAAATCATCACGATATCTGAGCCCAGAGAGTGCTGGATCTGCATAGACTTTTCAGCGTCCATAAAGATTTTTTCACCATTGATGGGCGAGCGGAAATGTACGCCCTCTTCGGTGATTTTACGGATATCACCCAGACTGAATACCTGGAAACCGCCGGAGTCAGTCAGGATAGGACGCTGCCAGTTC
Source organism: Shewanella sp. GXUN23E (assembly GCF_050865035.1). NCBI lineage: Bacteria > Pseudomonadati > Pseudomonadota > Gammaproteobacteria > Alteromonadales > Shewanellaceae > Shewanella > Shewanella sp. GXUN23E. The sequence goes on along the minus strand of NZ_JBOZWP010000030.1, from coordinate 13,105 downwards.
ATAAAGTCGTGCAGGTCGCCGTGCTTGCGCATGATCTCTTCACCGGGACGCAGCCACAGGTGGAAAGTGTTACCCAGCAGGATCTCCGCGCCAGTGGCACGCACTTCTTCCGGGGTCATGCCCTTAACAGTACCGTAGGTGCCCACTGGCATAAATGCCGGGGTCTCAACCGTACCACGTTCAAACACCAGACGGCCGCGACGGGCGCGCCCACAGGTTTTATCCAGTTCAAATTTCATCGTATACCTCGTCAGAGAAACAGTCTGACAGTGCAGAAAGTCACGAATATCAAAAAAGTAGATGGGGTCAAATTGCCCGTCTTCAAGAGCGGCAAAAGAAAAATACCCATCCGTAAAGGGATGGGTATTTTAAATCAATTTCCGCTGTTATTGGGGCTTTTTAGTCACAAACATCGCATCACCATAGCTGAAGAAGCGGTATTTTTGCGCAACTGCATGACTGTAGGCGTTGATCACATGGTCAAATCCGGCAAAGGCACTCACCAGCATGATGAGTGTTGACTCGGGCAGGTGGAAGTTGGTCACCATGGCATCCACCACTTTGAATGCATAACCAGGATAGATAAAGATATCGGTATCACCGCTGAATGGCTCCAGCTCACCCTTGCTGGCCCTGGCGGCGCTTTCCAGTGAGCGCACTGAAGTGGTTCCCACTGCGATCACCCGCTTGCCCGCGGCTTTGGTGGCTTTAATCAGTTCAACCACATCCGCCGGCACGTTGGCCCACTCAGAGTGCATCTTGTGCTCGAGGATATTGTCTACCCGCACCGGCTGGAAAGTGCCTGCGCCCACATGCAGGGTCACAAACGCCATATTCACGCCCTTGGCTTTCAAGGTCTCCAGCATGCCGTCATCAAAGTGCAGACCGGCAGTCGGCGCCGCCACAGCACCGGGATTCTGGTTATACACGGTTTGATACCGCTCTTTGTCAGCGTCTTCATCGGGGCGATCGATATAGGGTGGCAGTGGCATATGGCCGACCGCTTCCAGCACTTCCAGAATAGTCAGTTCGGACTGCAGTTCCAGCTCGAACAGCGCGTCATGACGGGCCAGCATTGTCATTTCAAAGCCGCCATCGAGATTAATCATGGCGCCTTCTTTGGGCGACTTGGAGCTGCGCACATGGGCCAGAATGCGTTTGTCATCCAGCATGCGCTCCACCAGAATTTCCAGCTTGCCGCCCGTGGCCTTCTGGCCAAACAAACGTGCCGGGATCACCCGGGTGTTGTTGAACACCATCAGATCGCCGGGATTAATCATCTCCAGCAAATCGATGAACTGCCTGTCAGCCAGCGCGCCGGTTTCACCATTGAGTGTCAGCAAACGGGAGGCAGTACGCTCGGCCATTGGATAGCGGGCGATGAGTTCATCAGGAAGGTCAAAGGTAAAATCTGAAACGCGCATGAAAATACGACTCGGCTTGGCTTAAGACGGCGGCCAGTCTAGTGTCAGTGGACATGAAGATCAAGGAAATCAGCCGCCGCGCCATGGCCTTTTATCAGCGCTTATCCGAGGATTCGCCGTCAATAGGCTGGGTTGCCGGAGGATCACTGCGCGTTGCAGAAGCCACATCTTCCAGACGATAAGGATGACTGGTGAATGGGATATCGATATTGATAGGGCGACGCGGTCGGGGCCGGAAGAACCGGTATAGTCGGGCAAATCTTTTTTTTGCGTAGCTAAGCATCTTCCATGATCTCCAGAGGTGTTGGCTGCCAAACCGGCAAAACGGTCGCATTCCTTGCGAATTTGTGTATGCTTGCCAGTCTTCGGGCTGCTTTGCTTTGTCAGACTGCCTGGGCATGTTACCTTTTGTTTCAAATTTCGCCAATGCTAAATTATGAATTTTCTAGCCCATCTTCACCTGGCTGACAACAGTCAGACCAGTCTGGCCGGCAATCTGGCCGGTGACTTTGCCAAAGGCAATATCCAGGATTTTGCCAAACCACTGCAACAGGGGATCTGGTTGCATCGCCAGTTGGATCAATTGACTGATGAGCATGAGATCAGCCGTGATCTTATCCGTCAGTTCCCCAAAAAGTACAGCCGCATTGCGCCTGTGCTGATGGATTTGGCCTTTGACCATATGCTCGCCCGTTATTGGGATGAGTACCATGGCGATACGCTGGAAGTGTTCACCCAGCGGGCTTACGAGGAGCTGGCTCAGACCCCGGATCTGCCGGAAAAACTCAGTAAATTGGTACCTGTGATGCGTCAGCAAAACTGGCTGCTGGCCTATGAGTCCCGCACAGGTCTCAATGATGCCATCCTTGGTGTTGGTCGCCGTTTCTCAAAACCCGAGCTGTTTGTGGGCGCTGACAAAGTGGTTAAACAGATGGACACCGACATTGAAATCGCCTTCCGTACACTGTATCCACAATTGATGGCCTACAGCCGTATCCTGAGTCGTAAAACTCCGGACGATTATCTATAACCCGTTTTCAACCCAGAGTTAAGGCATGCACACATCGTTTTTATCTCGTTTCCGTCAAAAGTCGTTCTGGCTGAAGTTGCTGCGGGATCTCGCGCTGATGGGCGCAGTCATCTATGGCGTCAGCCTGTTTTTACAACGGGATATGGCAAGTGGTCAGGCGCCTGCACTGGCCGGGGAATCCATTCAGGGCACGCCAATAAAACTCAGACCCCATGAAACCACGCTGGTATACTTCTGGGGCACCTGGTGTCCTGCCTGTAAAGTCACCTCTCCGGCGGTAGACTCCCTCAGTGAAGACTACAAAGTGATTTCTGTCGCCGTGGCTTCCGGTACCCGACACGAAATTCGCGACTATATGCAAAAACGCGATTACAGCTTTCCGGTCATTGAAGGGACTCAGGCTATGTCTGACGCCTGGGGCGCCTCGGCATTGCCCGCTATCTATATTGTCAGAAATGGCGAAGTGCAATTTGTCACCCGCGGCGTAACCAGCGAGTGGGGACTGTCCTGGCGATTGTGGCTCAGCGACTGGCTGGCCTGATAACCGGTAAGCCTGTGCATACTGACCGGACAAAGCACTGGTATCCCACTCTAAACCCCGTTATATTTCGGCGCCTTTAAAGACCAAGCGGAGCCTTCATGCAGATTTTTGACTATCATCCTCCCGCCCTGCCCTGGCTGGATATTCGTTACCGGGACAGAGACATGATTGTGATATCCAAGCCCTCTGGCTTGCTGTCCAATCCCGGCCGGGCTGAAGTGACTCATGACTGCGCGCTGACACGGCTGCAAAGCCTGTATCCGGAAACCATTCTGGTGCACCGCCTGGATTGTGATACCTCAGGCATCATGGTGTTCGCCCGCAATAAAAAGGCGGAGTCCAACCTCAAGACCCAGTTTCAGGACAGGAATATGCAGAAGGTGTATATCGCCGAGGTAGATGGCTTGCTGGAGCGGGATAGCGGGGTTATCGATCTGCCTATCGGAGCGGATCTGACACGCAGACCACTGCAGCAAATTGATGTGAATGGCAAGTCAGCAGTCACTGACTATCGGGTACTTGAGCGCCGGCAACATTCAACCCTGGTTGAGCTGCGGCCACACACAGGCAGAACTCATCAGCTGCGGGTGCATATGAAAGCCCTGGGGCATGTGATTCTGGGGGATAATTTCTACGGTGATGAACGTACACGCAGTGCCCGTGAGCGACTGTGCCTGCATGCCGAAAGTCTGACGCTGGCTCATCCTTTCAAAGGTAAAACCCTGAGTTTTACCAGCCGGCATCCGTTTTAACCGGGTAACGGCTTACCCGGTCAATAAGCTATCGTTAGCCCTGAATCAGGCGCTTTGCAGTGCCTGACAGCCTGATTCAGTGCACAGGTGCAACTGATCGTCACGCAGCAGAAAATATTCACCGAACAAATTGCCGCCTCTGTCTTCCAGTTTCAATCCATCGACAGTCTCGGTTACCTGCATCAGATCCCGGCTGTGACAGCCATCTTCAGACCAGGTTTCCAGCACCCACTGTTCACCACTGCGGTATACGTTAATTTTGTCGCCTTCCCCATCGCGGGTATCCAGCCACTCTCCCACCAACTGCTGCGCTTCCATTGTACTGACGCCTCCCATGACTCGTCTGCGATTTGAACTGCCCTGCAACCCCTGGATCCGGAAAAACTCGATGGCAGCATCCAGTATTTCGCGGGGTACGGCATTAAGCATAGTTGTCATGGTCAAACTTTCTCCAGAAGGAATCAACAGTTACACAGCGTTTTTTTACGGCTGTTGGAATTGGCCGCAAGTGTACAAATTCCGACAGACAAAAAAGTGATATAAATCACCAAAATCAACTTTTGCGGCGAAAAAAACGGCAAGTCTGAACGGGTTGCTGCGGTTACTGCCAGGCCATCATTTATTGCTGCAAGTTTGACCTGATGAAGTGTTTTTCTGATATAAGATGCAAAACCAGGGATCAGAACAATAACAATTCAGGAAATAGTATGTCGCAATTCAACAGAAGAGATTTTCTCAAAGCCGCTACCGCAGTGACGGCAACTGCCATGGCCAGCGGATTGGCAGGGTGCCAGCACACACCCACAGCACCGAAAGCCTCTGGCAACCGTGTTATTGGCCTGACGGTGGTTCCGATGGAGGTGGTCAGAGTCGGTTTCATCGGCGTTGGCCAACGGGGCTCTGGTCATGTGAAGCATTTCTGTCACCTCGATGGGGTTGAGATTAAAGCCATCTGTGATCCACATCAGGAGTCCCTGGCAGCCGCCGTCAAACAGGTGACTGACGCAGGTCTGCCGACGCCGGATGCCTATGGCGCCGGTGATTATGATTACCGCCGCATGCTGGAGCGTCAGGATATCGATATAGTGATAATCTCCACGCCCTAGCGCTGGCATGCACCGATGGCGATCGACACCATGGAAAGCGGGAAACACGCTTTCGTGGAGGTACCGCTTGCACTGACGGTGGAGGAATGCTGGCAGTTGGTCGACACCGCCGAGCGCACCCAAAAGAACTGTATGATGATGGAGAACGTCAATTACGGTCGCGACGAGCTGATGGTGCTCAATATGGTACGTCAGGGTCTGTTTGGTGAACTGCTGCATGGCGAAGCTGCCTATATTCACGAACTGCGCTGGCAGATGAAAGAGATAGACAAAAGCACCGGCTCATGGCGCACTTACTGGCACACCAAACGCAACGGCAATCTCTACCCTACCCATGGACTTGGACCGGTTTCCCAGTATATGAATATCAACCGCGGCGACCGCTTCGATTACCTGACCTCCATGAGTTCCCCGGCGCTGGGCCGCGCTCTGTATGCCAAACGGGAATTTCCCGCCGAGCATGAGCGCAATCAGCTGCACTATATCAACGGCGATATGAGCACGACCCTTATCAAAACCGTCAAAGGTAGGACCATCATGGTGCAACATGACACCACAACGCCAAGGCCCTACAGCCGTCACAACCTTATTCAGGGCACCAACGGGGTATTTGCCGGTTTTCCCAATCGCATCGCACTGGAGCAAGGCGGCAATGGCAACTTCCACCAATGGGATTATGAGATGGATAAGTGGTATGCCAAATATGACCATCCGCTGTGGCAACACATGGGCAAGGAAGCCGAGCGCAACGGCGGTCACGGCGGCATGGACTTTCTGATGTTGTGGCGCATGGTGTATTGCCTGCGCAACGCCGAGCCGCTGGATCAGGATGTGTACGACGGCGCCAGCTGGTCAGTCATCAATACCTTAAGTGAGCAGTCACTCAACAACAGATCCTGCTCAGTAGACATCCCGGACTTTACCCGCGGTGCCTGGCAAACCGCCACTCCGCTGGGGATCATCACGCCAGCCGACAATAACAAGACCTCAGCCTAGGACTTATCTGGGCGGGTGGGCATTGGCTTATACGGCCTCAACCGACAGGATCTGCAGGGTGAAATCCCCACCCTGCCTGTCGCCTATCACCAGGCCCAGGCTTTTAATTGCAGAAAAATCCGCGCTAATCCCCGGCAACGGCTGACCCCGGCGGCGAGCATGAAACTCAGTCAATGGCAGATTGACCTGCTGCCACACGTCATCATCTGCCCGACTGACAAACGCCTGCTGATATACAGGACTGTCAGGCGCCAGTGAATCCCTGAGATTCACCTTGTATTGCCTGCCATCCCCTTTGACCAACAGCCTGATATAACCGGCTGCGCTCAGATTTGTGTCAGCAAAATCGCAACGCACCGAGGCGAAGCCACCACCATTTGCCAGAGACACATGGCCACTGAACACCGCAAAACCCAGTGGAGATGCTGATAACCGGCTGCGGGAGAGTCCCCCCATTACACCATCATTGATGCTGTACCAGTCGCGGGCACTGTCCAGGGTTGAGAAATCAAACAACTTCATCACTAATACCAAAAAAAGGGAGCCAGTGGCTCCCCTTGTATCAAATTACGCTGACGCTTGTCATCAGACTGACTTGCGCTCAGCGGCCTCGCAGGCTGCAGCGGTAAAGACCACGTCAGTAGATGAGTTCAGTGCAGTCTCAGCCGCATCCTGGATCACCCCGATGATAAAGCCCACAGCAACTACCTGCATGGCCACATCGTTGGAGATACCGAACAGGCTACAGGCCAGCGGGATCAGCAGCAGCGAACCACCTGCAACACCTGAAGCACCGCAGGCTGATACAGCCGCCACCACACTGAGCAGCAGTGCAGTGAAGATATCCACCTGAATACCCAGAGTATGTACCGCTGCCAGCGTCAGAATGGTGATGGTAATGGCTGCGCCGCCCATGTTGATGGTTGCGCCCAGCGGGATAGACACGGAATAAGTGTCTTCATGCAGCTTCATCTTTTCACACAGCGCCATGTTCACCGGAATATTGGCGGCAGAGGAGCGGGTAAAGAAGGCAGTCACGCCACTTTCACGCAAGCAACGGAACACCAGCGGATAGGGATTACGACGGATATTCAGATAAACAATCAGTGGGTTAATCACCAACGCAATGATCGCCATGGCACCCAGCAAAACGGCCAGCAAATGGGCATAGCCGGTCAGCGCAGAGAAACCGGTTTTGGCAATGGTGCCGGATACCAGACCAAAGATCCCCAGCGGCGCCAGACGGATGATGAAACGTACCATCTGCGACACACTGTGGCTCATGTCCGAGAACACCATCTTAGTGGTGTCATTGGCATGATGCAGCGCCATACCCAAACCCACACCCCAGGCCAGAATACCGATGTAGTTGCCGGTCAGCAGCGCATTTACCGGATTATCCACCAACTTGAACAGCAGCGTGCTGATCACTTCGGCAATCCCCTGAGGAGGCGTCGCGCCTTCAGCTATATCGGCCAGAACCAGATCAGTCGGGAACAGGAAGCTCATCACCACGGCGGTTACCGCCGCAGCAAAGGTTCCCACCAGATACAGGACCACAATAGGACGCATGTTGGTCTGGGCATTCTTCTTCTGATTGGCAATGGAAGATGCCACCAGAATAAACACCAGCACCGGCGCGATGGCTTTCAGCGCGCCAACAAACAGGCCACCGAGAAATTCGACCTGCAATGCCGCAGACGGAGACAGCGTCGCCAGCAGTACGCCGGCAATAATCCCCATCAGAATTTGCAGTACCAGACTGCCGCCGGCGATACGCGCCAGCAATGATTGTTGTTTCATACTTGACCTTAAATAACAATATCGGAGTCGTTTCCTGACCCAATGACAGGCGACTCTCTATAAGATTGTTGATTGCATAAAAAAGGGTAAGCAGGGTTTGTATCGAATGCCGTCCGGTTTGTCTAGCAAAAGCCGTGACCCATCCCCCAGAATGAGACACGGTGTACATTCAACAGGCAATTTCGACTGATTTTGGTACTGAAGTGGGGAACTTTTGCTGCCACCAAGGGTCGGGCTCAGGATTCTCTGTGGCGAGTTGCACCGGTGAGCATGGCATGGATCAATTCATCTGCGTCAAACTTGGTCAGCGCTTCATCGGCACCGACTTGACGGGCCTGACTGACACTGATCTCGCTGGACAAAGAAGTGTGTAGAATCAAATAAGCATCGGCCAGTGCCGGATTATTTTTAACCTCGAACGCCAGCTCGTAGCCATCAAGCCCTGGCATCTCAATGTCGCTGACCAGAATATCCACCGGCCGACCGGCAGCAGCATCAGCCTGCATCAGCTCAAGCGCCCGGGCGCCATTGTCAGTCACCTGGTAGGGAATATTCAGGTCATCCAGAGCATCAGACAACTGTTTGCGTGCAACCTTTGAATCATCAACCAGCAAGATATTCAACGGCTTAAGCATTTCCCGCTGGACATCCGTCACTGCGGCATATTGCTTGGTGAATGGAAATATTGCGGCCATCAAGAGTTCGACGTCCAGCAGTTGTACCAGTTGCTGATCAAGACGGGTAATACCGGTGAGAAATGCCCGTTTGCCCAGGTTATCAGGCGGAGATTCAATCTCCCGCCAGTTGCACTGAACGATACGCTCGATGTTGCGTACCAGAAAGCCGGTAATTTGCCGGTGGCAGTCCGTTACTATGATAAAAGCATCTTTTCGCTCACTGTCGGTCAGCGGCCGATAACCTACTGCGCTGGCCATATCCACCACAGGGATACTCTTGCCCCTGAAATTAATGGTACCTACGACGGCCTGATGGGAATGAGGCAATTGATGTAAACGAGTGAAGGGGATCAATTCACGGATCTTCAGCGTTCCGAGCGCAAATACCTGCTGCCGGGTTAACCGGAACAACAGCAGTCCCTGCGATTGATTAGCCTTGGAAGTCATATTGATAAACCCATTTCCCCTGTAGTTCCAGTATGGCACGCGCCATCAAAAGAGATACAGACCCGCGCGCCGTTTAACCATACTGTTTTAACACATGCATTCTCAATGATGTCGCGCCGATAACCGGCATTGGCCATCACAGGCGACCTCAATACCGGGTGACTTTAATCCAGCGCGATCTCCGGCAGCGCATAGATCAGATCAAACACGCCCTGATCCCAACCGGGCAATGAGAAGGCGTCGGCATTCAATGCCCGTACCTGACTGACAGCATGCACAGGCGCAGCGCCTGTCTGGGTCAGGTAACAGGCCAGCAGAGCTGAGGTCAGTTCGTTGCCACTGGGACAACAGACCAGCGCCGGCTTGCCGGCAGTTCGCCACTGATGCAGCCGTTTTAACGCATCAGTCAAACCGTTAAGCAGTTCATCCGTCGGGGCGACATCAGGAAAACCGGCCAGTGACAGCGTTGCTCCATGCCATTCTATGTGCGTCGCACTCAGAGCTGCGCACTGCTGTGCCGTCAACCCACAAAAGCTGAGTATTGCCTTAACCCCCAGTTCGCTGAGTCGCTCACACTGCGGTGACTGCAGCAGACACTGATCGCCACCGGCCAATTCACCATCAATCAACCAAAAAAACTGTTTCATCATTCCCTCAGCACATGAGACTTCAACCGATGAATTAACACATAAGCCGGTTTTCAGCGCCCCTTGGATTGCGGATTTTTGTCCTGGCTCACATCCGGCTGCTGCGCCGGGAGCTCAAAGCCACAGACCTGCTCCCTTGGCAATCTGAGCTTGTGTTTCTTCTCAATCACCCGGAAGTGATGAAATTCGTCAGGGCAGATCAGGGACACTGCCAGGCCCGACTCCCCTGCCCGTCCTGTACGGCCAATCCGGTGAATGTAATCTGCCGGACTGCGGGGCAGTTCATAGTTGACCACGGCGGGCAGCTTGTCGATATCCAATCCACGGGCAGCAATGTCAGTAGCGATCAGGATTTGTAATTTGCCCTGCTTGAAGTCATTGAGCACAGCACCCCGGTTTCCCTGGGATTTGTCGCCGTGAAATACCTGAGTATTAATACCGGCACGCTGCAACTTTTGTTGCAACCGATTACAGCTTTGTTTGGCATTGGCAAACACCAGCAGCTGAGGCCACTGATTTTGTTTAATAAGCTGGATCAGCAGCTGGGTTTTGCGCTCAGCGGCCACTTCAATGACGCGTTGACAGATATCCGCCTTGTCGGTTTCCGCCGTCATGGTGATATCCAGCGGCTGTCTGAGCACCTTGCCGGCCAGCGCAGTCACTTCATCACCAAAGGTGGCTGAAAACAGCGCGGTCTGGCGATTTTTGGGCAAACGCGCAAACAGTTGCGACAGTTCATCGGCAAAGCCCAGGCTCAGCAGTTTATCGGCTTCATCCAACACCAGAGTCTCAAGCCGATCGAGCTTAAGGGCATTTTTCCCCAGCAGATCCAGCAGCCGCCCGGGCGTTGCCACCAGCACATCAGCGCCACCGCGCAGAGCCATCATCTGTGGATTGACCGACACCCCGCCATACACAGTCAGCACGCTTGGTGCCGGGCTAATCTGCGCACAGTACTGGCGGATACTTTCCCCCACCTGCATGGCCAGCTCGCGGCTGGGAACCAGCACCAGAGTGCGCACAAAACGCCCACGAGCGGACGGTGGGATCATCATCAAACGCTGCAGCAATGGCAGTGCAAAAGCGGCGGTTTTTCCTGAGCCGGTATTGGCCTGCACTTTGACATCCTGTCCCTGCAACATGGCAGGAATGGCGGCAAGCTGCACGCCCCGGGGCGCGTCATAACCGAGCGCAGCAAGCTGGCGGGTCAATGGCGCCAGCAGACCAAGTCCGGAGAAAGTGGCGTTGTGAACACTCATAATAAACATCCCAAATAAGCAAGGGGCGAATAGTACTCTATCCTGCCAGTCAAAGCTTGTGCTAATGGGAAAGCTGCGATGCAGGCGGGAAATTTGTTGTGCATTGAATAAGCAATTGACCCTGTCTTGGGTTAACCTGATGGCACGCTTATTCCCCTATTGGGGTATTTTCAGGAAAGGATGCAGATGTTCCGTATTTTCGAGCGATGGACCCAACCACTTCCCGCCCATGAACCCACTCAGCCGCCGACCGGTTTATTTGCTTTTTGCCGCCACTATACCCGGGGATTTGAAAAGCCCCTGCTGCTGATGTCGCTGCTCACCGCCGTCCTCGCCATGCTCGAAGTCAGCCTGTTTGGTTTTCTGGGGCAATTGGTCGATTGGCTAACGACCAAAGATCCGGCCACCTTGTTGTCTGAGGAAGGCGGCAAATTGCTGCTGATGAGCCTGTTGGTACTGGTCGCCCTGCCGCTGGTCACCCTGTTGCATGGCTTATTGGTCTATCAGGCATTGCTTGGCAACTACCCCATGTCTATCCGCTTTCTGGCTCATCGCTATCTGCTGAAGCAGAGTGTCTCATTTTATCAGAATGACTTTGCCGGGCGGGTCGCCACCAAGGTGATGCAAACCTCGCTGGCGGTGCGGGAAACCGTGATGAAACTGCTGGATGTACTTGTCTATATTCTGGTGTATTTCACTTCCATGCTGGTGATGATCGCCAGTGCCGATACCCGCTTGGTTATTCCCATGTTGATATGGTTGATGGTTTACGCCGGGCTGCAGTTTTATTTTGTGCCCCGGCTCAAGGCCGTTGCCTCCGCCCAGGCAGAGGCGCGCTCCATGATGACCGGCCGGATTGTCGACAGCTACACCAATATCACCACAGTTAAATTGTTTGCCCACACAGATCAGGAAGCGCAATACGCCAAAGCCGGTATGACAGAGTTTTTGCAGACAGTGTACCGGCAAATGCGGCTGGTCACCGGACTCAATGTCAGCGTGCAGGTGTCCAACTATCTGCTGGCGTTTGCCATCGCCGCCCTGTCTATTTATCTGTGGACCGGCAGCGCCATCAGTGTTGGCGCCATTGCGGTGGCCGTCAGCTTGTCATTGCGGCTCAACGGCATGTCACAATGGATGATGTGGGAAGTCAGCTCACTGTTTGAAAATATCGGTACCGTCGCCGATGGCATCAGTACACTCTCCAAACCCACAGCAATAGTCGATGCAAGTGATGCCAGCGCCCTTGACGTCAGCAAGGGTGAAATCAGGTTTGACCAGGTCAGTTTTCACTATGGCAAAGATGAAGCCATTATCGAGGGACTGGATCTGACCATACGCCCGGGCGAAAAAGTCGGTCTGGTAGGCCGCTCCGGCGCCGGTAAATCGACCCTGGTGAATCTGCTGATGCGCTTTTACGATGTAGAGCAGGGACGGATTTTAATCGATGAGCAAGATATTCGGCGGGTTACTCAGGATTCATTGCGTTCACAAATCGGCATGGTGACCCAGGATACCTCCCTGCTGCATCGCAGCATTCGGGACAATATTCTTTATGGTCGGCCAGATGCAGACAACAACGCACTGCACCTGGCGATCAAACAGGCGCAGGCCGATGGATTTATTCAGCAGCTGACCGATCCCCACGGCAATCAGGGACTCGATGCTCTAGTGGGCGAGCGCGGTGTAAAACTCTCTGGCGGGCAGCGACAGCGAATCGCCATCGCCCGGGTGCTGCTAAAGGATGCCCCCATTCTGCTGCTGGATGAAGCGACATCGGCACTGGATTCAGAGGTGGAGGCCGCTATTCAGGAAAGTCTGTATCAGTTAATGGAAGGCAAAACGGTGATCGCCATTGCGCACCGACTGTCGACCATAGCGGCGATGGACAGGCTGATTGTGCTGGATAAAGGCAAAATCATTGAGCAAGGCACCCATCAGCAGCTCATCGCCCTTGGCGGTATCTACGCTCAGCTGTGGGCACATCAGACCGGGGGATTTCTGGGCATTGACTGAATCCGGCTAATTCGCGCTCGGCAAACAATGGCACTGACTTTTATGCGAAGTTTAACTGTGCTTCTGACGCTCTTAAGATAATCCATTAACGGATCTAAGCCACTCAGGCAGAACAAATTCGGCTCCGGATCAGATATATCATGGTGCACTACAGGTAATAGACAGTACACATTCAGATTACCTGGCTTGGGAAACAGTCACTGCCATTTCCCGAGGTATTCGACATCCGTCATGCTTAGTGACTTTGCCCCTCAGCCAATTTACATCGCTGATTTTCAGACACAAAAAAACCGCCATTGCGGCGGTTTTGTCTCTTTCAATAAGAAAGAGTGGTGGAGCTACGCGGGATCGAACCGCGGACCTCTTGCATGCCATGCAAGCGCTCTCCCAGCTGAGCTATAGCCCCT
>NZ_JBOZWP010000003.1:0-297385 GCF_050865035.1 Shewanella sp. GXUN23E | reverse complement strand
TTGGCTTTCATCAAACCTGTTCAAATCACCAATGCGCTTCCTGCTATTGCTTCCAATATCGGTTTTTAATGGATTTACTGATTTGGTCTGCTGTCTTGGTTGCTGATTCGCTGTATAATCTTGCGCCTGTTTTATCCGGTAACTGAGACAATAGAGTGATGCAATGTCGATTGGGGTGTGGTGCTTGTTGTATAGCACCGTCGATCAGTAGCCCTATTCCCGGGATGCCGGATGGTAAGCCCGCTGGTGAACGATGCATTCAGTTGTCTGAAGACAATCTTTGTATGATCTTCGGCTGGCAAGACAGACCTGCGGTGTGCAGTGAATTTGACGCAACACCAGACGTTTGTGGTACAACCAATGATGAAGCCATGTGGCTGATTACTTCTCTGGAACAGGCAACCGGCAGCGGACAATAATATGCAACTGACCCGATATACCGATTACGGCTTAAGAACTCTGATGTATGTTGCGATGCAGCCTGAGCGAACTCAGCTGTTTCGTATTGCAGAGATCACAGAGGTTTTTGATTTGTCTGCCAATCATGTTTCCAAGGTGGTTCATCATCTAGGGAAACTTGGTTATCTGGAGACGATAAGAGGCAAGAGTGGTGGATTCCGTCTGGGTATACCAGCGCATAAAATTAATATCGGTACTGTAGTCCGTCAGCTTGAAAACTCGTTGGCACCGATCGACTGTCAGAAACCTTACTGTATTTTCACCCCGGCATGTCAGCTGAAAGGGGTGCTCTCCGAAGCTGTTAACGCTTATCTTGGGGTGCTGGATAAATACAATTTACAGGATGTTGTCAGCAACAGTGAGCAAATGAGAGCCTTGCTTCCTGGTATTCCGGTTAAAGTTGTACTTCAGAACTGAGTTTTTGTTTTCTGGCCAGCTCATAAGGCAGCAGTGCTGACGTGGGTACCAGATTAATACCCTCTTGCTCTAGCCTGGGCAGGTTTTCTCTTAAAAACCTGATTGTATCCGGGTGGGGGTGTGCGATGGCCACCAGATGTCCCAGCTGATGCGCCTTGGTTATCATTAATCTGAACTGTTGTTCCAGCGCGGCTTCTTTCGTGTCATTGTCCAGAAATAGCTGGCGTCTGAGCATAGGTACACCGATAAGATCTGCCTGCTTTCCTGCAGTGCTGTATTTAGTCGTGACACTGTCGACAAAATAGATTTGATGTTGCTTTAATGCCTCCATCACCCAATTCATTGGCTGCTCTATTTGAGTCAGCAAGCTGCCCATATGGTTATTTGCCCCTTTGGCAAAAGGGATGCTTGCTAGTGCAGCTGTGACCCGTTTTTTGACTTGAATTTCGTCCATTTGATTGGTCAGTCCGCCCGGCCCCAATCTCTTACCGTTTAGAGCCTGCATGGGCAGGTGTAACATAATCTCGTGGCCTTTGGCGTGAGCCTGCCTGGCGAGGTCTGCGCCTATTGGGGTATGGGGAAGGACTGATAGGGTAACGCCGGACGGCAAAGACAAAACCGCCTCATCAGTATGACGATAGCCAATATCATCGATGATAAGAGCAACCTGTGCCGCAGACACAGATGCTGTCCCTGACATCAGAAAAATCAGTAGGAATAAATAGCGCACTGAACCCGGATTTTAATGTTGTTGTGTTATCCAGCTGACGGCCTGTTTTAATTCAATGTCATCAACAATGTGACTGTCAGCCTGCCCTGCAGCGATTATATGCACATTGTTTTGTTCAGTAATACCCTCAGTGACAAATAATATGTCAGGTCGAATGCCTTTAGTGTGGATATTATTTCCATCAGGGGTTGTGTACCTGGCAATTGTCAGTTTCACCGCATTAACTGAGTAGAGCGTCGGAATAAGGCTTTGCACTGTCCCTTTTCCATAACTCTGTTGTCCCATCAGCGTCGCCCTGTGATTCTCATGGAGTGCTCCGGCAAGCACTTCTGCAGCAGAAGCCGAGCCTTTGTTGATTAAAACCAGCAAGGGAATATTCCCGGCCAGTACCTCCGGGGAAGCATAATAGTCGGAGTTGGCATCAAAAAAACGCCCCTGTGTGGAGACTATTTTACCCTGGTCGAGAAACAGATCGGCGATTTCGATAGCTTGCTCAAGCAACCCTCCTGGGTTATTGCGCAGATCCAGCACCAGTCCTTGCAGGGGCAGCGTTTGCCAGTGTTGCAATACTGTCCGCATTTCTGTCGCTGAGGTACGCTGAAATCCCGAAAGCCGGATGTAACCAATATTGTCGCCCAGCAATTGGCTGTGAACGGAATCAATGGAGATGATTTCCGGTCGCAGGGATACCCGATAGGTTTGACCATTGTCGTGTTGCAACGCCATGCGAATGCTGTTTTTGGCGATACTGGCAGTGCGTATCTCCTGAAGAATAACAGGCAACTGTGCAACGGTGACCGGTGTATCGTTGACACTCAATATGATATCGCCGGCTTTGATCCCAGCTCGCTCGGCCGGAGAGTGGGGAAATGGTGTGACAATTTTTACCCGTTGCTGCTCATGGGCAATTTCAAAGCCATATCCAAAATACTCGCCACGATTGGCTTCACGCAGAGTCAAAAGGTCTTCATGTTCGAGGAAATCAGAGTAGGGATCCAGTTTATTGAATATGCCCTCTATGGCTGCAGCTATCAGCTCATTACGGTCAATCTTATCGACATAATACGTTTCTACCGTCTCAATGACATCGATCAGCAGTGGGAAGTTGTAGTGGGTGGTTGGGGTGGCGTTTTCCTTGCCAGCCAGGGTTACGGATAACCCCAGCATGAGTCCTAATACGATACAGCTAAGATAACGAAGTATTGGTGACATGCAGGCCCCCTTTGAGTGATGAGGGCCTGTAGATCAGCGACAGTAATTTGCCGGATTAATCGCCTGCCCTTTATGCCTTATCTCAAAGTATAGACCCGGCTCTGTTTGGCCACCTGAGCGGCCCACCAATGCGATGGTATCGCCCGGACCCACTTGCTCTCCAACGGATTTCAGCAGGGCCTGCGCATGCCCATAGAGACTCATATAGCCTTTGCCATGATCGACGACCATGACCATGCCAAATCCCCTCAACCAATCGGCATAGATGATTTTTCCGGGGGCAACCGGTTTTACTTCGCGCCCTTCGGGTGCCGCCAGAATGACGCCTTTCCAGGTAACCCCTCCGGATCTCTGGCCGCCAAAACTGTGGCGAACATTGCCCTTTACCGGCCAGTTGAGTTTGCCACGGCTCCTGGCAAGACCGTCCATGCTGGCATTTTGTCGCGCGGCTTTTTCTGCCTGTTCCAGCACCCGTTTCAGGCTGGCTTCTTCGATTTGCAGTTGTTCGAGCTGCGCGCCCTTGTCCTGCAGGACACGCTGTAATTGAGCCAGTGTTTGTTCCCGCTGGATCTGCTCTTTGCTCAACTCATCGGCCTGTTGCTGTTGTTCCAGCATCAACCCATTGAGACGGGTTTTTCGTTCGTGCTCTTTCTGGGCGAGGGCCGTCAACTCTTCCATGGTCGCTTTCAGACTGTCGATAGCCTGAATTCTGGCCTGATTGAGGTACTGGTAATAGGCCAGCATACGTTCTATGGTGGCTGGATTTTGCTGGTTGAGCAGCATTTTGGTGTAGTCATGATTACCCGCAAGATAGGCGCTGGCCAACTGCTTTGACAGGGTATCCTGCTGGGATTTTCTGAGCTTGTTCAGCTGAACCTGACGATCCGCGATTTCCGCCAGCTCTTTGTCTACATTTGCCAATGCCTTTCGTGTCTCGTTGGCTTTTTGTGCGACTCTGGCAACGGCCTGTTCATCCTGCTTCAACAATGCCTGCAACTGTTCTCTTTGTTTACTGGTACTTTGCAAAGAGCTTTGTTGTTTGCTGATTTGTGACTGCAAACGCTTAAGCTCAGTCTGACGGTCCTTGAGGTCCGTCGCCTGCAGTTGATTGGAAAAGATGAGAAAGCCTGCCAGCAGGCAGGCTTTTAGCTGAACATGTTTAAACACTGGTTGTGGGTTACTCTTCAACAGTGATCAATGGCTGGCCTGTCATTTCGGCAGGTATGCTTTGCCCCATCAATGTCAGCATGGTCGGGGCGATATCACTCAAACGACCACCTTCTCTGAGCCGGGCTCTGCGGCCAACATAAATGAAAGGTACCAGTTCGCTGGTGTGGGCCGTATGTGGTTGTCCGGTCGAGGTATCGACCATCTGCTCCGCATTGCCATGGTCAGCGGTAATCAAA
Organism: Shewanella sp. GXUN23E; assembly: GCF_050865035.1. Taxonomy (NCBI): domain Bacteria; kingdom Pseudomonadati; phylum Pseudomonadota; class Gammaproteobacteria; order Alteromonadales; family Shewanellaceae; genus Shewanella; species Shewanella sp. GXUN23E. The sequence goes on along the minus strand of NZ_JBOZWP010000003.1, from coordinate 293,161 downwards.
CATTCACCGCCGACTTTCTGCAAGGCTTCGACTACCCGACCGATACTGGTATCTACGGCTTCACAGGCTTGGACTGCAGCTTCGAAATTACCTGTGTGGCCGACCATGTCGCCATTAGGATAGTTACAGATAATGACATCATACTTAGCCGATTCAATCGCTTCCACCAATTTATCGGTCAGCTCAACAGAACTCATCTCAGGTTGCAAATCATAGGTTGCGACCTTTGGGGAGTTGATGAGAATTCGCTCTTCACCCTCGAACGTTTGCTCTTTGCCACCGTTGAAGAAGAAGGTCACATGGGCATACTTTTCGGTTTCAGAAATACGCAACTGCGTCTTGCCGGTATTTTGCAGAACTTCACCCAGAGTGTTGGTCAACGCTGAGGGTGGAAAGGCTACCGGGGCATCAATATCTGCCGCGTATTCAGTCAGCATCACAAAGCTGGCTGAAGGATGAACTTTACGCGCGAAACCATCAAAATCCCGGTTGATGAAAGCACGGCTTATCTGACGTGCACGGTCGGCACGGAAATTCATGAATATCAGAGCATCGTTATCCTGCAGTGTGGCGGTATGCCCCTGAGCATCCACAATGGCAGATGCTGCGACAAACTCATCATTTTCATCTCTGTCATAGGCCGCCTGCAGTGCCGCTACCGCATTGTCATAGCTGTACTTGCCTTCGCCAAGCGTGATGAGGTTATAGGCCTGCTCCACACGATCCCAGCGATTGTCTCTGTCCATCGCATAATAGCGACCGATAACAGAAGCAATCCGGCCATGGCCCAACTCTCTGAACAGAGCGTTGAAATGCTCCAGACTGCCTTTGGCACTGCGTGGCGGAGTGTCCCGGCCATCAAGGAAGGCGTGCAGATAAACCCGGGTGGCACCGCGTTTTACGGCAAGGCGGCACATTGCCTCTAAATGCTCTTCGTGGCTGTGTACGCCGCCCGGCGACAACAGCCCCATAATGTGTACAGCGCCACCGGCTTTTATTGCCTCATCAATGGCTTTGCACAGTACCGGGTTGGTATCAAACTCACCGTCTTCAATGGCTTTGCCGATGCGGGTCAGCTCCTGATAAACGATGCGGCCTGAGCCGATATTGATATGCCCCACTTCGGAGTTACCCATTTGACCATCGGGTAGGCCAACATCAAGACCTGATCCTGAGATCAGCGTATGGGGGTAGTGTTGATACAGTTTATCCAACACGGGTGTATTGGCATGAAAGACCGCGTTCTGATGGGTATCTTCCCGGTATCCCCAACCATCGAGGATCAAGAGCGCCAGCGGACGTTTTGCTGCTGTCATTGAACTTCCTTACATAGGCTAAAGCGTGAAATTAAAGGCTGTTAAAACGGAAATTGCTCAAATACTACTATGGTTTGCCGGGTGGGCAAATGTTCCAGGGGCGATTGCTGTTATCGCACAGTGCCGCTGATGTCTGAATTGCGGTTGGTTGGCCCGTCAATCCTGCTTCGTCGAGTTACTTTGCTGCAATCTGACATGGCAGTAGGTATACTCTTGGCCTTTGAAATGTCTCTCGCCATTATTGAAGGCACTGAATCATGCAAGAATACATCGAGTTTTTTAAAGCTAATCCAATGCTGAGTCTGGCGTGGGTAGGTTTGTTGGTTGCCGTTATTGTGATGACGGTCAAGTCAGCTTTTTCCAAGGTAAAGAATATCGGTAATCAGGAGTTGTCTATTCTGGTCAACCGTGAAAATGCTCAGGTTGTTGATGTGCGCTCCAAAGAGGAGTTCAAAAAAGGGCATATTGTTGATGCGCTGAACGTGCCAATGGCTGATATCAAAAACAACCAGCTGTCTGTGCTTGAAAAGTACAAAACTACCCCCATTATTCTGGTATGCAACACCGGCATGACCTCATCTCAGGCTGCTCAGCTTTTGACAAAACAGGGATTTGAAAACCTGTTAAATCTGAAAGGCGGTATGGGTGACTGGCAGGCGGCAAATTTGCCTGTAAAGAAGAGCAAGCGATAAGGTTCGCTGACGGCCGTTTTGGCCGTCCTGCATAAAATGCAGTCGATTAAGGACCCAAGAGTGTTTTTTTGACTGATATACCGTTATAACCGGGAAGGAACTGGGAGAATACACTCCCCATGCCCAATAAGGCTTTTCCAGTAAAGCCCCAATCAAGAGAAGGATAGGTAGGAAATTATGGCTGAAGCAGTAAATAACGAACAACAAGCCCCTCAGTTCAACATTCAGCGCATCTTCACCAAAGATGTGTCTTTTGAAACACCTAACAGCCCTGCTGTATTCCAGAAAGAATGGAACCCTGAGGTTAAGCTGGATCTGGACACCCGCAGCAACAAACTGGCTGATGATGTATATGAAGTTATTCTGTCTCTGACAGTGACTGCACAAAACGGCGAGGAAACCGCTTTCCTGTGTGAAGTACAACAAGCCGGTATCTTCTCTATCTCTGGTTTGAGCGAGCCACAACTGGCCCACTCTTTGGGTGCATACTGCCCGAATATCCTGTTCCCTTATGCCCGCGAATTGGTAGGCAGCCTGGTGAACCGTGGTACATTCCCTCAGCTGAATCTGGCTCCTGTTAACTTTGATGCTCTGTTTGCCCAATATGTACAGCAGCGTCAGGCAGAAGCTCAGGCAGCACAATCTGCAGAAGCCAACGCGTAATTTTATGAACAACACTGCCGACATTACGGTACTGGGAGCGGGATCTTACGGCACCGCTCTTGCCATTTCTCTGGCCAGTAACGGTCACAACACTGTGCTGTGGGGGCATGAGCCCGAGCACATCGCTAATCTCAAGCGAGATGGTGAAAACCGGGAGTTTCTGCCGGGTATCAAACTGCCTGAACTGCTGACGCCCGAAGCCGATCTGGCCAAAGCGCTGGCGGCCAGTCGCAACGTTCTGGTCGTGGTTCCAAGTCACGTATTTGGGCTGGTACTGCGTCAGGCCAAGCCGCTGCTGCGCCCGGATGCCCGTATTGTGTGGGCCACTAAGGGGCTGGAGCCGGAAACCGGTCGTCTGTTGCAGGATGTGGCCCGCGATGAATTGGGTGAAGGTTACCCGTTGGCGGTGTTGTCCGGTCCGACTTTTGCCAAAGAGCTGGCCGCTGGGCTGCCAACGGCAATCTCAGTCGCCGGTACAGATCCGGCGTTTACCGAAGATCTGGTCGAGCTGCTGCACAGTCCAAAACGTCTGCGCGTATATGCCAACGATGATTTTATCGGCTTGCAGCTGGGTGGTGCCGTCAAAAACGTGATCGCTATTGGTGCCGGTATGTCTGACGGCATTGGTTTTGGTGCCAATGCCAGAACGGCACTTATCACCCGTGGGTTGGTCGAACTGTCCCGTTTGGGTGAGGCACTTGGTGCCAAAGGTGCCACCTTTATGGGTATGGCAGGTCTTGGGGATCTGGTGCTGACCTGTACCGATAACCAATCCCGCAACCGTCGCTTTGGTCTGGCATTGGGTAAGGGCAGTGATGTCGATACAGCCCAGGCAGAGATTGGCCAGGTGGTTGAAGGCTATCGTAACACCAAAGAGGTTTATACCCTGGCAGAGCGTCTGGGTGTTGAAATGCCGATTACCGAACAGATCTATCAGGTGCTGTACGAAGGCAAATCACCTTTTGATGCGGCAGCACAACTGTTGGCCCGTGAGAAAAAAGCTGAGTCTTCAGAGGCTTGAGTTGGTCGCGAAGCCAATGCAAAAGGGTGCTAAAATAGCACCCTTTTTTGTTCCCTTAATCCAGAGCAGAACCATGTCAGCAGTGCAAAAATTTGATGTCATTATTATTGGTGCCGGTGCGGCAGGGCTGATGTGTGCTCTGACTGCTGGTTATCGTGGTCGTAATGTATTGCTGCTGGACAACGCCAAACAGTTGGGGCGCAAGATTCTGATCAGCGGCGGTGGTCGCTGTAACTTTACCAACCAGAATATTGAGCCCGCTGCTTATCTTTGCCGCAACACTCATTTTGTTAAGTCAGCACTGGCCAGATACAGCCAGTGGGACTTTATTGGTATGGTCGAGCGTCATGGCATCGAGTATCACGAAAAAACGCTGGGTCAGCTGTTTTGCAATGAATCTGCCAAAGACATAGTTACTATGCTGACCACTGAATGTGAATGGGCCGGGGTTAAGATCCAGCTGCGCACCGAGATCCTGCAAATCAGCAAACAGCAGCAGGGATTTGGTTTGTCGACTGCTGAAGGCACTTATCAATGTGACTCGCTGGTCATTGCGACCGGGGGCCTGTCTATGCCCAAACTTGGCGCTACGCCTTTTGGTTACAAGGTTGCTGAGCAGTTTGGTTTGCAGGTCCTGCCTACCACTGCCGGCCTGGTGCCTTTCACGCTGCAGCCGGAAGATAAAGAGCGTTACGAGCAGTTGTCGGGCATTGCGCTGCCGGTTATTGCTACTGCTGAATGCGGCAAACAGTTTAAAGAGGCGATGCTGTTTACTCACAGAGGTCTGAGTGGCCCGGCAGTATTGCAGATTTCCTCATACTGGAAACCTGGGGAGAAAGTTGGTTTTAATTTGCTGCCAGAAACAAGTTTTGTTGATTGGTGCAACACAGTTACTCAGGAATCCCCAAAATTGTCATTCAAGAATGCGCTGAGTCGCCTGTTACCCAAGCGCTTTGTCGAACGCCTGGTCGAGCTGGGTGACCTGCCGGAGAAGAACCTCAATCAGTTGGGGAAAGGGGAAATCCAGCAAATAGCCGACTACCTGCACAACTGGCAGATTGCTCCCAATGGCACAGAAGGTTACCGCACGGCTGAAGTGACTCTGGGGGGGGTAGATACTGACGAGCTGTCCTCCAAGACCATGGAAGCGAAAAAGGTGCCTGGTCTGTATTTTATTGGTGAAGTCATGGACGTCAGTGGCTGGTTGGGAGGCTATAACTTCCAATGGGCCTGGAGCTCTGGTTATGCCGCCGGAGAGGTGGTTTAGCGGTTTTGGCCAGCCTGAGAACCGGTCTGAGAGTAACATCAAAGGGCCTTTGTGGGGCGCCTTTGGGGATCAGCCGGCACGTTCACTATAATCGTTGCGCGACATGGCAGACTGGTTCACTGGCCCGCGCAATCGCACTGGCAAATAATGCCGGTGCAGCGAAAAACGTCTCCGGCCAGAGCTGCTTAGGGTCATCGCCAGAGGTTTCATACAATTATTTGCGGGTCGGCCTTCTTGCCTTCAGTCTCCCTGACGTCACCATTCCTTACGCTGCAAATGCCGATCATTAATCATGGTAAACCCCATTAAATTCAATCTGTAAGAAATATTGCTGGCGCTGTGGTTAATGATGACCGTTGAGCAATGTCATTTTTCAGCTGCTCCATTCCATAGCCGATGAACAACACTGATGACAGTCAGGCTCTTGGCATCATTTGTTTCTGGTAACAGAGTTCGTGGCAATCACGGGGGCTTGCTGATGACCTTCGGCGACCCTGTTTGGCAGCTATCAGGGTTACCTCATTTCGCAACAATTAAATATTCAATCGCCTGCTGCGCCTTATTGGCTGTTTCCGGGGCTTGAAATGCCGGTGGCCTGAATGATGCAGATCTCCGGCTCTGATCGTACCAGTCACATTTTGTAAATCAGTGTAAATAAGGTATTTATATTACAAATATGGCAATAGCTTCGAAGAGTTTTCACTGATAAACGGGGACTCACTACTATGTTGCAGGCAATCAAGGCGATGAAGTCCCTCATCTTATCAGGCGTTGTTATCTTTGGTACGTCCTGCATTTCCAGCTCGGTGGCGGCTGACAGGGAGTGGCTGCTGGATGCTGCAGATGTCACCACCGTTAAGTTGAATGAAGTCATACACGAAGCCATTGTTTATTTGGGACATGGTACAAACCTGAACAGTGTTGCGACCATCACTTTGCCGGCTGGACGGTTTTATCTGGAGTCGAATCCTGATGCCGCCGGGACTTTACTGTTCAATGAGTTATATACAGGCAAGAGTGGGAAACTGGTGTTTCGGGGCCAGGGGAGAGGCAAAACAACATTGGTATTCAACGACTTCGAACAGGTTGCCCTGTTTGGCAAAATGGTCAATGGACTCACCTTGCAGGATATGCATTTTACCCGTGCGGCTTATTCAGCAACTCAGGGCAATGTAGTCAGCAGCAGACCAGGGGAAATCATCATTGATATCCATGATGGCTATCCATCACCGGAGTTTCTATGGCGATTCAGGGATTTGGGGCACTACCTGAGAAGGGCAACCAACAGTACGACTGAGCCACTCATTATTCAAACCAATAATGATCAGGTGAAATATGGCTATCGTGGCGGCTTAGCCTATCCCCCGCAGTTTGTTGATGGTAACAAGTGGCTGTTTTATCTCGCAGACGAGAAGCTGGATCTGGCCAGCAGAGGATATAAGCCGGGTGACTATGTCGCCATTAAAGCCAAGAAATCCGGCTTTCCCTATCAATTTCTGGGGGGAGAGCGTTTGACGATGGACAACGTCAAATGGACTCACAGTACCCGCGGTATTATCCGTGGAGCGACGGACAACGACGGCAATCAGGTTGCCTTTAACGACATCAGCATCAGTAATTGCCTGATTGCCACAACCAAAGGCATCGCCGGGCAGGCGCCGATTCTCTCTGCCAGCGGGGGCGGAATTCAGTTGAATCAGCCCGACGACCTGCCAATGAACAACATTTCCGTGTCGAATTGCCGGTTGGACTCTACCGGTGATGACAATCTTGCTTTATTCAACGTCAATAACGTCAGGCTGGAAAATATCAAAAGTATCAATGCATTTGCCCGCAGTATTCTGGTGACGACCAGGGCCCGTAATGTCTGCGCTGAAAATGTCAGCATCATCAACGGCGTGATCGAAGACGAAAATCATCAGGTGGTGACTATTGCCGGCTGTCATTGATACTGATGCCGCATAGTCCGGCGTCAATGATATGAAGCTGATTGCTGGCATGATTTCGCCGGCTCTTGCCGCAGGGAATTGGGCGAAAGTTATGTTGTTTGTTGAAGTGGTACGGGGACTGATCGCCATAAAGGCTGTCTGAGGTAGACCCTGAGTATTCCTGCATTATCAAAATTCAGAGGGATGAGTTGCATGAAGTCTGTGTTGGTTTGCTTGTGTCTGTTGTTCAGTACTGCCGCTGCTGCGGTAACGACAGAGGTCATTAATCTGCAGCCGGAAAAGGGTGACATGACCCCGGCACTGCGCCGGGCAATTGAAGCGGCAAAGAGTAAAAATATCCGTATTGTTCTGCAAAAAGGGACCTACAAATTTTTTCCTGATTATGCTTACTCGGCTTACCGGGTCATCACCAATCATGGCAACGGTCTGAAAAAATCTGCGTTTGTTTTCGATGGTTTTGATGCCGTTGAAATTGAAGGGAATGATGCTGAGCTGATATTCCACGGGCAGATGGCGCCATTCCAGTTTTATAACAGTAACAACATCAAGGTGAGAGATGTGTCTGTGGACTGGGATGTTCCTTTTACCTTTACCGCCGAAGTGACTGCCGTCAACCCGCAGCAGGGGTGGGTGGAATTGTTGCCGTTACCCGGACAGCAGGCCAGGGTTGCCAAAGGGCGGCTGTTGTTTCCTGATGTTGATGACTTCAATTATCCCTATCCGGGTTCGTCACTGTACTTTGATCCTGTCAACAAACGGGTGGTACACGGCGCCTGGGACTTCAGCAGCTTCCCATCCCGGGTGGAAAAACTCCCCGGTGGAAAAATCAGGCTGTATGAAGAGTTGAAGCAGTATCCGCAGGTCGGCTTTTGGTGGACATCCAAAGGCGACCGCGACAACGACAGGTATGCTCCAGCGTTTCAGGTGCGAAACTCAAATAACATTCTGCTCGATGGTGTCAAAGTGCATCATGCCCTGGGGATGGCCTTTTTGTTCGAACGCTCCAGAGATATCAGCATACTCAACAGTGCCGTGGTGCTGAAAGATGAAGAGCATGGCAACCGGGTGATAAGCAGTACTGCCGACGCTTCCCACTTTGCCAATTGTGGCGGTGATATTCTTATCGAAAACAGCCGGTTCGAGAATATGCTGGACGACGGTGTGAATGTCCACGGCACTTACGTGAAAGTCGATGCGATTCTTGACGACCACAGCGTCAGAGCTGAGCTGATGCATTTTGAGCAGCTGGGATTTGAGTTTGCAGGCGAAGGGGACGAGGTGTGGTTTATCCATAAGCCGGATGTCAGCCGCCAGCAAGTTGATAAAGTTGTTGGGGTCAAGCCGGTCAATGAGCAATATGTTGAGCTCACCTTCAGTCAGCCGTTGCCTGAATCGTTAAAGGTTGGCGATTTGCTGGAGAACAAAACCTGGAATCCGACATTCACGCTGAGAAACAGTCAGATTGGTGACCACAGGGCACGCAGTATCGTGCTGAAAACGCCAAAGAAGATAGTGATTGAGAACAACCGTTTCTATTCAATGATGTCCTGCGTGTTTTTGCGTGGGGAAAGCCACTACTGGTATGAGTCCGGCGCGGTTACCGATGTCACCATCCGCAACAACCGCTTTGAACATTGCGCCTATTCAGGCGGCGAACATGCCGTTTTGACGATCACGCCCAGACTGGGTAAAGGGTTTGATGCCCGGCAATTGTTCGACAGTAATATACAATTTGTCGATAACGACGTAATTACCTTCGATAACAGGGTGGTTTGGGCTGACCGAGTTAACAATATCAAGGTTGCGGGTAACCATATTCGTCACGTAACAGATGCCAGCCGTCCACCTCTGTATCCGGATGCGCCTGTGTTTGAGTTTTCCAACAGCCAGAACATTCAGCTCTATGGCAATGATTATGTCGGCGAGGCAAAGGAATTAATTCGTGCTGATGACGCCAGCAAGGCTTCTCTTAGCACCAAGGCTCCTGCCAACGGGAGTCAGCCGGCGGACTGACGCAGAGCTCGGGGGGAGGAACTCAGGTTCATGGTCATAGTTTGAAGTCATGGCCTGAAGCCCTGATTTGAAATAGCTGAAGGGGCAAATGGGGGCATTTGCCCCTTTATGTCTGTTCTCTTATGTCCGCTTTTTCATCCCCATCTGGCCTGTTTATTCAATACAGAATGAACCGGCTTGAGGTTATCTGTGTTGTCGCAAGATCAACACTTCCATGGCTGTCTGATTTGCGTTCAGTAGAAAGTCACGGACACATTCCTCTTGGTTTTCTGACGGGGGCAAAAAAGCCCGGGAGCGCTTATCACCCGCCCTGGCGACGCCTGCTTGGCAAGTTATGGCTCAGCTAGACTATACCAACTTCATTAATAGTTTGATCAATTCAGAGCGTGTCAGGGATTCTGATCCAAGGCGCATTGATTGACTAAGGGTGGTTCCCTTTGAGAGCAATGCAACACAGAAGCTGGATGCCTGACACGCTCACGCTGTGCGGGTTTCAATGCACTTGATACTGCGTTGAGCCGTCTTGACATAGCACCACTATGACTTTGCCTGCTCGCAAGCCACATGGATGTGGCGAATGTCATTAACGCAGGAGCGGTTAATGACCTTGTCTCAAGCGCATTGAACTCCCGCTGAAACAGATCAACTATTAAATGAAATTGGTATTATCCTTCGGTCAGGGGAGGTTGCCCAGAGCGACCGGCCTTGCGCTCAGATGGCCGGATGTGTCTTGGTAAAGAACCATCCACCACGGGATTTGCATCTGGTTTTCAAAGCGGAGGCGCTATTGCGCGTTTGAATGGGGCGATGATTGGTGGGGCGAACGCCTGATGATGGCCGGAGTATTCGGGAGAAACAGTCACTGATGGTCACCCTTTGGTGCGGGGAGCGCTTTAACAAACGCGCTTCAGCGCCGGATATACCTGTTGAATCCTGTTAGAAAGCTGGCTCCCGCAGGAGCCAGCCGTTTTATTACCGACTGATGGTATTGCTGTTCTCGGTAATGCTGGTGGACAAAGAGGTGGTTCCGACAAACGGCAGGTTAGGCTTGATGTCGTTGATCGAGCTGTTATTGCGGACTTTGACGTTGTTCACTGCATCGACCCCAACAATATTGCGCTGTGTGATGTAACCCGCTGATACCCTGGTATCGAACTGGTTGTCATCAATAGTGATATTGCGGGCGCTGGTGACTGAAATTGCCTGTGATACCCAGTTTTTGAAGGTGTTTTGCAGGATATTCACCACGTAAATCACTTTGTTTTCACTCAGGGCATTGTTTCCCTGAATATATAACGCGATTTGCCCCGGGGTTTCATAGTCTGCTGCCAGCATGCCTGCGTTGAAACTATTGCGCTCAAACAGGTTGTTGGTGATATCAACATGATGGCCTATATAACCTTCACTGAAATTACCGTCGGTACCATTTTCGGTATTGATGGCAATGCCGTTACCGCTGTTGAACTTAATATTATTGTTGGTGATCAGCACATTGGGATGGCGGATCAGCAAGCCATGCCGGCGACTTTTCAGGAAGCTGCTGTTTTTAATCACCGCACCTTCAAATGAGAAGTTCTGCATCCAGATGTCATCAGACTGACCAAAAGATGAGGGTATATCTCCGTTAAAACTCAGGGTCACTGTATTGTCAACGCGGGAGATGGCTGTAATCTGCCTGCGGGCCAGAATTTCTGCATTAATGGAGTCGAAGAAGTGCACCTGATCGCCAACCTGATAAGCATTCAGCCCGGAGTTGTAGCGCACCTTGATACTGCTGGATGACAGCCATTCGAGCACATTGACGGCGCTGGATTGAGACATGTTGAGCATGTCATCGCCTATGCTCTCCATATACGCATTGTCGATATAAATGCGGCGGTTGGTTTTCAGGTGAAAGCCATCTGCATTGGTCGCATAGTAACGGCCCTGTCCGGGGTTCACAGTAATGTTTTCAAATGTCAGCGAGTGATTGCCTGCGCAGTTGAAGGTCCCGGCCGATGACGCATGAATCGTTACGTCTTTCACATAAGCCGTGTGGTTGGCATGCAGACGAATGCTGGTGCTGCCATTGACTCTGGCGGTGCGGAAGAACAAACCGCCCTGGGTGACCCCCTGGATCAGACGTGACTGTGGAAACTTAACGCGGTAGCGGTTGTTGCCAAGTGCAGTGACATCGCTGACGGCGCTGGTGATGTTGCTGTTGTTGAGTATTTTGCCCTTTAAGTTGGCATGTTGACTGCCACTGTCCAGAAAGAATCCATAGTTGGAGGAGGTTTCACTGAACGCCGACGCATTCGGAGCCAATGATTTTGAGTCTGCTAGCCAGGTTACATCAATGCTGTTGTTGCTGGTGTTTATTGAATCAATACGAGACACCGAATTGGGTTGAGTCTCCAGATCCAGCGTTACGCCGCTGATCAACACTTTGTTGAAGTCTTCAAACTGGAAAAAACCCTTGTTGATGCTGCTCGACACCAATACGGTGCCATTACCCTTGATCCAGAGCTTCTTGTCCGGGCCGGAGCGGGAGAAGAAGTAAATGTCGCTGGTGTCTGAGTTGGCTAAATTATAGGTCCCGGCATCAAATGTGAGCGAGACAGGTTGGGACGAGCTAGAGAGCGACAGGGCATAGTTCAGCGCCTGAGTGATGGCGGTATAGTCACTGATACCATCATTGGGCGTGGCACCATAGTCCCGAACATTGATGTTGGTGATGGAGCCACTGAATTCGCTGATATCGCCTTTACTGACAGGTTCCGCAGCAAACGCAGTTAATTGGGATACAAACAATATTCCCACGACTATTGGAATGATTTTTTTCATCGCGAAAACTCTTGGTTATTGATAGTTGTTGGCAGAGCCAATTACCGAAGTTCCACGAATCCTCCATAATAAGCAATATAAATATTACAAATAAAAGACGGATAAAATTAAGCTGATGATTTCAAAAGAAAGCTGTTTTTTTGGGATTTATTGCTGTCTTGTGGTTGTTTGGCAGCAGGCATCTGCTGCAGATGATTTTGGGGCATCTGGGTGCGGTGAGCTGAAGATGGGGATGGTTGGGCGTCGGATTTGATGCTGGCAGACAGCGGTAAGCTGGCGGATTGTCGGGAGGCAAAGGCCGCGCCATAAGCGGGTGGCGCGGCCAATCGGGTCGTCAGTTAATGGCCATCGAGATAAAGTAGCCGGTCACTGTCGCCACCGTCACTCCGATAAAGCCGGGGATCAGGAAGCTGTGGTTCAGAATGTACTTGCCAATTCGGGTGGTGCCGGTGCGGTCAAAGCTGATAGCTGCCAGATCGCTGGGGTAGAAGGGGAAGAAGAAATAGGCATAACAGGCTGGCAATACGCCAATCAGCACATAAGGCGGGATCCCCAGTGAGAAGCCCAGCGGCAGCATAATGGTCAGTACCGCGGCCTGACTCTTGAGGAAGGCCGACACCACAAACATGGCGATGGCAAAACTCCAGGGATACAGGTTCACCATGTCACTGATCTGGCTGACCAGATAGGATTTATGATGACCGATAATGGTGTCGCTGAGCCAGGCAATACCAAAGATGATCACCACGGCGGTCATCCCCGCAGTAAACACATTGCTGGTGACAATTTTCTTGGGGTCGATATTGGTGACCAGCAGGATAACCCCGCCAACCGCCAGCATCAGAAACTGAATCGCCTTGGACATGCCGACCTTTTCCGGCAGCAGCACATCACCGAACATGGCCACCAGAATCACCATCAGAATACCCAGTAGAAATACTGTCAGGCCCCGACTGGCGGTTGGGTCTTTACCATCTTCTGAGGGAGACTGGGCATCGGCATCGACCAGTGAAGCCCTGAACTCCGGGTCCTGCAGTCTTGCCTGAAATTCCGGGTCCTTATCCAGATCTTTGCCGCGCTTCAGACTCCAGGCGCAGGCAACCAGAACCCCGGTCAGTGTGGCAGGAATTGTCACCAGCAGAATGCTGATGAGACTCAGCTCCAGGCCATTCTCCATAGAGGTCGCAATCACCACGGCCGCGGCTGCAGCGATAGGGCTTGCAGTAATCCCCATCTGTGAAGCAACAGTGGCGATTGCCATGGGGCGCTCGGGGCGAATGCCTTTCTTGTATGCAACGTCGTAAATCACCGGCAACAGCGGGTAGACGGAGTGACCTGTGCCAACCAGCACGGTCAGAAAGTAGGTACAAAGTGGACCGAGAAAGACGATATGGTCGGGGTGTTTGCGCAGCAGCTTTTCGGCAAATTTCACCAGCAACTTAAGGCCGCCGGTGGCTTCCAGGGTGGCTGATGCTGCGACCACCGCCAGAATAATCAGCATAACTGTCACCGGTGGTGAACCCGGCGCTATGCCAAAGACAAAGGCCATTATCGACACACCCAAACCGCCGAACAGGCCGAATGCGACTCCTCCATAGCGGATACCAATAAAGATCACCGCCAACAACAACAGCATATGGACATAGAACATGGCTGATTCTCCCTGTTTCAGCTCGGTTTTTTAAGAGCAGGGCATCAGAGCTGACCTGCAATGCAGTTATAGCCAAGGATGGCATCCGGAAAAGGGCGACGGATCACAGCTGGTGATATAAAGAAGTGCTGAAAAATGCATTTGTGACAATGGGTTGGCTAAAGCCGTTTTTGTGAGCTGCGGCAACTCATCGGCTTGAATGTCACAGGCTGACTGCGGCTAACCTGCTGGTAGCCAGCGTAATTGAATAGTTGAGCTGTTTCAGCGGGAGTTCAATGCGCTTGAGACGGCTGAGCACAGTATCAGGTGCATTGAACCCAGCACTGCATGAGCGTGTCAGGCATCCTGCTTCTGTGTTGCATTGCCCTCAAAGGGAGCCACTCTTAGTCAATCAATGCGCCTTGAATCACAATCCCTGACGCGCTCTGAATTGATCAAACTATTAATGAAGTTGGTATAAAGGGTCACCGCCGGTGGCGGCCTCACTGCTCATCCCGGCAATCGCAGGCGGTTTTACTGGAGAAAAATGAGCAGTTGTGTTTTATTCCTGTCCTTAATGCGTAATTCAGTCAAAGGACAGCAATCATGGCTAAAGCCAAAATCGGTATCGTTACCGTCAGCGACCGCGCCAGCGCCGGTGTTTATGAAGATATTTCCGGAAAGGCCATTATTGAAACCCTCAACGAATATCTGATTTCAGAGTGGGAGCCCGTGTATGAGGTGATCCCGGACGAGCAGGATGTGATTGAGGCCACGCTGATCACCATGGCTGACGATTTGAACTGTAGCCTGATTGTGACCACAGGTGGCACGGGACCTGCCAAACGCGATGTGACACCTGAGGCGACTGAGGCTGTATGTGATCGCATGATGCCCGGCTTTGGTGAACTGATGCGCGCCGAGTCGCTCAAGTTCGTACCTACTGCCATCCTTTCCCGTCAGACCGCCGGTCTGCGTGGCGACAGTCTGATCGTGAACCTGCCGGGCAAGCCCAAGTCGATCCGTGAATGTCTGGATGCCGTATTTCCGGCGATACCTTACTGTATCGATCTGATGGAAGGGCCTTATCTGGAATGTAACGAAGCGGTCATCAAGCCGTTTCGCCCAAAGGCCAAGTGAGCCTTTTAAAATTTCATCTTTCTAGCCCGAGATGAAACTCAGGAGCATCCATCAATAATGGATGCTCTTTTTTGTTTACGGACAGCAGTCCCTGTTGCAGAAGCGCCACGCCGAAATACCGGTGGCCAGCATCAGCACCGGGATAGCCACCATGTGGGCGAAGACATTGGGCTCAATATGCAGATGCAGCCACAGCAGCAGGCTCCAGCTGATGGCCAGATAGCCCAAGGCGATGAGTTTTCGTTGGGGTTGAGACAGCATCCTGTAGCTCCTGTATGTCTGACTGGGAACAGTTTAAAAACTGGACAGGCACTGCGTGAGTGTCATTATTGACAATATTTGGTCATAAAGTGACATTTAGGGCTTGGCAATGAAGAAGATCATGATTCTGGCGGCGGGTAACGTGGTGGCCAGTGGCATCAGCAGCCTGCTGGATGTGTTCAGCTTCTGTAATCTCTACTGGCAACGGCAGGAACCTGCCGCTCAACATGAGTTATTTCATGTGCATCTGATCAGCCCTGATGGTCAGGCGGTGAGCACCAATCAGGGCTTTGCCCTGCCGGCACGGGCAATCGATGAAGTTGATTTGCTGCAGGCTGATGCGGTGCTGCTGGCGTCGGCCTTTGTCACCAATGAGATTGGGCTGGCTGAATTTGAACAGGCTTTTGCGCCCTTTGTTGAACCTCTCAAGCGCTATGCCCGCACCGGCAAGCCGATAGCCGCCTATTGCTCAGGTACTCTGGTGCTGGCAGCCACGGGCTTGCTGGATGGCGTGCGCGCGACGACTGTCTGGTGGTTGTCTGAACTGTTTCGCCGGCGCTTTCCCAGAGCTGAATTGTGTATGGATTCGCTGGTCGTTGCAGATGGCCAGTTTCATACCGCCGGGGCGACCAGTGCCTGTCTGAGTCTGGCGCTGCATATGGTGGAAATGCTCGTCGGAGTGCAGGTGGCCCATCAATTGTCGAAAGTGCTGCTGGTGGCGCCCAATCGCAGTTCCCAGCAGCCTTTTATGACCATGTCGTTCCAGCTGAATCAACATCAGGACAGTCAGGTGCGTGCGGCGCAGGAGTGGATGCAGCAAAACCTGGCTGCCTCGTTGAGTTTGGATGAGCTGGCGGCCCAATTTGCCTTGGGTAAACGCACCCTGATTCGCCGCTTTAAACTGGCATTGAATGAAACGCCCGGCAGCTACTGGCAAAAACTGCGCATCGATGAAGCCAAGCGGCTGCTGGAAACCACTGATATGGCACTGGAGCAGATTATTGAGCGGGTCGGCTATGGTGACAGCAGTTCGTTCCGCAAACTGTTTTTACAGCAAACCTCTTTATCCCCCCGGGCCTATCGCATCAAATTCAACAGCCACAGCTGTTGTTGATTGTTAATGCGAACAAAGCGCAGCCCGGGCCGCACTTTGTTCACTGACGAGTGCTCACTGATGAGTTCCCAGGGATAAGCCGTTATCGTGACGTTATCCTTAGCTGGTGGTTATTTGAGGTTTTTTATCTGTTGACCCAGCTGATAGGCCGGGTCTATGACGATTTTCTCCAGCGTGGCGATGCGCGCTTTAAGCTGGGCGTTTTCAGATGTCAGTTGCTCAACCTGTGTCTTATCTGCCTTGCCAATGCCTGATCTGGTGTAAGCGTTGCGGCTCTTCATCCAGATTTTGAACATCTCAGATGCTGACACACAGATGACAAATACAGTGATAACCGTCATCAGTGCATAATCGTTTTCCATATCAAACCTCCATGTTTAAGGGGATCCCGGCAACGCCGGGATGTTCGCAATCACAAATCCAATTACAAACCTAATTACAAATTCAATCACAAACCAAAGACCACTTTCTCACTCTTGAGCATACGCTCCAGCCCCAGCGCCATCACCAGCGCGATCAGCAGCGTTGAGGCTGACGAGATCAACAACTGCAGCATGGGAATTTCCCGGCCTTTGACAAAGGCCATCAATGCCTGTTGCTGGCCGGAAACCGGCAGCCACTGCAAAGTGTCCGGCGCGATTTCGTAACTGGCCATCATCGAAATCCCCATGGGGATGATCAGCACTATGGTCAGGTAGGACTGGGCTTCTTTGAAGGTCTTGGCCATAAAGGACACGAAGATTTGCAGACTGGCAGCCATCAGTGCCACAGGAGTGCCGACCAGCAACATCAGCAACATAAACTCAGGTGAGATATGAATGCTGAAGCCCAGTTCCTGCCAGGGTACTAAGGTATAGGCAAACTTGGACACCAGCAGAATAAGCGCCAGCCCCAGCAGGGCAAACAGGGTGACCGCAAGGATTTTGGCGCTCACCAGTTCGCGGGTCGACACTGGATGGCTGAGCAGCAGTGCCAGTGAATTGCGCTCGCGCTCACCGGCGCTGGTGTCGATGGCCAGATTCATGCCTGAAATAAACACCGCATAGATCATGGTGAAAATGGCCACACCCAGAATAAAGCCGCCGCGGGAGGTGGCGGTGGATTGATCTTCTACCCTGAGTTTAATCGGCTGCACCACGCGGGGATCGATACCGCGGGCCAGCAGCCTGAGACTGCCGACTTCCATACTGTAGCTTTGCAATTGCTGCTCGAGGCGGCGAATTGATTTCTGCAGCTTTTCGTTGGATTTGTCAGCTTCCAGAATCACTTCCGCCTGCTGTCCCTTGCTCATCTGCGTCGGGTATTGCTCGGTAATGGTCAGGCTAATCGCCTTGAGATCCGCATCGTCCTGGTCGCCGTGCAGCACCCCTTTGTTGGCCAGATAACGCACCAGATCCGGCGCATATTGCTGGTTATTGATGGTGATCTTCATGTCTTCCGGGCTGGTCAACTGACCGATCAGCACGAAAAACAGACCACACATAATCAATGGCGTGCCTATGGCGTAATAAAGCCCGGCCATCACTGAGCGTTTGTCGCGGGCGGCGTCCAGTAACTCTTTGCGCACCAGGGTAATTATCTTGCTCATCATGCTGCTATCCCCTCGTCAGTGCCGATCAGTTGAATAAAGGCTTCTTCCAGTGAGTCGTGGCCGGTCTGGGCACACAGATCGGCTGGGCTGCCCACGGCAACGACCTTACCGGCGGCCATGACAATAACCTGATCACACAGCGCGGCCACCTCCTGCATAACATGGCTGGAAAACAGCACGCAGTGGCCCTGATCCCGCAAATCCTTGAGCATGCCGCGCAGCACCCGGGTGCTCATTACATCCAGTCCGCGGGTCGGTTCATCCAGAATGATGTTGCGGGGGCGATGCACTATGGCCTGCGCCAATGCGGTTTTCATTCGTTGCCCCTGGGAAAATCCCTTACAGCGACGATCGGCAATGTCATCCAGTTTGAGATCCAGGATGACTTTGTCGGTGGCGGCTTTGGCCTGCTCCCGAGCAAGCCCGGAGAGCTCGGCAAAGAAGCGGATGTATTCTCTGGGGGTCAGCCGTTCATACAAACCGAAAGGATCCGGGAACAGTCCCAATTGTTGTTTGGCGGCGGTGGGGTTAAGGGCGACGTCTATGCCTTCCACCTCGGCGTTGCCGCTGTCGGGTTTGAGCAAGCCAAACACAGTGCGCAGGCAGGTTGTTTTGCCCGCGCCGTTGGGGCCAAGCAGACCGGTGATCTGGCCGTCCCGGGCGGTGAAACTCAGGCCGTTGAGCGCCTGAACATCACCAATTCGTTTATACAGGTCGTTTACGCTGATCATGGTGATTACTCCTTGTTGGCGGTGGCCAGAGGTTCAACGGTATTGGCGTTGAGGTAGAAGCTGCGGCTGATGTCCCGGTCCAGGCAGCTGGCGTCCTGCTCCTTCAGCGAACCGGTTTTTACCAGGGTTGCGATCAGGCCGTTGGCGCAGGTTTGCGAGGCCACGCCGTGCCCGGCATAGGGGGAGATCAGGTGAGTGGCATTGCGCAAATCAACCATAGCCAACTCTGCCCAGCTGGGGGGCGTGGCCGGGTCCATCTCGCCCGACAGCAACAACACAGGCACATCACTGTTCACCGGCTGGTGGAACGATGGGTCTACCGGCGGCACCTGCCACACGCTGCACACTTCGCGCAGGCTGCTGAGCATCTCGCTGCCGACAAAAGTGCGGTTGGCTACCTGCTCCACTGTGTCATCGACAAAGGGGATATCTTCACCGCATACCACGCTGGCATGCATACCCATGGCAATCCCTGCACCGTCTGTCGTCAGGCCGTACAGCCCCAGAATGGGTTGGTAATTCCCTGCCGCAGCCTGGTTGATGGCGTAGGGCAGCAGGCTGCGGGTAGTGGGTGAGTAAAGGGCCATGCGGATGGCTCCGAGAAATTTGCTGCGGGTCAGCAGCAGCTCAGACACCTCGCCGGACATGGGGTCGTTGACTTTGGCGGATACCGGCTGCTGCGCCAATTGTTGTTCAACTTCGGCAAGCTGGCTTCTGAGCTGCGGAAAAGCCTGCTGACAGGCGGCATTTTGTTCGCAATCGGTCAGCATCAGGTCGGTGGCCCGGGCAATCGCCTCACTGATATACATGAGGTTCTGTTGCATCGGGACGACCCCATCCAGAGTGACAGTGGTGAGCACCTGCGGATAGTGTTTCAGATACACCTGCGCCATGCGGGTGCCGTAAGAAATGCCGTAAATATCCAGCTTGCTGTAACCTGCGGCCTGCCGCACGGCCTCGAAATCCCTGACGGCGCTGAGGCTGCCATACTGGGTCACATCGGCCTGTTGCTGTTGCAGGCAGGCCTGGGTCAACGCCGGCATATCCAGATTTTCATCGTTGTAGGCCAGGGCATTGATGGGGGTCATGTCTTCGCACGCCAGCGGCTGGGACAAACCCGTTCCCCTCTGGTCTATCAGCAGTATGTCCCTGAACTGGCGAACTTTGCCCAGCATTTGATTGAAGTAGGCGGCGTTTTCAATGGCAGACTGGCCAGGGCCGCCGGCAATCGCCAGCAGCGCCTTGTCGGGATCGGCATTTTTAATCGCCGGCAGCACTACATAGTGCACATCAATCTGTCTGCCATCCGGCTTATCGGGATTTTCCGCCACAGTGACACTGCCGCAGCGGACTTTTTCGTCTATACCCTCAATATGACAGGCCTGAGTATGAGCAAAGATGTCATTGGCTGCCTGAGCCGCCGTGATGCCGGCGAGCAGCAGGGCGCAGGATGTGAACATTCCCTGCAGACCAATATAGATCAGTGAAATGCCGCGACGGACAGGCCCTGATGATGTCGATTGTGGATAGCGCATAGCTTGATTTCCTTTTGGCGATCCGGACAAGTCTGTGTTAACTTGAGTGGTGTATCAGTGTATCAATGTATTAATACAGTGTAAGGCTAATGTTGGATTTATTGCGTGTCAACCCCAGCAGTGGTGAACCGATCTACCGCCAGCTTCAGGAGCAGGTGGTACGGCTTATCGTGGGTGGACAGATTAAGCCCGGAGACACCCTGCCTTCGGTTAGGCAAATTGCTGATTTCCTGACGGTCAACCCCATGACAGTCTCCCGGGCGATTCAGAATCTGGTTGAGCAGGGGTATCTGGAGCGTCGCCGTGGTCAGCCGACTCAGGTGGCGCAGGGGCAGGGAGCAAATGCCATCCAGGGCGCGCAGTTGCTGGCGCCTCAGGTGGATGCGCTGGTGGAGCAGGCGCGGCAACTGGGGGTGGACAGGCAGGAGCTGCTGTCGCTGATTGAAGCGCGTTGGCAGGAATCATAGGAGATGGAAATGTCGGAGCTGGAAGGCCTGCTGCTGGAATTTACACAGGTTGATAAAGCCTTTGGCGACAAGCGGGCGCTGGATAGCTTCAATCTGCAACTGGCGCCCGGCATGGTGATTGGATTGCTGGGTCCCAATGGCGCAGGCAAGTCGACCCTGATGCGCGCAGCCATGGGCATCATAGATATCGACGGCGGTGACATCAGGACGCTGGGGCAGTCACCGGCACAACTGAGTCGTGAGGCCAAAAGCCGCATTGGCTATGTGCCGCAGCAGCCGGCCGGGTATGAAGGCTTTAGCGTGCGTCAGGCGCTGGCGCTGCATGCCAGCTTCTATGCCGACTGGGACCGGGAGCTTGAGTCACAGTGGCTCAGTCGTTTCCAGCTGGATGACAAGACACGGGTGCAGCAGTTGTCAGGGGGTCAGCGGCAGTCGCTGGCACTGATCATGGCGATGGCCTACCGGCCACAGCTGCTGTTGCTGGATGAGCCGGTCGCCAGCCTGGATCCCATTTCCCGTCAGGCCTTTATGACGGATTTGTTTGAGCTGGCGCTGGAATCCGGCTCAGGTGTGCTGTTTTCCACCCATATCACCTCAGATCTGGAGCGGGTGGCCAGCCATGTGGCATTGATCCGTCAGGGCAAGTTGGTGCTGATGCGGGAGCTGGATCTGCTGCGAGAACAGCTGCGTTTGCTGCATTTTGCCCAGGGCGCTGATA
Source organism: Shewanella sp. GXUN23E (assembly GCF_050865035.1). Lineage (NCBI taxonomy): Bacteria > Pseudomonadati > Pseudomonadota > Gammaproteobacteria > Alteromonadales > Shewanellaceae > Shewanella > Shewanella sp. GXUN23E. The sequence continues at coordinate 272,230 of NZ_JBOZWP010000003.1, read as the reverse complement.
TGCGCGCCCTGCCGGATGGGCTGACGGTCTTGGCGCAGAATCGCTATTCGGTGCTGGTCGACGGCTATGCCGATCAGCTTATTCCTCAGGCCCAGGTAGAAACCGTGAATCTTGAGCGCCTCTACATGGAAATGAACAGGGGGGAGCTCAACCGATGAGACGGTGGTCGCAGGGGTTGAGTCAGTGGTGGCTGAAGGACGTAGGCTGCAACAGCTTCCTGCAGGCGGCGCTGGTGGGCTGGTTGACGGGCGCACTGTTTTTGCTGCTGGGCAAGCCCCAGATGCTGGGGTTGATGTTCTCGCTGGCGCTGGTATCTGTGTGGTCTGCCGGAGCGCTGCAACTGGTGCGGCTGCGTGCTCAGGAAAACCTGCTGCTGATCCCGGGGGCAAGTTCTCATTACCTTGTCCAACTGGCGTTTGTACTGACGCTGGTCACTTTGCTGACCCTGGTGCTGATAGCCGCCTGTTATCCGCCGGCACTGAATCCTGTGCTGCTGGCCTGCAGCCTGTCGGCGGCCTTTATGTTGCTGACTCTCAGAGCGCCCAATTTTTTCTATCTGTCATTTTTTACCTATCTGGCGCTGATTTTCGTCGACAATCTGGTGATATTGCTGCCGCTCTGGCTGCCTGGCACCCTGTTTGTGTTATTGGTGCTGACGCTGTGCCACAAGCTGAGCCGTGCCGACACACTGCGCTGGCATCCAAACGCCAAAAATATCACTGTCTCAGGTGTGGAAACCGGCTGGATGTGGTTGCCTGGCGTGTCCGATAACTCATTGGCTGACAGGCTATCGCGTCTGCTGTTTCCCATCAGTTTCTATACCGGTCCCATGCTGGCAGGGTTTCTGTTTATGCTCACAGCGGGCACGCTATTGGCCGGTTTGCTGTTGCCTGCCTTTGAGATTCATTTTCCGGTTGGCTTCATCCTGCTGCAGGGGGCCGGGATCGCCTGTTTATTGGTGCACTGGAGCCGCATTCTCAGACGTCAGAGCACAGAGAGCTTGCTGGTACTGCCGGTATTTGATGGCCGCAGGGGATTGGCGCAGGCGATGTGGCAGTCACAGCTGCGGCTATTGATATTGCTGGCGCTGCTCAGTCTGTTGATCATGACTTTGCTGAATCCGTTGAGCGGCCTGGATTGGCAATGGCTGGTGCAACTGGTCTTGCTGCAGTTGGCCGGTTGCGCCTGGTGTCTGGCGGCGGGAAGTTTGTGTCAGCGCTCTGCACATCTTCCCTGGTTGATGCTGTGCCTGATTGGCTACAGTACCCTTGCCGGTATTCTGATAAAAATGACCTCAACTTCCGGTCTGGCAGAGTTGTGGTGGCTATGGCATTTTGCGGCCGTGGCTCTGGGATTGATGGCGCTGAGATGGGCTTGTAACAGGGGTGTGACGGGGATTGGCAGACTCATCGGATGAGTCCGGGTTTCTGTGAGAGGAAGCAAAATTAATCCAAAAAGGCTTAGCTTTCAAAAAATGTTCAGTTAGAATCCGCCAAAAACCGGAACACTTGTAAGCTAAAAGCGGGTTTTAACCTTATGTCCCTAAGCCAGTACCATGTGATTAAACTTCTTCAGCAGCAAGCCGAGGCTCGCCCTCAGGCCACAGCGCTGGAGGGATTCGAGCTGTCCGGCCCGTGGGCCAAGGTCAGCTGGCAGGCATTTGCGTCCATCAGTAACAAATTGGCACAAGTGTTAATTTCTTTAGGTGTTGATGTGCAGGATAGAGTCGTTATCCTGTCGCAGAACTGCCCGCAGTGGACCTGCGCCGACGTGGCAACCCTCAAAGCCCGCGGTGTAGTGGTTCCCGTATATCCTACCAGCACGCTGGAGCAGGCGGCTTATATCATCAATGATGCCGAAGCCAAGGTGCTGTTCGTCAACGATGCCAGCCAGTATGCCATGGCGCAGAAGTTGCTGGGTCTGTGTCCTTCCCTGACCCATGTGCTGGTGTTCGATGCAACTGTCGAACTTGACGATGCTGAACATCACTTCCATCTAGACACTGTATTGGCGGACTTCCAGCCTCAGGACGCACAGCAGGCTGAGCTTGCCAGCCGTATTGAGGCTGCCAATCTGGACGACCTGCTGACCCTGATCTACACCTCAGGCACCACAGGTGACCCTAAAGGTGTGATGCTGGATTACCGCAATATCGCCTCTACCGTGCGTCAGCATGATGCCAAACTGGCCTTCACCCCGGGTGATGTGTCGCTGGCCTTCCTGCCGCTGTCCCATGTATTTGAGCGTGGCTGGAGCTTCTATGCCCTGTGCCGTGGTGGTCATAACGTCTATCTGAGTGATACCAACCGGGTAAAAGAAGCCATTGCCGCAGTGCGTCCCCATACCATGTGCGTGGTGCCACGTTTTCTGGAGAAGGTGTACAGCGCCGTGATGGATAAAGTGGGCAAGGCGCCGACTGGCCGTCGCAAGTTGTTTTACTGGGCATTGAATGTGGGTTCACAGCAGTTTGAAGTCAGCCAGGGCCGCAGTAAAAGCTCACTCATGCAATCGCTGAAATTCAAACTGGCCGACAAGCTGGTGTTTTCCAAGCTGCGTAATCTGCTGGGTGGCCGCCTGAAGTTTATGCCCTGCGGTGGCGCTGCGCTGGATACTAAGGTCAGTGCCTTCTTCCAGGCGATTGATGTGCCTGTGCTGTGTGGTTACGGCATGACGGAAACCACCGCCACAGTAACCTGCAACACCCTGGATAACCGGGTGCTGGGATCTAACGGCAAAGTGTTGCCTGAGCTGGAAGTGAAGCTGGGCACCGACAATGAAATTCTGGTGCGCGGTGATACCGTGATGCGCGGCTATTACAAGCGACCACAGGAAACTGCCGATACTTTTGAAGACGGCTGGCTGAAAACCGGTGATGCCGGTCGTCTGGATGCTCAGGGTAACCTGTACATCACCGACCGCATCAAAGAGCTGATGAAAACCTCCAACGGCAAGTACATCGCGCCGCAGCGGGTGGAAGGCACCGTTGGCTGCTGCCCATACATCGAGCAGGTGGCCATTGTGGCTGATGCCCGTAACTATGTGACGGCGCTGATTGTGCCTGCGTTTGAAGCGCTGGAATCCTGGGCCCGTGAAAAAGGTCTGAGTTATGAGTCACCGATTGAACTGCTGCGCCACAGCCACGTGGTTGAGCATTTCGAGCAGCGTCTGAAGATGATGCAGCAGGGACTGGCCGGCTTTGAGAAGATCAAAAAGTTCACGCTGTTGCCTGAAGCCTTCTCCATGGAAGCGGGTCTCATTACCCCGACTATGAAGCTGCGCCGCAAGATGATCTATCACAAGTACGCGCGCGAAATTAACGCCATGTACAACAACTGATATCCAGTTGAGCAGAATGAGAGGACGCCCCGGGGCGTCCTTTTTTATGTTCCGGGATTGGCATTTTCAGCCAGTGGATACTGGTTCAGGCAGATATTCAAACTGTGATCCTGCCGCCACAGTGGGCAGATGCAGTCGCCGTGAAAGGCGGTTATGCTGGGGATAAATCAGCTGTACATCTACAACTTCGGATACCTAAAACCAATGAAAACGATAGGATTATTGGGAGGCATGAGCTGGGAGTCTACCGCCAGTTACTATGCCATGATCAATCAGGGAATAAAGCAGCAACTGGGTGGTTTACACAGTGCCAAACTGGTGCTTAACAGCGTCGATTTTGCTGAAATTGAAAAGCTGCAGCATGAGGGCAACTGGGCCTGCACTGCCAAGATGCTGACCAAGGCTGCGGTGGGTGTTGAAGCTGCCGGTGCCGACTTTTTGCTGATCTGCACCAACACCATGCACAAGGTCGCCCCTCAGATTGAATTGGTCATCAATATTCCTCTGCTGCACATTGCCGATGCCACGGCAGATAAGCTGCTTGGTGCCGGTATCGATTGTGTTGGCCTGCTGGGTACCCGCTTTACCATGGAACAGGACTTTTATATCAGCCGTCTTGAGGCCAAAGGCATCAGGGTACTGGTGCCAGATGAAGGCGGCCGTGATGTGGTGCATAGGGTGATTTATCAGGAATTGTGCCAGGGGCTGATTAATGACAGCTCGCGTCAGGACTATCTGGCGATTATGGAAGCCCTGGCAGGACAGGGCGCGCAGGGCATTATCCTCGGCTGTACCGAGATAGGTCTGCTGGTGAAGCAGGCTGACACCGAGATTCCCCTGTTTGATACCACGGCCATTCATGCTCAGGCGGCGGTTCAGATGGCGCTGGCTTGATCTCAGGCGGATTGCCGGGTTCAATGATTGAGCAGCGCTATTCAATGGGCGCTGTTAATCCCAGGGATGATATATGCCAGCCACAGTGATGCCAGACTATCGCGGCTTTCAGCGCGATGGTTTTCAATGCTTTCGCGCCAGCCTAAGCCAGTCACAATTGACCGGGCTAAGACAGCTGATCGCGACCTTTCATGTCCGTTGGCAGGCTGATAACCAGGCGTTTTATCAAAGCCGTGCGATCAACAGTGCCTACCTGACCGGGCCTGATTATCTCAATGCTGATCAGCGCCGGCAGCTGTTTCAGTTTCTGGGCGGAGAGCAGTCGCGGGCTATCATGGCGCCACTGTTTCCCGTTGGTTGCGGTTTTCTCAATACTCAGTTGTTTTTCAACCCGGTCAATCCCGGCCAGCGCAATTACTGGCACCGGGATTGCCAGTATCATCTGTCGCTGGCCGAGCAACAGGCGGTACTCACCGGCCCATCAGTGTTGCATCTGCGACTGGCGTTATACGATGAACCCGGGCTGGAATTTATCCCCGGCTCCCACAAACACTGGGACACTGAGATACAGTTGGATGTGCGTCTTGGTCAGGCAGGTCGCCGACCCAGTGATGATCTGCCCGGCGGCGTGAAAGTGCCTTTGCAGGCTGGTGACATGCTGCTGTTTGACGCTAACTGTATTCACCGCGGGCTATACGGTATGGACAGATTGGCGCTGGATATACTGTTTTGCGACCCCTTGCCTGAGCTGCTGCAATATGGCCGGGACGACTGTCTGCCGGATGCGGATACGCTGGCTGTCTTGGTCTGGCCACAGCCCTTTGAAACCACTGCTAACATACTGAAAAAATGAACCAAAAGGATGTTGGCATGGCGCTTAAAATCCCCCCTTTGTTATTGGTGTTGCTGTTTGTGGGCGCCGCTTGGCTGAGCTCGCGGGCAGGGTTTGGCTGGGCATGGGCAGACGCTGTTCGCTGGGGATGGCTGTTGGGATTCGGTATTGCAGGCTTTGCGGTGGCCTTTGCCGGCGTGCAGGCTTTTCGCCGGGGCCAGACTACGGTCAATCCAACCCGGCCTGAAAAGGCATCCTGCTTGATTGATGGTGGCATTTATCAATATACCCGCAACCCCATGTATCTGGGGTTTGCGCTGGCGCTGACTGGCTGGGGCGGCTATCTGGCCGATCCCTTGGCGCTGGCGTGGGTGCCACTGTTTATCTGGTATCTGACGGCATTTCAAATCAAACCCGAAGAGCGGGCATTGACCGCCCTGTTCGGCGATGAGTATCTAAGCTATTGCCGGACGGTCAGGCGCTGGCTGTAGCAGTTTACAGCTGCAGACATTGCCGGGTTATCTTCGTGGCTTAACCTGATGATGCTTCATGGTTATAGTGCTGTGATTGAAGAGATAGCCAACACAGGTTGGTAACAGACAAGGACTGATGTGCCATGACGGCTTTTACCCTCGAGCTAACCCCCAGATTCAATGAAACCGATGCCCTTGGGCATATCAATAATACCGTGATACCCGGCTGGTTTGAGGCGGGCAGAACGCCGGTATTTGAGATTTTCAATCCGTTGCTGGATCTGCAGCGCTGGAATCTGATTGTCGCCGGCTACAATATCGCCTTTAAGGCGCCCACCTACTATGGCTCAGTGGTGACTATCACCACTGAAGTGGCACGTATCGGCAGCGCCAGTTTTGACCTGCGCCAGCGCTGCTGGCAGCAGGGCAAGATGACGGCGCAGGCGGTCACGACTATGGTTCACTACAACTATGATGCCGAGTGCAGTGAACCCATTCCGGAGCCAATCAAAGCGGCACTGGCGGCCCATATGGTAACGAACTGAATTCGCTGATTAACTTCTGGGGTTATCGCTGATGAAGGCGAGGTGGTTATGCATCGCGGCAGTGTTGCTTCAGCACCTGCAGCACATGGTCCGGCAGTGATGCTTTCTGGCCGGTTTTGAAGTCGAACATCACCACTTTGGCGCTGCCGGTGGTGGTGATGGCCTGTTGGGCCTGACTGAAGGCCTCGTAGTGCATCACGAATCTGTCTTCCTGAATGTCGCTGATGTAAGAACCGATTATCAGGGTATCGGGAAAGGTCACCGGCCGTTTGTATTTGGCCGTGGTCTCACTCAGCACCGGGCCGGTCTGCTTGTCCTGCAACATGGATATCAACCCGGTTTGCAGTAAAAAGTCGATACGGGCGGTTTCGAAATAGCGGAAGTAGGCGACATTGTTGACGTGCTGCAGGGCATCCATTTCTCCCCAGGCGACTTTGATTTCCGTATGAACTGGGTAACGACCGATAAAATCTTCCATTCTCTTATCCCTGATGCAGTTGTGTTAAACGCTTGTTTAAATATCAGGGTAACAGTCGCAGAAATAACTCACAAGGGCAGGTGCCAGCCGGAGGATTATTGATGCCCGGTTGTTATCCCTTTTGTATGTTGTTAGTGATTGTCGCCAATCTTCACGACGGGCGAAAAGCGGGTAACAAAAAAGGAGACCTGAGTAGGTCTCCCTTGGTATTCCCGTTTTGGGCAGTTCGCTGGCGCTAAGGTGCTGCCTGCGAACTGGCATTGAAACCGGTGGATTGTTTACCTTTGCCTGACAATAAACCCTGTTTGGGATTATTGCTCGAAGTTCAGCTGGTCAAAGTGATGAATGGTGCGGAAATCACCGGTACGAACCTTGTCCTCGCGCACCATCTGGCAGACCTGCAGGCCAGCGGCAGACGCTGCTTTTAACTCTTCCAGCCGATCCGATACAAACAGTACCTGTTTGGCTTTGAGGCTGATGGTATTGAGAATGTTCAGATAAGCCTGCTTATCCAGTTTGCTGCCGGTACGGGTATCAAAATGGCCGTTGAACATGGGGTTTAAATCGCCCGCATCGCTGTGACCAAACAGCATGGCCTGGGCTTCGGCCGAGCCGGAGGAGAAGCTGTAAACCCGGACATTCTGGCTGGTGTAGCGTTTGATGGCGTCGATAAAGTCAGGATAAATATGACCCTTGAACTCACCCTTGGCATAGCCCTCTTTCCAGATCAGCCCCTGCAGGGTTTTCAGTGGTGTGGCTTTGCGATCCTCGGCAACCCACTGCTGCAGGATTTCAGTGACCCGCTGCAGTGAGGCATCGGGCTCCAGTGCGATATCGCGGACGTCACAGATACAGTTGTCTACCAGTACATTCTGCTGATTACGTTCGAGAAACTCTGGCAGCGCCTTGACCGAGTAGGGAAACAGGACGTTGTGAATAAAGTCCAGGTCTGTAGTGGTACCCGCGGTATCCACGACTATGGCTCTGATACCCATATGATTGTTACTCCATCATAGCTTTCTGTGTAAAGGTAAGTGAGTGATGCATCACGCAGCCGGACAACACTTCCTCAGGACTTCCCGGAACTCTGATCCTAAAGTGAATTGGCATTTTTGACCAGCACTTAGGGGCCGGAATACCGTTTAAAAATGAATGATTTTTACCATGTTTTTGCGGATTTTTTCACCTTGCGATGGTAGTTTCAGATTTTACAGATCTGGCTGAAAAGGAACTTAAGATGATAGTCACCACTACCCCAACCATCGAAGGCAAACGGATTACGGCATATCGGGGTGTTGTCGCCGGGGAAGCCATATTGGGGGCCAATTTATTCAAAGACCTGTTTGCCGGTATCCGGGATCTGGTGGGTGGCCGCTCCGGGACCTATGAGCGCGAATTGCAACATGCCCGCGAAATTGCGCTGGCCGAACTGCAGCAAAGGGCTGCGGAATTGGGCGCCAACGCCGTGGTGGGGGTAGACCTGGATTATGAAGTCATGGGCCAGACCAACGGTATGTTGATGGTATCAGCCTCCGGTACGGCCGTGGTGGTGGAATAGCCATTGTTATGGAATAGCCATGGCACTGGATTAACCTTCGCGCTGGAGTTGCCTCTGTGGCGGGATCCTTACTGAGTCTGACCCTGGTTCGTCATGCTAAATCCAGCTGGAACAATCCGTTGCTGGCAGATGTACTACGGCCGCTCAATGCCAGAGGCGAGCGGGACGTACCGAAGATGGCGGCGCACTTTGCGCTGCTGTGCAGGACGGGCACTCCTCCTGGGCCGGATGTCTGGCTCTCCAGCCCGGCGATCCGCGCGCACGCTACTGCCTGCGGCTTTATCCACGCCTGTGGACTGCCAGAGGGGCAGCTTGGACTGAATGATTCCCTGTACCATGCATCACTGGATCAGCTTATTGACCTTATCCGCCAGCAGTCCGATGACTGCCATCATCTGTGCCTGTTTGGTCACAACCCTGGCTTCAATGAACTGGCGGATTGGCTCGACGGTGGCGGGTTCAGTGCCAATATCCCTACCTGTGCGCTGGTGCAGTTCACCCTGAACGTCACTGCATGGTCGCAGCTGACCAAAGGTGGCGGCCGTTTGCTCAGGTTTGATGGCCCCAAGTGGCTCGTGTCGCCCCGGTAAATGACACTGTTTACCTCGGATTGCCGACACTTCAGCTCGGGGTGTTAAACAACTGAACCCATTTCCTGCTACTCCACTATCTCCGGATGGCTAACTATCTCCGAATAGCCAACTATTTCCGAATAACCTCTGGCTATTGGCACCCTGGGCTTGGCTTACACCAGGCGGCGCTTGTTTTTTGAACATGCTTTGGTTAGCTTCGGCTAATGCTTATTCCCACGGAAAATCAAGGTATTGAATATGAACAGGATGTTGACTGTTGCCATGCTGGCAATGGGGCTGTCACTGGCACCGGTAGCCCAAGCCATCGCCGGGGATAGTTCGGCAGAGGCAAACACCATCACTGACAAGGTCACCACAGAGACGCTGACAGTGACCTCGCCGCTGCTGGGGGATGAGCCGGCGGTGTTTACCGTGACCTTGCCCAAGGGCTTTAATGCTTACTCGGATAAGCGCTATGTGGTGATGTTTGAGCAACACCCCAGAGCCCAGGCGCTGCTGGCCGGTATGCAGGACTGGATGAGCCATAACGGCGGTTGGCCCTGGGTTGAGACCATAGTGGTGACCGCGCCTGACGGCCATGAAGGCTTGGGCAAACTCAAGGGGGTTGCCATTGAGGAGCAAGGCAATCAAGCCTTGCTGGACTTCTATCAGCAGGCACTGCTGCCCGCTATCGATAAAAAATATCCCACCAATGGCTTTCGTATTATGAATGGCTTTACCGGCAATGCCGGATTGGTGCTTTATACCTTGTTCAACCGGCCTGAGTTGTTCAACGCTTATATCGCTGCCAGCCCGGTATTGAGTAAAGACTTTGCCTATGTGCTCAAAGACGGCGCGAAGCAGCTTAAAGCCATTGCGCCAAAACTCTCCAATCGACCGGTATTTCTACAGATCTCCACCAGTGACAGCGATTTTGAACAAGGCCAGCTGACGAGCTTTGACGAACTGGAAGCTCTGCTGAAAGCCTATGCACCAGATGGGCTTAACTGGCAAAGCCAGCGCTTCAATGGCAGTTACTATATGACTCAGCCTGTGCTGGCCACTGCCCATGGCATTGAGTTTATTTTCAATGATATCCATCAGCCCTTGGCGCCTGACTCCGAGGTCAGCCAGCAAGGTGTCGCGGCCATTGTGGCCCATTACCGGGCGCTGTCTGAGCGGGTGTATGGCTTTGAGGTATCACCTGCCGATTCGCTGATTTCGCTGGCTGAATCGATAGATGATCCTGCTTCACAGCTCAACGTATTTGCCCAGAGTGTTGAGGCGCTGCCGGATAACCACAGTCTGAGATATCGCTACGCCACAACATTGGCCAGGCAGGGGCAGGTGGCTAAGGCCAAAGTACAGCTGGATAAGGCCTTGAGGCAGACACAGCATCCATTCTGGCAGCGTCATTATGGTCAGGCATTGGAGAAACTGGTTGATGCCAAAACCGGCGAAGCCGTGAATTTATAACGGAGACAGGGATATGCATAATTGGACGGGATTGGCAGTAATGGCGGCGCTGGCAGCGCCCATTGCGATGGCCGACGACCATGACAGATTTGCCAAGGTGGAGATAGTTGCCACTGAGCTCAAACCCGGGGTGTATATGCTCACCGGCTCCGGTGGCAATATCGGCGTCAGTGCCGGCGAGGATGGGGTACTGATTATCGATGATCAGTTTGCGCCGCTGGCAGGCAAAATCCAAACCGCGCTGGATAAACTGGCGCCGGGCAAAGGCATGAGTACCAGGCCCAAATACATCATCAACACCCATTACCATGGTGACCATGTGGGCGGTAATCAGCCTTTTAGCGAGGCTGGCACCATTATGGCCCATGACAATGTCTACCGCCGCCTGAGCACAGACGGTAAAACCGCCAAGGGCGCGCTGCCGGTAGTCACCTATGACGAGGGCATCAATGTCTACTTCAATGGCGACAAACTAAAAGTGGCCCATATGGGCGCTGGTCATACCGATGGCGACTCAGTGATCTACTGGGATGGCGCCAATGTGGTGCATATGGGGGATCTGTTTTTCAATGGCATGTTCCCCTATGTGGATCTTAAGGGCGGCGGCAGCATGCAGGGCTATCTGGATGCGGTGAACAGGGTGCTGGCAGCTGTGGGCGACGATACGCAAATTATTCCCGGTCATGGCCCACTGGCGAGTAAGAGGGATCTGCAAAAATTCGCCGATATGATTGCCGCCAGTATCGACTGGATCAAGGCGCAAAAGGCCGCTGGCAAGACGCTGGAGCAGCTGCTGGCCGAGGGTATGCCGGCGCAGTTTGACGGCTGGAGCTGGCCCTTTATTACCGAAGAAAAGTGGATTAATACCCTGTATCAGGGCGTCTAGTCAGTCATCAGGGCTGCACCGAAGAGAACTGTTTGGGCGTGCAGCCAAGTTGCTGTTTGAAAAAGTGGATAAAGGCGCTGTCGCTGGAAAAATCCAGGCGGAAAGCCACCTCACTGATCGGCATTTTCATCGACAACAGTTCAATGGCGCGCAGCAGACGCCATTGCTGCCGCCAACTTTGATAGCTCAGTCCGGTTTCTTTGGTGAACAAACGACTTATGGTTTTGGCGCTCGCACCGATTTGCTGCTCAGCCTGGTTCAGGGGCGGCAGGGTCAGCTGCTGACGCTCCAAACGAGTTAACCATTGCTGTAAGCGCTTGTCTTTCGGTAGCCTCAGTGACAATGACTGCTGTCTGGCGTCCGCCAACTCTTCAAAAAACAGTGCCAGCGTGTGCTGACTGCGTGCTCTGGACTGTTGCCACGGCCATTGCGCCATGCGTTCAATCAGCTCTCGCAGCAAGGGATTCACCTCCAGAATCACCAGTTCCTGCGGGTCCGACAACTCAGGTTGCTCAGTGAAGTAAACCGATCTGTACTCAACCACTCTGGTCATGGTTGCCCTGTGCTTTGTGCCTGCGGGGATCCATGCGGCGCGATTGGGAGGCAGTATGCAAAGGGTGTCCTGACAGTCTATCCGAATGCATCCTGAGTAGGCATACAGGAGTTGGTTGCGTTTATGACTGTGAATGCCGGAGTCGTGTTGGCCGGTTTGCAGAGCAATACCGACAACCTCTCCTGCTACGGCATCCGGGTCAAATGCCCGAGGTGCATCCAATCGCATCACCTTGTCCTTATTTTGATGTTTTTGGTCTTTTTCACGTTACAGGATCATACGGCCCGTGTCCCATACTTGCCAGCCTCAAACAATGAAGAAGACTCGGGATGAACACATCAACTCAATCTTTCCTGCTGCTGGTGTTGCTGATCATGTTTCCTCAAATAGCGGAAACCATCTATAGCCCGGCGCTGACGGATATTGCCAGCGCATTTGCGGTCAGCCAATCTCAGGCCGGGCAGACGCTATCCATCTATTTTGTCACCTTTGCGATCGGCGTGGTGTGCTGGGGTGTGGTTGCCGATGTTAAGGGCAGACGACCGGCATTATTGGCTGGCCTGAGCTTGTATGTCTTGGCTGCCGTATCGGCGCTGTTTTGTCAGGATTTCGAGCTGCTGTTGCTGCTGCGTGCGGTCAGTGCCTTTGGTGCGGCCAGTTGCTCTATTGTGGTACAGACCATGTTGCGTGACCGCTTTGAAGGGGACGCGTTGAGCCGGGCCTTTGCTGTGATTGGCATTGGCATTTCGATCAGTCCGGCATTGGGCATGCTGCTGGGCGGTCTGACGGTCGACAGGGCTGGCTATATGGGCATGTTTGCGGTGCTGGGCCTGCTTGCCTTGCTACTGCTTGGCATGAGCTGGCGAAAGCTGGGCGAAACCCGCAAGAGTGAGCACTGCCAAGCGGCCGACTGTGATGTGCGGGGCGTGATGTCACTGGCGATGTGCATGCTGTCAGACCGCCATATCTGGCGCTCAGCCTTGCTGGTGGCTGGCTTCAATCTGCTGTTATTTGCCTACTTCCAGCTGGCGCCGTTTTTGTTCCAGAAGCTGGGGATGAACGCTGGCAGTTACGGATCCACTGGTCTGGTACTGGCATTGGCCACATTGGCGGGCAGTGTATTGAATCAAAAGCTGCTTAAAGCAGGCTATCAGGCTAAACAGCTTGTGTATCTGGGCGTATGCTGCGCTGCCTTTGGTGCGCCCGGGGTACTGCTGAGTCAGCATAGCCTGTGGTTTTTGGTCATGCAGGCGCTGATATGTATCGGTTTTGCTCTGACAGTACCCAATGTACTGTGTGAGGCGCTTATCCAATACCGCCAGTGGGCGGGTACTGCCGGTGCGTTGCTGGGGCTGTTTTACTACAGTCTGTTGGGGCTGGGCCTGCAACTGTCGGGTCAGTGTGGCGACTTGGGTGTGGTGTTGACGGTTACCACAGCGCTGATGCTGGGCGTGTTGTTGATGGGTAAGGCGTCCCGTTTATGCAGTCGACTGTGCAGCAGAAAAACCATAGGGTGATAAAAAGGGGAGCAATGCTCCCCTTGTTGCTTCAGCGTTTAGCTACTTAGCTACTCAGGCCTTTTGCAGCACAAAGAATTGATAGCCAAACTCGCCCAATCTGCGTTTGAAGATATCCACTTCTCTGGCAATCGCTTCCAGTGCGGCTGAGTCGGGCATCTGGGATTGCAGCGCCTGCACTCTGGCATCCAGCGGCTGGTAATAGTTGCGCCAGGCTTTTTCACTCAGGGTAAAGCTGTTGAGCACCTTATAACCAGTCGCTTTGGCTTGATTGAGGCGGGTTTCCACCGAGGTCATCGCAGGGTAATCCTGCTTCCAGAATGCCACCGCATCTTCACTGGGACTGTCGGTCAGCCACACCAAATCGCTCAGCACCAATACCCCGTTATCGGTCAGCAGCGGCTGCCAGCGTTGCAGCGCTTGGTCTACCCCCATGATGTAGGCACTGCCCTCAGCCCACAGCAGATCGAAACTGCCAGCAGGCAGCGGAATGTCTGTCATATCGGCATTGATGGTGTTGATGCGGTTGCCAAACCCGGCTGCATCGGCCAGTTGTATAAGGCTTGCCAGCGCCGAATCTTCGTTGTCCATGGCGGTGATACTGGCCTGGGTATGGGCGGCCAGCACTTGGGTTGCCAGACCTTTGCCGCAGCCGATTTCCAGGAGCTGTTGTGGCGCAAAGGGTACGGCGTGCAGCGCTTTTAACGTATCGGCTTCGCTGCCCGGCCCCCAACGCTCCAGCGCTTCAAAAACCTTCATAAAGTCAGCCATATACTGTTCGTGTTCGTTCATGTCTTTGGATATCCACTTAAGGCGCAGCGCTTCTTTTTTGCTGAAACCCTGATTCATTAAAAATTCCAGATGGGCGTCCGGGGCGATTTCATCCACAGCTGCGTGCCAATCTTTGAGCTTACCTTGTCCCAGCAGTGCGGCCAGCAGGTCTCTGGATGCCTGCTTTTGGGCAATCTCTTCATCCAGTGCTGCCAGCCGCTGGCTCAGCAGCGTCTTGTCGACTTTGGCCTCGATGCAGGCCTGGCATTGTTTCAGCGTCAGTCCACCGGTTTGCAGTTTCAGCAACAGCCGCAGACGTTGCAGATCCCTGTCGGTATAGATCCGGTAGCCATTGCTCTGGCGTTTGCCGGTGATTAATCCCAACTTTTCGTAGTACAGCAGGGTTGAGCGGGACAGGCCAACCGCCTGTGCCAGTTCGCTGATGCGGTAATGGGTCAATTGTGCGCCTTGATAGTCAATGGCAACCTGGACTTAACGATAAACTATGAAGCTATAGACAGGTCAAGGCTGAATGTTGATGCGCCTGACATCCAGTCCCCAGGATCGTCGGGCAGACCGCCTGGGTGTCAGGCGGCTGAAGTTTGATTATGTTTTAGGACTTATCTGGGGGCTGGTTTTAAAGGCCGGTTTTCAGTGTTCGTTCTCAGGGCCCTTTCTCAGGGCCCTTTCTCAGAGCATAGTCCAGGGGCTGTGCCAAAGGAACACGCCGGTGTCCTGTCTCACGCCGGGTCTGTATGAACAGGGCAATCCCAGTGTCCATCAGAACCGATAGCTGACTGACAGATTGGGACCCGTGAAGCTGTAGCGGACATTGTAGTCAGCGACTTTAATGTCGTGGACAGTGTCCCTGACTTCGACGTTCACTCTGTAATAATTGTATGCCAGCGAGATTTGCCAATCCTTCGCTATATTGGCCGAAACGCCGAGTTTGGCATCGGTCAGTCCGCCGGTAAGATCGCTGAGTTTGATGTAGAAATATTGAAAGTGGCCGTTGAGTTCGACGCCCGGCCACAGCTGATAGCGACCGGCAATACCGATATCCGGCAGTGGCGCGGTCACATCATGTTCCACCACCCGGGGAATGGGGGTTTGCCCACATTGTTGATTACCCAACTCTCCGGCAAGACAAGCCCCGATTTCGCCTTCCAGCACAGTGCCGATCAACATAGTGTGCAGGCCAAGGGTTGCCGTCAGGGTATAGTCATCGGCCTGGTAGAGGTCGTAACCATAGCCAAGGCGGATGATGTCGATGTCCAGCCGGGTGTTGAGGTGGGCGCCGGCCTGCACCTGATACACGGTATCTTTGATGTTGACCTCAAAGGGACGGGTGATGGCCTGGTTTTCGCCCTGCCGATGCAATTGCTTCCAGTCCAGATACCACAAATGGCCGGGAGACGGCGAGTAGCTCAACTCGAAGAAGGGCAACAGCAGGGATTCTTCCAGGCGTAAATCTGTTTCCAGATCCAGCTTAAAATCATTGCCCACAATGGGGTCGGTCACTTTGATGCTGGAGTCTGACTCCGCATAGAAACCGCCGACACTGATACGCCAGTCGCCGCCGTAAGCGGTTTGCGTCCCGATAGCCAATATGAGGCCGATTGCTGCTTTCCCTGCGCGCATTTGCTCTCCCTGCTTTTGTTTTTCATGGCCCGGCAGTCGGGCGTAATTCAGTCGCTTTGTGCTCTTGTAGTGTAATGCATGCTACTGAATTTGCTAATGTAGTGAGTAACATTCAAGACTCTGAACGGGGCGGCGGCTGGAGCAGTGTCAGACTACCATCCAGATGGATATCCCGCTGCGGGAAGGCGATCACTATGCCTTCGGCATTAAATCTGCGGTACAGCTCGAAGCGGATATTGCTGGAGACCTGCCGCAGGCCGCCATCCAGGGTGGAATTGATCCAGTAGTAAATCTCCAGCATCAGCGCGTTGTCACCAAAGTCCTGAAAAAACACCGTTGCTTCCGGCATGGGCAGCACTTCAGGCTGAGCTTTGGCCACCTCCGTCATGATGGCGGCAACCCGATCACAATCACTGCCGTATTGCACGCCAACCAATACCGTGCCCCGTACCAGCCGGTCTCTCAGGGTCCAGTTGATGACGGTATTTTCCAGTAATTTGCTGTTGGGGATCAGCATGTGCACGCCGTCGGTGCGTCGTACCCGGGTGGAGCGGGTATTGATCTCCTCGACCACACCTTTAACCCCTTCCACCTCGAGAAAATCGCCGATTTTGATTGGCTTTTCGCCTATCAGGATCCAGCCGCTGATGAAGTTGTTGATGATGTTCTGGGCGCCAAAACCAAAGCCAATGGCAATGGCACCGGACAGGAAGGCGAAGGCGGTAATCGGGATGTTGAGCAATTGCAGGCTGGTAATAAACACCATGGCGATGACCAGCACATACAGTACCCGCTCGACCAGCTGGATCAGATTCGGATCTTTGTTTTTGGCTTTCATCCTGGTTTTAACAATGCGGATGACAAAACCCAGTAATAAAAAGCTGACAATGATCAACAGCGGCAGTGCCAGCACCTCAGCCAGGGTAATGACCCTGTCATTCAGGCTGAAAAGAGGGTAATTCAGCAGGCTGGAGAGTTTATCCATCAGCGGGCTTCCTGTTCCGGTTAGCTTTGCCATTGTTACTCTATATTCATCTGGTTGAAATGTCGCCAGCACAAAAGACGTAAGTGAGGTTGGGGAGAGTTGTTAATCGCCTTTGGTCAGCCTAGAATCGGCTCCACATTTATCAGGGATTTTTTCCATGACTCTTTTTGCCTCGGATCAGCGCGTGACCCGAGTGTGCTCCGTACTTATGCATGCGATGAAGCTTTGTCCGGAGCCTGAACTGAAAGCCTGAGCTTTCTCCCAATTTGTCGCCATGTTGCGCAGATAACCTTTTCTTCCGGAAAGGTGACTGCGTGCAGGCGAAAATCTTCAGGGCCACAGATGAATCTTCATCCGTGGCCCTTTTCGTATCTGCCACACAGGCAATCTTCAAGCGAACGGGTCACCGTTCGCTTTTTTATCCGTTCAGAAAACCACAATGGAGACTTTTATGTCGCAGAATATTTATGACAATCAGGCATTTTTTGATGCCTATGGGCAGCTGCCCCGCTCGGTTCATGGCTTGGATGGTGCGCCGGAATGGCCGGCAATTAAGGCCATGTTGCCAGCACTGAACGGGCGCAAGGTGGTGGATCTTGGCTGTGGTTATGGTTGGTTTTGCCGTGCAGCGCGGGAGCTGGGGGCATCCAGCGTACTTGGTGTCGATCTGTCTGCCAAAATGCTGCAAAAGGCGCGGGAAATGACCCGGGACAGTGCGATTGAGTATCGACAGGATGATCTCAATTCGCTGACTTTGCCCGGCGAGTGTGCGGATCTGATTTACAGCTCGCTGGCGCTGCATTATTTACCGCAGCTTGAATCGGTATTCCAGCAGGCATATCAGGGGTTGAAACCGGGTGGTTGGCTGGTGTTTTCTACCGAGCATCCTGTGTTTACCTGCTCACCCCATCAGGGCTGGCTAGTGGATGATCAGGGGAATCGCTTCTGGGGCGTCAGCGACTATCAGGCCGAAGGTGAACGTCAGAGTGACTGGCTGGCCAAAGGCGTCATCAAGTACCACAGAACTCTCGGAACAACCATTAATTGCCTGCTGAATGCCGGTTTTATGCTGCGCCATTTACAGGAATGGGGACCAACGACCCGGCAGATCGCCAGATTACCTTCGCTGGCGGAAGAGGCGCAACGGCCAATGCTGTTGCTGATCGCAGCGCAAAAACCGGGCTCCCGGGGTGATGAGGAATAACAGCAAGGGTCATTGCAGGCGGCCGGACGTGCTGGTCATTGTTTCGTTTATGCCTGAATGTTGTACAGTAAATATCAGAAAGACAGATATGCCTTCATCCTTGAAGGCTTCAGGAAACAGAGGAAATATGAAATACACAATTGCTGGCATGTTGGCACTATTGGGCGCGACTCCCGCCTCAGCGTCGGGGTTGGACTGGTATCTCAGCTATGGCGTGCATGATTTTCAGGTAGAGAGTTCTGATACTTTTGGCGGCAACGTGGCGCTGAGTTTCGACTACCTGAGTGATAACGGCATAGTCGCCAAAGGCAATGCCGATGTGTATGTGGATATCGACAAGGACAAGCTGGACCCAGACCATATTCCGGTATGGTTTCAGTCTGCTTATTTTGTTCGTGGCAATTGGCTGACGCTGACGCCAAATTTGTCGCTGGACTGGCAGGTCGATCTGCGCGGTAAGCGTAATACCGTCAGTTCGGTCGAAAAGCAGATTAAGTTCTATCCTTCGTTGGTGCTTGACTATGCCCGTCCTGCATTTGGCGCCAGGGCGCAGGCCGGGGTGGGCTACTTC
Organism: Shewanella sp. GXUN23E; assembly: GCF_050865035.1. Taxonomy (NCBI): domain Bacteria; kingdom Pseudomonadati; phylum Pseudomonadota; class Gammaproteobacteria; order Alteromonadales; family Shewanellaceae; genus Shewanella; species Shewanella sp. GXUN23E. Next base: position 253,938 of record NZ_JBOZWP010000003.1, on the reverse strand, counting down.
TTTCTGGAGATAGACGATGATGTGCCCAAGGAACGCGGCTTTGAGCGCGGTGAGTTTGGCAACGATGCCACCGCCTGGACTGTCGATGCCAGTGGTTACTATATGCTGGCTCCGGGCTGGAAGCTGGCGGCGGGCGTGGAGTATTGGGCGGATGGCAGCGAAACTCTGGAAACCAAATATCGCGCCAGCCTGACGGCGGATACCAGTCAGTGGGTGGCTGACTCCGAGATGGTCTTGTCGCTGGAGCAAAGCCGTTACAACCTCGACCCTTATGATCACCTGCCAAAAGGTGATCCTGACTATCTGCCGATTTTGCCCTGGGATACCGACACGCTGTTTCGTCTGTATATGACGGTTCCCTGGTAACTTCTTTCCCTGTCCATGCCGGTGTCGGCAAGGTTGGCTGCAGCAGAGGTGTCTGTTTGTGGCGAACTTTGCCAATCCACATCTTTATTTTGTGTCTATTTTTGGCCTTTTACCGCATAAACTTTCGGGGTTGTAGCCGTTTCAAGACTTACGCCCAATATATAGTGATAATTAGTCTTTTCAACTTCTTGTTAAATAATGGTTGATTAACTGGCTTGAAATAAAAAATACCGATACTAATATAGTGTTCAGGCTGTTGATGTGCCTTGCATAAATATCAATATTTATTTTTGCTGTCCGGTGGATTTTATTATTCGCTGGACTGGGTTATTCAGGAGTGATCATGGACAAGAAAAATATGAAAAAGTCGCAGTTAACAATAAAAGAAAAACGGCGATTGAAACGTCATAAACACGAAGACAATTGCGTTGTAAACGTCCGCAAGAAAAAGTCCGGTGTGGCTGACTGAGCGGGCTTGATTTCAACCAATGTCCTATGCACCGGCATGATGCCTGTGTCTTATCGTCGATATTAAGTTAGTGTCATTATATTTAAGCTGTCGGTGATTGGCTGATAGCTTTTATTCTGTTGGGTTTAATATGTCTGCAGATATTCCTATTTATATTTCAAAAAATGATTTGAATGGTATTTTATCGTTGTTGGAAGAGCCCAATATGGCGACTGACAATATTGGCGCGCTGGAAGAGGAGCTTGCCAGAGCTAGTGTTTTTGATAACCATGAAATGCCACAAACCGTGATTGCCATGAACTCAACGGCAATATTCCGTTTTGTCGGCGAAGAGAAGGTTTATATCAAGCGGCTGGTTTATCCCGTGGATATTGAGGGGCCGGATGATATTTCTATTCTGGCACCGGTAGGCAGCGCGTTGATTGGCCTTTCAAAAGGTCAGCAGCTCGACTGGGTAATGCCCAATAAAAAAGTCAAAACCATCGAAATCATTGATGTGATGCAACAGTGAGCATGTCAGGGCGGTATGTCATCCCTGACATCGTTGGTTGAATAGCTGCTCCGGGCTGGTTTGCTGTTGCAAGGTGGCCCGGGGTTGCCAGCGCCTTTCAAAGAAAGTCTTCTATAAACCAGGCCGCAAAGGCGTGCCTGCCATTAACTCCGGCCTTTTTGTAAATGGCGGAAGCCTGCTGGCGAATGGTTTTTTCTGCCGTGCCCCGCAATAATGAAATCTCCCGCAGCGATAACCCTTTAAGCAACAACAGCCCCACTTCCTGCTCACTTTGGGACAGGTCCCATTGCTGAAATTGTCGGGCGATGACTTCTGACAATCTGTGTCTTGCATCGAGAAATCCTGCGTCCGTTGGTAGTGGCAGGTTACGGGCGTCTTCAAGTGCCTGTTTCAACGCGGTGATTTCCCGTCTTTGTCGGTGCAGACTGGTCAGAATCCAGCTCAGCAGCAGGCTTGCAACCAACAGTAACAGCCCCTCTTGCAGTAAATGCAGTCGGGACGCGCCCTGGCTGATATCTGCATACAAATCATGACCACTGGCCAATATCACCAGCAGCAGTACACCTATGGTGATGGCATCTTTTCCCTGCATGCTCCGTCCCTGTGGTTTTGGTTATCCGGCATATGTCCTAAAACCATGGATTTCAGGCGTTTGCCCCATGTATTCGGCAGAGTGAAAACCGATAATTTCCACACCGAATTCGGGTAGACGCGCGGTCATCCGGCGTCTTTATTTACTCATCACACAGGAGCGTTTGCCATGCAAGATAAAAAATATGTCTGGGATGTATTGGTCAGGGTGTTTCACTGGTCGCTGGTACTGGCCTTTATCGTCAGTTATCTGTCGGGGGATGAGTGGCAATCGCTGCATGTGATCAGTGGTTACGTGATTCTGGGGTTGATTCTGGTGCGCCTGGTATGGGGCATTGTTGGCAGCAAACACGCCAGATTCTCAGATTTTGTGCGCTCGCCGGTGGCCGCATTCCGTTACCTCAAAAGCCTGTTCAGTGGTTCAGTAGCACATTATGAGGGCCACAATCCGGCCGGTGGACTGATGGTGGTGGCCCTGTTGGTCAGTTTGCTGGGTACCGGATTCAGCGGCCTTAAAACTTTGGGTTACGAAGGTGAGGGGCCGTTTGCCATCGCCCGGGTAACGGCAATCGACAATGGCGCACATGCAAATATTTCTGTGTCTGGCTCAGCAGAAAAAGCTGATGCAGATGAGCGACATCACAGCGACCAGGCATCGACGAAAGAGCATGAGGGCGAAGAATTCTGGGAAGAGATTCATGAGTTTTTCGTCAACTTTACGCTGTTGCTGGTGGTGCTTCATCTGGCGGGTGTGTACTTATCCTCCCGTGCCCATGGTGAAAATCTGGTAAGAGCTATGATTACCGGCTTCAAATCGGGTAAAGAGTGAGGTGTGGTGGCGGGTGCGACCGCTGGATGACACTGCCGTTGACGAACAGAAATGCACGTTGTTTTTACTCAGGTGATGCCACTGGTATCTGTGGTTTTGCCAGGCTATCCGGTTTTAAATTGGCTTTCTGGTAGATTGAAATATTGATGCCGATACAAAGTGTCACAAAATATCCTGAACTAATTTCGTCTTAATTCAGTCGGAGCTAATGCAAGGAGTCGTTTTGCAAAAAGTGTAAATCTGATTGTGGAGGCGAAAGTGAAAATAACAACAGAACTGTTGTTGGCATTGGGAATGGTATTAACTGTCGCAGGATGTGGTAGTGACAGCAAAGATGACTCTCAGGAAGCGGTGGCTTATGTGCAGTATTACAATGGCTCACCAGACAGTACGTCAACCTACCTATCCCTTGAAGACAAAGATTACAGCGCGTTAAATTTTGGCCAGGCTATGCAGCGATACTCTGTATCAACCGGCAGCAATTCTCTGAAAGTTATCGGTAAAAATGCAGAAAACAGTGAGGTGGAGTTTCACGCACAGGATATAAATCTGGCGGCTGGTGACAACCACCTTTTCATTCTGGCGGGAGATTATGAGCAAACTGATTTTATAGATATTCAGTTCACGACAACTGCTCTGAATGAGAAGAACGACAATGACGATAAGACCAGTTATATGCAGGTTATCGGCGCTCATATCAGTAAAGACAGTGACGATATCGGGATTTATATCGGTAAGAAGGATGATGGCTTCAGCGGTGCCAGATATCTGGGGCAAATTGCATATAAAGACAGTACTGAACCTGAGATTCTGGAAACTGGAAAATACGTGGTTTATCTCGCCAGGGCGGGCAGCAATGAGCCTTTCTTTACGACTGCTGAACTGAGTCTTAATACCAAAACCGTTTATAAACTGGTTATCCGGCCTGCATTTGGGGCGGCCACCGCGGGGGTTAAGCTGGATGTACTCAGCGGCAGCAAAGAGGTGACTTCAGCGCCGGATATTGATGAGCAGGTACAGTTCAGGGTTTATAACGGGGTTCAGCAATTTGATGTGCTCAAGGCGCAAATCAAAGGGAAGTCCGGCGATGATCATGAGCTTCAGGTTGGCAAATGGACGATATCCAATTTTACGCCTACCCGTTTTGGTGACTATGACGTCGCGGTCAGCGATGTTGCCAGCGGCGAAATGTTGCTGAATAACCTGCTGGTGACTTACAACCAGAGTGATTCCAAGTCGATTCTGCTGTACCCCGACGCCGAACAGCAACTGCGTGGTACTGTCATCAGTCATAATCTGACGCCCCGCAGTTACCAATACGAAGTGCAGTTGATGAATCTGGCTCCCGGAACCACCGGGCTGGAGGTGTACTTTGTGCGCAACGATGAGACAGTGGAAACGGCGGACTACAAGGTGACCAAGTGGGACTTTACCGAGAACCTGAAGATCACTCTACCCAGAGACAGCTACACAGTGACTGTAGTCAAGCGCAAGGACAACGATACCCTGACGCTGCTGCATCGCCAGGCGCTGCAGCTCAGGGATAATCTGGATTTCACTCTGGTGTTGACTCCGGACGACACCCAAACCTGGGGCTATCGACTGCAGGCATTCCAATAGTACGGGCTGGCACTGGCGTTAACCTCGAATCACTCAAGTCACGGAGCACTGATGTACCGTGGCTTGGTTATTTGTTGATGCCATAAAAAGGCGTGGCAGTGCCTTCAGGATTTGAGCGCTATCAGCCGGTACTTCTGATTTCTGGTTTGCGCTAGGGTTTATATTTTGCAAATTAATCAACACTCAAAATATTCAACCATGGCAATTCCTGTTTGCCTAAATAATCAGCCTTTAATAACATCCTTGCCTGAATTTGCGGTTTGCCGACGTTAAGGACTGAGACATGAGCAAGCAACAAGGATTTACTCTGATTGAACTGGTGGTGGTCATTTTGATTTTGGGCATTTTGGCGGTTACTGCGGCGCCAAAGTTTATCAATCTGCAAAATGATGCCAGGGCCGCCACGGTTGAAGGCTTTTTGGGGTCTCTGAAAAGCGCTGTTACCCTGTTGCATGTAAAGGCTGAAATTCAGGGGAAAACCGGTGCCGATGTAACTGTTGATACCGATTTCGGGCCCTATCAATTTCACAATGCCTATCCTGAGACCCGCAGTGAGTCGACCAATCCTGCACGTTTTCTGATACAGACCTTTATCAATCTCGGTGGCGATCCCGACACAGAGTCCTTTGCCGGAGGCAATCATACCGCCCGCTATGGTCGGGTGTTCGTGTATGAGACCAACAGTGTTTCGCGTATCGGATTCCCGCTGGATGAAAACGATGTCAGCCTGGGCAACGGCAAGTGTTATGCCCAATACGCCCACAGCGGCACAACCCAGGGATTCAGCATCGATACCTCCGGCTGTTGATGGCAGCAGATCTTCGGGCATCTCCCCAGACGTCTGCCGATGTTGCCGGGTATCGACAGCAAACGATGGGCAGTTGCCTGCGTATTTCAGCGCTGCACCTTGCTTAGCTATATTCAATATTTATTTTAAGAATTTGAATTTAATGAAGCGCCAATGAAATATGCGTCATATTGCCGGAAGTGCTTTATAAAGGGCCGCAGTTATTCTAACTTGTAGTGAATTCATTTAGCGTGACTAAATATGGAGTGCATTATGAATTCACCAGCAAGTGACAGGCAACCAAGTACCACTGAACGTGCCATCGAAGGACAACAATCCAATATCAGAAATATTGAAAATTCAGGTCCGGTGCAAATGGGGTTCTGGTTACCAAACCGTATATGGGCAACCTCCAAATTCCTGGTGCCATTACGTGAACATATTCAGAGTAAAAAATTATCCGGCGCACTTGAACCGCTTCATCCTGAAATTCAGAAATTTAAATCATGGGTAACATCTCATAGTGTATACCGCATGAGAGTATTATCGATGATTGAAGAGGCGAATAATTTTATAAGAAATCTCGATGAGAAAACCAAGCAGGAAATCAGAGGCGATGGTGACGCTATCTGGATCGACAGCTATGATAGTTTCTTTGAGATTCTTAATGAAATTATTTGTACTTCGCCATCATTCAATACCTCGGCTATGGTCGGAACTCCTATGAATGGTTTTCTGGCGGTCGCCATGGCAACTGACTCAGGCTTGGCATTATTCCACGATGTAACATTCAACAAGCGTTTTAAAAATGTATTGAATGCCTGGAATACCTTCCTGAAAAGCGGTCGTTCACTGGATAAACTGGATATTACCGATCCTGAAAAAAATGGTTCATGGATTTCCAAAGCAGCGTGGGATGCCGGTGTCTGGGATCAAATGGTCCATGATAAGAATAAGCCTGGCTATGGTTATAATTCCTGGAATGATTTCTTCCTGCGCAAATTTGTGCCCGGAGCCAGACCATTCCACGGGGATGAGCGCACCCAGATCAACATAGGTTGTGAAACCACACCCTGGCAATATGCAACGGATGTGTCACTGCAAAGCGACTTCTGGGTTAAAGACGTTAACTACTCTCTGCTGGATATTTTTGGCGGTCAGCGGCAGTGGGCTAAGTTGTTTGAAGGTGGCCAGATCTATCAGGGCTTCCTGTCGGCAACCCACTACCACCGCTGGAATGCTCCGCTGACCGGTAAGATTGTGCGCTCCTGGGTTCAACCCGGCACCTACTTCGCCCAGCGTCCGGGTCAGGGAGAAAATGTCGGCACCTGGGAAGGTACTGAATCCCAGCCATATCTAGGTCAGGTTGCTACCCGGGCTATCTTTATTTTTGAACATGAAGCCTTTGGTTATGTGGCGCTGGTCTGTATCGGTATGGTGGAAGTCTCTACCTGCATGATTGAGCCAAGCTACTATATGGTGGGTGAAGGTGAGGAGCCGGTTGCCATCAGTCGAGGCACTGAAATCGGTCACTTCGAATTCGGTGGTTCTACTCATATGATGATCTTCCAGAAAGACAGGGCGAAATTGGAAGACTGGGCGATTAATGCCATCAGTCACCGCAACGATGACAAGCCGATTCCGGTGGGCAGTGTTATCGCCTCAGTTAACAACTGATTGATCTGACTGAATTTTACTATCATGACAAATCTGCTCAGGGATTTTCCTGGCAGATTTGTCCGTCTCTTCTGTTCATGCCGTTCTTTTTCTGCAAGCGCGGCTGTGCTGGCGTCTGAAGCGTCCGGATTACCGGTGTTTATCTGCCGCAATAATCCGCTGCACCAGAGTATCCATTTGCTGCTCGCAGATTTCAGGTCGCAGATAGTAAGGGTTGTAGGGTAGATGGGTGCGGTCAATGTAAGCCGCCTGCATGCCTGCACTCAGTGCGCCGTGGGTATCCCAGTCGTGGGTTGCAATCAGCCTTAATTCACTGAGCGGACGGTTAACTGCTGAGGCAACATACTGATACGCCTTTAAGTCCGGCTTGAAGCTGCCAATTTGTTCCACCGAAACATAGTCATCGAAGTCGTCAGCCAGGCCGGCATTGTTGATTTGCATCTTTACAAAGTTCAGTGACGAGTTGGTGAACGCAATAATGCGATAACCAGCCTGTCTGAGCTGCTTAAGGGCTGCCGGCATATCTCCATGAGGTGGCATCGCCGCGAAAGCCTCGATAATGCCATTGCGCTGCTGATCTGACAGCGGACGGTCAAATCTGACCTCAAGCGAGGCCAGTGCGGCCCGAGCCAGAGAGGCAAAGTCAGTTTTCACTCCGGTCAATGCGCAGACGGTAGAGGTATGCAGCAGGGTGAAGAACCACAGCGACATTCGCTCTTCATCACCAAATGCATCCTTGAACAAGGGTTTGAGATTATTCAGGTTGAGCGTTGACTCATTGATATCAAACAGCAAAGTATCACGGGGCATGACAGACCTCCTGTTGAGACATACTGCTTCTCTGTAAGAACGATTAAGGAGCGCGCCATTGCAATGCCCGCTCCCCAAACCCCAGTCTGGTTTAACCCCGGCATGATTACAATGCCGGGATTACGACATCGCCCGACAGCTACTCTCAGTGTTGAAAGCCGCTGACTGTACAGAACGCGGCGGATTTGCCGGTTTGGGTGATTGGCGGCAGCCCGGCCCAGCCTTAAAACGTCATTTGAGTCAGGCGGTTATACCTGACGAACGAAGGCGCGAGACTGAACCTGAGCATTTGCCCCATTTGCGCTTACATGCCAAGCCGGTTAAGCAGCGCCTTGGCCACTGGCGCTGACGATGCCGGATTTTGCCCGGTGATAAGCAGTGTGTCCTCGACCACATAGGGTGCCCAATCATCGCCGCGCGAGAAGTATCCGCCCCGGGCTTTCAGTTCATCTTCAACGAGGAACGGTACTATCTCAGTAAGTTCCACCGCCGCTTCCTCGGTATTGGTAAAGCCCGTTACCCGTTTGCCTTCGACCAGCGGTCGGCCATCAGGTTTCCTGGCATGACGCAATACTCCTGGTGCGTGACACACCAGCGCTGCCGGCTTATTTGCCGCCAAAAAGGTTTCAATCAGCGAAATTGAGCGCTCATCTTCCGCCAGATCCCACAGTGGTCCATGGCCGCCCGGGTAGAATATGGCATCGAAATCTTCCGGGTTAACCTGCTCCAGTCTTGCGGTCGTTGCCAATTGCGCCAGCGCCCCGGAGTCATTCTCAAACCGCTGGGTATCTTTGGTCTGGAACCCGGGTTCATTGCTTTTGGGGTCAAGTGGCGGCTGTCCACCTTTAGGTGATGCGAACACGACTTCAACCCCTTTGTCTTTGAAGGTGTAATAAGGGGCCGCCAGCTCTTCAAGCCAGAACCCGGTTTTCTTGCCGGTATTGCCGAGCATATCGTGAGAGGTCAGTACTATCAGAACTTTCATCTTGGGATCCTTCTGTTAAATAAGCGCCATTGGCTGAGCGCGATTCAGACCCGCCTGTCGGCGATTGGTCAGACGATACTGACGCCTTCCCACATATTTAAGAAATTTAGTTCTACAATCTTAGATATAAACACGAGGATATATCTGGATGAGATACGATCTGAACCTGTTTCCGGTATTTCTGATGCTGATGGAAGAGCGCAGCGTGACCCGGGCTGCTGAGCGTCTGGGCATGACTCAGCCTGCATTGTCCAATACCCTGAATCGCCTGCGGGATACTTTTCAAGACCCTTTGTTTATTCGGGAAAGGTATGGCATCAAGCCGACGCCGTTGGCGGAAGAGATGGCGCCAGGGATTGAAGTGGCTCTGGCGCAGCTGGATGAGCTGGTTCTGAATCAGCAGACATTTCAGCCTGAAAACGCCGAGCGTCTGTTCACGCTGGCGCCCAACAGTTATGTGGAACTGGTGTTGATGCCGGCCCTTATTGCAAAAACGCGGGTGCAGGCACCCAATATCAGGTTTCGGATGACCGCATTTGGCAACGATATCGCCGAAACCGGCGCCATTTCCGGGACTACTGCGATGGTTCTGGGGCGGATTGTCTCTCTGCCGGACAACTTTATTGTTCAACATCTGATGGACGACGGTCTGGCCTGTGTCGTGCGTAAAGACCATCCCGGTATCGGTAACAGTATTTCCCGTGAGCAATATGAAAAGCTCAAACACGTGAATGTATTGCCCCCGGGAAAAATGCGCGCCGGGTTGTTTCATGCGCTTGAGAAGCAAAATCTCAGGCGGGACGTGGCCGTTTCGGTTACCCATTTTCTGGCCGTGCCTGAAATGCTGGCTGTGACAGATTACTGCGCAACTCTGCCCTGGCTTATCTGTAAAAGCCTCGAGCGGGATCCCCGTCTTAAAATATTGCCTGCTCCCGTTGATTTGGGCACCTTTCCGGTGCAAATGGGCTGGCATGTCCGCTATCGCCTTGATCCTGCTCATCGCTGGCTGCGCTCGACAATACAGCAGCTGGCTGCGGAAATGATGCAGGGGCGCTGACAGAGCGATTTTCGCTCTGCTGTTGCGCCTGTATCGCGGCGCAATGAACTTTGAATAAGCGCAGACTGATATCATTACCCGGAAGGTGAAACCTCGATTGAGATGAGAGATAGCTGTTTGCCCAGAAACGCCGAATTAACAGGTGTTGATTGGGAGACTATTTTTCGGTTTATATATTCTCATTTGTTATTTTATTGGATTGCTGAACTCCTCTGCTTTGGGCTGTAAAAATCTGGTTGAGTCATTTGTTTTATATTGGTTGGTGGTCTGGCATTAGTTATTTTTATTGACCGGCAAGATATGCCTGACGAATCTTTTAGTTCCTGAGTTTGATGATTTCAGTTAACGTGAGGCTAGATTGGTGATGCCGCCTTATTGGCTTTAATGTCGGAGTATTGTGTTTTGTTTGTGCTTAATATCGGTTTAATGTTCTGTGTTGTTGCTTAGTTTATTGGTGTTTGTTTTTGTGGTGCGTTTGCTGATTTTTATAAAAACACATATAAGTTGTAATCTGTTGATAATACGATCTTGATCATTCTTTTTACTCTTTAATTATTTATTATAACTCCTGCCAGCATATATAAATATTACCGATTGCATGATGGTTATTATTATTTAATAGATGAAAAACAACCAGGTTCTATCGGAAAACAGGCAATATGAATTATCTCCTTTAATAATATATCAAATAGGGAATAGATGGATATGACCAGCGGTATCATCAAAGTTTCAAGAAACACGGAGCAGGCACCATTAAATGCCGCCTGTAGCCAAACAGTCGCATTCTCTCATTACAACAATATTTCTGCTCAGCTGCCGGTGGATGCTGTCAGCGGCAAGTTGGTTGAAGGTGATGTAAAAGTCCAGGCAGCTCAGTGTCTGGCTAATATTCAGGCGATCGTTGAGAGCATAGGTCATGGACTGCATGATGTGGTACGGGTGAACGTGTACCTGAAGAACATTATGGATTTGGAAGCTGTCAATGAAGTTTATGCCCGCTTCTTCGCCAGCTATCAGCCTACCCGCACGGTATTGGCGGTAGCCGCCTTACCATTGGCCGGCGCACTGGTGCAGATGGATGCGGTGATCACCAATGGTGAAGGTTCAGGAACCCAGGCTCCCTGCGATCTGGTGAAAATTGTCCGTAATGTCGCTGCCGCGCCTGTCAGCCCTCTTGCCAGCCACTGTGTGGCTTTCTCCCACTACAGCCATGTTGCCGCGCAGCTGCCGATTGATGTCAGCAGTGGCAACATAGTCGTCGGTGGTGCCAAAGAGCAGGCGACTCAATGTCTGAAAAACATCAAGGCCATTCTGGCGGGAATTGATGTGCCATTTGATGACATTGTCAAAATCAATATCCATCTGCGCAATCTGGCTGATCTGGATGCCGTTAATCAGGCTTATACCACTTTCTTCCCAGACTGCGGCATAGCCAGAACTATTGGCTATATGCCTGCACGTTCTGTGGTGGTGACCAGCGGCCTGCCGATGGATGCGCTGGTGCAGATTGATGCGACTGTTTCTCATGGCGATGGTACGCCGCCGCAAAAGGTGGAAGATCGCCACGGTATCGTCATCAAACCGCACAATACTGAGCTGGCACCGGTCAGTCCGCTGTCAACCCAAACCGTCGCTTTCTCCCATTACAACAACATTTCCGGTCAGCTGCCGCTGAATCTGCAAACCGGTAATATTGTCGCCGGGGGCATTCATGAACAGGCCAGACAGTGTCTGAACCATATAAAAACCATTGTGGAGAGTATTGGCCACGTGATGGACGACATCGTCAAAGTTAATATCCAGGTCACTAATGTGGCAGATTTGGAAGCCATCAATGATGTGTATGCCACTTTCTTCAATGGTGAGCTGCCTGCCAGAACGGTTATTGGCGTGGCGGCCATTCCGGCTGGTGCATTGGTGCAGATGGATGCCATTGTATCCAACGGCGAAGGTACCCCACCGGCCGTCAAGTAGTCCCTTATGGGTCTGATGTGTTGGTGAAAAAGGTGAAGACAGCAACGTCTTCGCCTTTTTATCGCTTGGTTAAATTGGTCGCTGTCGACTGGCACCCCAATATGGAATGTCATTGGCTTATTTTTAACTGTATGATTTTATTGCTTTATGGCAGTCGACAAGGTCAGGGCAGCGGGTGTTTTTGTCTGGTCTATTAGCGTTCATACTCGGCCATGAGAGTGGATGGAAGTGCAGGTGCCGACTTCATTTTTTTGCCTTCTCCCAGTGATATGAGTCTTTCTGCACGCCCGTGGCTAACTGATGTCGTTGAACTGGTCGCATAGACCTAAGTGACTGTTAGTGGTTCACCGCAACCTCTACGCCTTCGTCCCATCAGTAATTAAGACAACAACTTGGAATAGACCTGACTGACTTTGGTCGGGGTAAATCCGATGGCCTGATAAAAGCGGTGTGACGCGTCACGCCTGACATCAGAGCGTACCAGCAGCTTTTCCAACCCTTGATGTCGGCACCAGTCTTCTGCCTGCCTAACCAGGGTCTCCGCCAAGCCGTTGCGGCGGCATTTTTCGCTGACGACCAGTCCGGTGATTTCCGCCTTCCAGCCGGTTTCCAGTGTCAGCCGACGTTCTATCACCAACCAGCCTGCCACTTCATCGTGCCACAGTGCCACAAACACTCCGTGCTCTTGCGATCCCAGCAGTGTGGTGAGAATGCCAAGGGTTTGCGCCTCAGTGGTGTGATATCCCAGCTCTGCCGTCAGCACGGCAATGGCGGCTGCATCTGTAGTCCTGGCTATGCGGCACTGAGCTGCATCCGTTGTTGGCTGAAGGGGGTTCATGACACTTCGGCTTCCGTTTTTCTGGGGAGATGGTCTGTCAGCTCGACCCAATCCACCTGGGTATCGACAAACACATGAGCCATCGGCTGAGTGTCTATTGGCGTATGCAGGCTGGCGCGGGTGATATGCAACTCTCCCGGCCAGCGAGCGGATGTGAAAAACAGGCTGCTGCCACAATGGCTGCAAAAGCCTCGTTTGGCTTGCGCTGAGGAGGCAAACCAACTGAGCTTGCATTGCGGATCACTGATGCTGGCCTGTGTGTCATCCACCCCCAGCTAGGTGACAAATGCTGCACCATGCGTACGCTGACATTGGCTGCAATGGCAATGCGCCACCCATTTCACCGGTTGATTGAAGGTGACTGTCACCGCACCACACAGACAGCCGCCGGAAACCTGATGCCCCGCCATACGCTTTCCTTATCTTTGCCAGAATCAGTCACCATTGTTGGCAGTTTGTCAGCACTGCGTCCAGCAGGAGTGGCTGGCGAAGTTAATTCTGACCTGCATAAAGTAAGGTATGGCGATATTTATCAATGTGTTACATGGATTCCAAAGAACTTAGAGTTATGGCTGTCCGCTCTTTCTGACTCATCATCGGCGTTGAAGCTGTCTATCAAACGGTTGAAATATCCCGCGATATCGCCGGTTTCGGTACGATTGTAAAGTTGCAGATGCTGGCGCTGGCCGGTTTCCAGCAGCGTTTTAAAGGCCTGCCTGAGCTGGGCGATCGGCAGGACTATGTGTTTGCGCTGAAACCATAAAAAACCCAGCGCAAAGCAAAACAGCGAAGCATTCAACAGCGTAAATAGCAAAGACAGTTGCTGCTGGCGCTGATTGAATTGCTGACGTTGCTTTGAGGAGAGGGCCAGCAAACTTTGCTCAATGGCGTTGGTACTGGCGGCCAGCGCCTGCTTTGCCGCCTGATTGGCATTGAGCAGCTGCTCGGTATTGCGGATCTCTTTGGGGTAACGCTGCAGTAGACTGACGATGGCTGCAATCAGGTTTTCACCGATTTCATAGCGCTCCGGCTGAGCATTGCCCAGCGCAAATTCATCTGATTCTTCCTGATAGTACAGTCCCAGTAGCTCGGACTGCTGCAATTTTTCGCCCCAGCTTTGCTGTTGACTGACGACATTTTCCAGTGCTTGTTGCGACTGGGGTTGGCTGTCGATCAAATAATGCTGAGACAGTTGCGCCGACTGGTACAAAATCGCTGGCAGTGCGGAGCAGATATCTAAGATGACAGCCGCTTTTTCCGGATACGTGGATATGCCCTGCAGCGCATAGCTTTGCAAACGGCGATTTAAGTCCAGCAGTTCCCGCTCAGCATTGGCCAGCAGGGCTCTTGGCTCGGCAGAAAGTTTACCTGCGTCCCGTACAGATCCTGTCAGTCTGGATTGCAATGTGGTGATTTCAGTCTGCAGCGCCGTGTACTCTTCGCCGCTTTGGCCGGGAAGTGTCTGCTGTAATTCACTCAATTGTTCATGAGCAAGCTGCAGCTTGCCTGCATCCCCGCTGGCAAGATAACCGGCTATCGCAGGCCTGATCCCGGCGAGAAACATCTGCTCTTCCTGTTGCAGCTGATTGGCCTGCAGTTGTTGTATCTCCCACTGTCGATGTCCCCAAAAAGACGTTACCGCCAAACCAGCGGCCAGCATTAACAGCAAGCCACTGCTGCTCCAGGAAAGCGAGGAAATCTTCATTGATGTTATTAGTCATGGTTCGTCCCTAGGCGCAAAGCCTATGAGTGATATATTGCAGAAATATTGCTTTGACGGTCTGCCTGTAGATGAAAATTTCTACGTTTGCGGGGACGGTAGAGGCTGAAGATGAATCAGCGAAGGCAGCGCATAACACTGCGGTAATGACGCTTGGTGCCATTTACGTTGAACAGGCAGTCGACCCGATACGACAACTCGGCATTAAGCTTTGGCATCTATACCGTCGGTCGGCAACATTGTGCCGGTATCGGCATTTCTGGATATCGGGATTGTCCTTTAAACAGATCGCGATAGGTTTGTCGGGTGCAAATTTTGGCTGTGTCCTTTGCCGCGACTCCACTTGCCGCCGAATTTTTCCTTCATTGCGCACATCGCATCCCAACTGCCGCTAATGGTGCTGTATTGACGGCGAAACTCGTTGGCCGAGAGTAACCAGGCATCCGTTGCGATCCCCAACTCATTCAGTAATTTTGGACGGGTAGCAGCAATGGCTCCGCGCTTATCCGGTCTGATCGCCCGGCCAGTCCAGTCAATAAGGTCAAGATAATCAGCAAAGTGAAAGGGAATACCTGTTTGTTTTAGCTCACCGACAGAGCCATCGAACATTAATAAGGGCTTTAGCTGAATATCGCCGGGGGTAAGCCGTTGTGGTTGGGCAGATGGATTTTGTTCGCGGAGTTCATTGATACGCTCCTGAACCGAGGTGAAATCTGACTCCTGTACTGAGTCTGCGATGCCCGCTCTAACGGGGTTTAAATCCACATACATCATACAGGCCAGCAGCGCTTGTTCATCCAGCAGCGCCTGAGATTTAAAGCGTCCTTCCCAGAATGCCCCTTTGCAGCTGTCTTCTATGTTGGCCCTACGGGCAATTTCTTCGTTAACACAACGCATAAACCAGCTGATGCTGCCCAGTCGTTCATGCCACTCAGTCAACAGCTTATCCAGCACGAGTTGCTCGCCTTCAGATAGTTCATCACCCTGTAAGTAGCGATGGGCAATCACATTGCCATTAAACAGGGTTGTCCAGCGGGTAATAACATCCTGTTGTGATAGTTGCCGAAGCGCTTGCGTGTCGATTCTCAGAACCAGGTGATAGTGGTTGCTCATCACCGCATAAGCGCAAATATCAATGCAAAACACGCTGGCAAGCTGCTTGATTTTATTCACTATCCAACCGCGCCTGTGTTCATAGTTTTGGCCGGTATGTTTATCTTCACCACACAGAAACGCCCTGCGCACACAGCGGTTTATCACGTGGTAGAAGGGTGTTGACTCAGCATCAATCAACTGACGGCGGGCTGTGGTCATAGCGAGCCTCAAAAGGCGGTGAATGTGACTTCAAAGCCTAGTAGAGGGTTGATGGGAGCGCAAAAAGGCATGGCTGTCCCCGCTTTTCTGTTTATCTTCACCACACAGAAACGCCCTGCGCACACAGCGGTTTATCACGTGGTAGAAGGGCGTTGACTCAGCATCAATCAACTGACGGCGGGCAGTGGTCATAGCGAGCCTCAAAAGGCGGTGAATGTGACTTCAAAGCCTAGTAGAGGGGTGGTGGGAGTGCAAAAAGACATGGCTGTCCCGGCTTTTCGGAGCGTCCATATATGTCCCGGCTTTTTGAAATGAATAAAACAGTATTTTGTGTGTATTGCTCGGTCATAACACTATATGTAGTGTCATGACGAAGTGTACATACAAGAAGCACGAATTGTCATAATTTTTAACAACTCAAAACATAGAAAAATCTAAACGACTGCATTATTCTTTAACTTGCTAGGAGAGCAAATATGAGTAAAATGTCGCCTCTTTATTGGTTGTGCAACACACTTGGCGACAACAATAAAAATCAAGGAATTCATATGGTTTCGTACATTAGTGATTATAAAAGCAGAGATAGTAGCACTGCGAAGAAGCAAGATAAGCAACCAAACAGCTCAAAAGTTGTAGAGTTTTCTATTGTTTCTAAAGGTAGAGAGCGTGCTAAAGCTAATGTATTGAAGGCTGCCGCAAGACTAAAGTGGTAATCTTTGTCAGCTAGTTGATTTTAATAAAAAAATCCTCAAATATACTTAGCAAGTATACTTGAGGATTTTTTTATGGCTAGGGAAAGCGCTCAGCAAAAAACAGATAAGCAGAACGTTCGAAAAACAGAAAAACAAGATTTATCTAAAAGAATCGATAGTCGCAGATCACAAGAGTTGGTAATTGGATTGTGTGGAGCTATTGGTTCTGGCGTCAAGTCTTTGAAAAATACATTGATAGGAACACTTACATCTTTCGGTTATGAAGTTAAGCATATTAGAGTAAGTAAGCTGATAATTGATAAGCAAGATGCATCAAAACGTCCAAATCTAAATGCTCTTAAGGGTGCAAAGCGTTATACTGAATTGCAGGACTTAGGTGATCAATTAAGAATGCAACATGAAAATCATATTCTTGCTTGTTGTGCCGTAACAGAGATTTCCTATCGTAGAGAAGAGGCTCACAATAAGAGTGCAGAAGTTGATGGGAATGTAGAAAAACCAAGTGTAAAAATTGCATATATAGTAGATCAGCTGAAACACCCTTCAGAAGTGGAAATATTAAGAAAGGTCTACCCAAAAAACTTCTTTTTGTTTGGACTTATTAGAACAGAGAAAGAAAGAGTAATTAATTTAGAGGAAGAAGGACTAGATAAATCTGAAATCGATGATCTTATTAGAAGAGATCGCAAAAGCGATGATAAATATGGTCAACAAGTAGAGAAAACATTGGAATCATCTGACTTTTTCATTAGAAACACTCATAATCAGAGTGTATTTCTGGAGAGGTCAGTAGAGCGTTTTATTAAGTTGATACATGGCTATAATGGTATTACTCCTACAGAAGAAGAGGTTGGGATGCATGCTGCATATTCCGCTTCGTTGAGATCTGCATGTTTATCTAGACAGGTAGGCGCTGCCATTGTAGATAAGCAAGGCCGTATTATTGCCACAGGCTGTAACGATGTTCCAGAGTATGGAGGGGGATTATATACTGATAGTTCAAGTAGTGATTTCCGATGTGTCCATAAAGGTCGATGTTCAAATGATCAACATAAAAACATATTAAAAGAACAGATCTTGGATATCGTTAAGACTAAGGTAAGTAATGAACAAGATGCCATTATTTTAACAAATAGAATTTCTGAAGAAACAAAGATAAAGTCTCTTATTGAATATTCAAGGGCTATTCATGCTGAAATGGATGCTATTGTTTCTCTCTCTAGACTGACGACCGAATCAACTATAGGTTCAACTCTTTACGCAACAACATATCCTTGTCACAACTGTGCTCGGCATATCGTTGCTGCAGGCATACATAAAGTCGTTTATATCGAACCTTATGAGAAAAGTTTAGCAATAAAATTACATCAAGATGCGATTACTGATATCTCTGAAAATAATAAAGTTATTTTTAATCCATTTGAGGGTGTATCTCCTGATATGTTTGAAAGATTTTTTAAGTCTTTAAGTAATAGGAAAGACGAAGAGGGAAAGGCAATTAGAATTAGAGTGAATGACTTATACCATGTTGACTCTCAATATCTTGATAGTTATTTTGATTTTGAGGCGGCAATAGCGGAAGATGTAGAAGAGAAATTTAAATCGCCTATTCCAGCCGCGCCATAGAGCTCTGTTTTGAATGATGAAGGGGAATTATCTCCTTCATCGTTAATAATTAACACTTATACCTTTGATGGCATGCTCTAATGGGGTCCTTTCATACGATACAGGCTTGCTCTTCAATTATTCATCTGGTAGCGCCTTACTCAAGCATGATTGTATTCCCTACAAGACCCAGTGTATTAAATCGCGCGTATTGTATTGAGGAATAAGGGATATGATAGGTATAACTCGTGAGTAAAGGAATACACTAACTCCCCATTGGAGCCGCTGAAGGGTTTCGGATGAAATGGCGTGAGCGATACATGGATGTCGAGCTAGCTTCAGTCGAATCAAGGACGAGCGTCTGAAGCGCTAGGCAATTTCATTCATAAGACCGAAGGGTTTTAGGCTCCGTTGGGGCGGCAGGGGAGATCCAAGAGGGACTTGCTGTTGAGCCCCTCTTGGTCGGGTGTGGGGCGAAGCTCCACGACTTCCCCGCTTTCAAGCGGAAGCCCCGCAGGGGCTAAATCAGTTCTGCCAAGCGCAGCTTGGCTATGCTCTATGGCAGCTCAGCTTTCCCGAGCTGCCACAAATCACTTGATGAAACATCATTGATGTATGAGCTTCCCATCCTTCACCACATGCACCAGTGGATTCCGTCCATAGGAATACGCCAGCTCCGCAGGACTGGAAATATCCCACAGGCAGAAGTCGGCCTGCATGCCTTCCTTCAAAACCCCTACCTTGGACTCGATACCCAGTGCTTTGGCGGCATTGCGGGTCACGCCAGCCAGCGCCTCCTCCGGGGTTAAGCGGAACAGGGTGCAGCCCATATTCAGCATCAACAGGGTGGAGCAGAAAGGAGAGGTGCCTGGGTTGTAATCGCTGGCGATCACCATGGGGACATTATGCTGGCGCAGCAGGTCGATTGGCGGCAGCTTGGTTTCCCTAAGGAAGTAGAAGGCGCCGGGCAGCAGGGTGGCGCAGGTGCCGCTCTCAGCAATCGCCTTAACCCCGGCCTCATCCAGATACTCGATATGATCCACCGACTTGGCACCCAGACTGGCGGCCAGTGCCGAGCCACCCATATTGGACAATTGCTCGGCGTGCAGCTTGATATCCAGGCCTTTGGCCTTGGCGGCGGCCAGGATTTTCTGGGTTTGGGGCAGATCGAAGGCGATGTTTTCGCAGAATACATCCACAGCATCTGCCAGATTTTCTGCCAGTACCGCAGGCAGCATTTCATCGACCACCAAATCCACATAGGCCTCGCACTTGTCTTTGTATTCAGGGGGAATGGCGTGGGCGCCAAGGAAGGTGGTTTTTACATCCACATGGTGGTGTTTGCCCAATTCGCGGGCGACCCGCAGCATCTTGAGTTCGGTTTCTGTTTCCAGACCATAGCCGGATTTGATTTCCACCGTAGTCACGCCTTCTTTGGCCAGCGCATTCAGGCGTTTGCGGCCCAGCTCAAACAGCTCAGCTTCAGAGGCTTCGCGGGTGGCTTTGACGGTAGAGAGGATACCGCCACCGGCGCGGGCTATTTCTTCATAGCTGGCGCCACCCAGGCGCATTTCAAATTCATTGGCGCGGTTACCGGCGAAGATCAGGTGGGTGTGGGCGTCAATCAAGCCGGGAGTCACCCAACCGCCATTACCTCTGTAAACCGGAGTTGCCAAAACATCAAATTCCGGCAGTTCACTGCGGCAGCCCAGCCAGACAATTTTGTCGTCCTTAACGGCCATGACCCCATCGCGGATGACTCCGTAAGGCTCTGAATTTTCGGGGTTCATTGTGGCGATATTGAGATCGATCCAAACCTGGTCCCAGTCCATCATCCGCGCTGCTCCATGTTGCTCTATAGTGAATGGTGTAAACGAGCTTGTATTTACTTGTATATACAAGCTACGATTGTAGCTGATTTTTCAGTCAGATTGAACCTTGACCGCGACTGTCAGGTGGCATGCACCTGCTTGCAGTGTGACCTCGGTGATCATGCCGCAGCAACTAGGCTCAATGGTCTGGAAAAGTCCGGGGCGCGTCAGCCAGTAACAAGGGAAATTGTCATGGCCACAGCAAAGTTCACTGAAATCAAACAGCATATTACCGCACGGATCGAGTCGGGAGAATGGCAGGAGCATGCCAAAGTCCCCTCGGAGAATCAGCTGGCAGAGCAGTTTTGCTGCAGTCGTATGACGGCACGCCGGGCGCTGACTGAGTTGGTCGAGGCCGGTGTGCTGGAGCGCTCTCAGGGGCTGGGGACTTTTGTGGCCTCAATAAAATCCCAGTCCTCCATGCTGGCCATTCGCAATATCGCCGATGAAATCAAAGAGCGTGGCCATGGTTATAGTGTTGAGCAACTGGCGCTGGAAGAGATCAAAGCGATGGCGCCCATTGCCATTGCCCTGGGGCTGGAAGAGGGAGAGCGGGTGTTTCGCTCTGTGCTGCTGCATTGCGAACAGGGCACGCCGCTGCAATTGGAAGAGCGTTTTATCAATCCCAGATTGATCCCGGATTATCTGAGCCAGGATTTCACCCAAATCACTCCCCATGAATATTTGTCTACCGTCGCGCCACTGACCGAGGCGCGCCACATTATCGAAGCCATACCCGCCGGGCAACAGTTGAAAGAACAGCTCAGACTCAAGGCCAATGAACCCTGTCTGCAGATTTTGCGCCGCACCTGGTCACGTCAGGGGGTGGTGAGCTTCGCCCGTTTGGTGCATCCGGGCAGTCGTTTTCGGGTCGGCGGCCACCTGACCTTCAAAAACGGCAAGGAGTAACGCCCGAGCTGCAGGGGGTTGGCAGAACCTGCAGCAGTACTGGTTTTTAGGGTCTCACTTATACAAGTAGCTATACAAGTAAATGCACACCAATAGACGGGCAAATCGGCAAGAAGCAGGCCGGTAAGTACAGAGTTAACGAAGTAAGTAACCGGGCGATAGGCCGGCAAACCTGCTGCCGAAGCACAAAGTTAAACACAAGCACAGCTGATCCCAATCAGCGTTTCTCTGTAAAACAGCCTGCACAGACAGGCCAAAGAGGACCCCAGGAGGGAGTTGGAAAGATGGACAAAAGACACGACCCGACCCGCAAGATTTTAGCGCCTCACGGCACTCAGCTCAGCTGCAAGAGCTGGCTGACTGAAGCCGCTATGCGCATGCTGATGAACAACCTGCACCCGGATGTGGCCGAGCGCCCGGAAGATCTGGTGGTGTACGGTGGTATCGGCCGCGCCGCCCGTGACTGGGACTGCTATGACAAAATCATCGAAGTGCTCAAGCGACTGGAAGATGACGAGACCCTGCTGGTGCAATCCGGCAAGCCGGTGGGCGTGTTCAAAACCCATGCGGATGCCCCAAGGGTACTGATCGCCAACTCTAACTTAGTGCCGCACTGGGCCAATTGGGAACACTTTAACGAGCTGGATAAGCAGGGGCTGGCCATGTACGGCCAGATGACCGCAGGCAGCTGGATCTACATTGGTACCCAGGGGATAGTGCAGGGCACCTATGAGACCTTTGTGGCGGTCGCCAAGAAGCACTTTGGTGGCGTAGCCAAAGGCCGCTGGATTTTGACCGGTGGTCTGGGTGGCATGGGCGGCGCGCAGCCGCTGGCCGGTACCATGGCAGGTTTCTCGGTTATTGCCTGTGAGGTGGATGAAACCCGTATCGATTTCCGCCTGCGTACCCGTTATGTGGACAAGAAAGCCCACACTCTGGATGAAGCGCTGGCCATGGTGAAAGCGGCTGATGCCGAAGGCAAGCCTGTGTCTGTCGGTTTGCTTGGCAATGCCGCCGATGTGTTTGCCGAGCTGGTTGAGCGTGGCATCACCCCGGATGTGGTCACAGATCAGACTTCTGCCCACGACCCGCTGAATGGTTATCTGCCACAGGGCTGGACGCTGGAGCAGGCCAAGGCAATGCGCGCCCAGGACGAAGCGGCCGTGGTTAAGGCGGCCAAAGCATCGATGGCGGTGCAGGTGAAAGCCATGCTGGCACTGCAGGCGCGCGGCGCGGCGACCCTGGATTATGGCAACAATATCCGTCAGATGGCCTTCGAAGTGGGCGTGGAAAACGCCTTCGATTTCCCCGGCTTTGTACCTGCCTATATACGTCCGCTGTTCTGCGAAGGTATTGGCCCGTTCCGCTGGGCGGCGCTGTCCGGCGATCCGCAAGATATCTACAAGACAGATCAGAAGGTGAAAGAGCTGATCCCCGATGACCCACACCTGCACAACTGGCTGGATATGGCCCGCGAGCGTATCGCCTTCCAGGGCCTGCCTGCCCGTATCTGCTGGGTGGGCCTGAAAGACCGCGCACGTCTGGCACTGGCCTTTAACGAAATGGTGAAAAATGGCGAGCTGAGCGCCCCTGTGGTGATTGGTCGAGACCATCTGGATTCCGGCTCTGTCGCCAGCCCCAACCGGGAAACCGAGTCCATGATGGATGGCTCAGATGCGGTTTCCGACTGGCCGCTGCTCAATGCCCTGCTCAATACCGCAGGCGGCGCGACCTGGGTCTCCCTGCACCACGGTGGTGGCGTAGGCATGGGCTTTAGCCAGCACTCGGGTGTGGTGATCTGCTGTGACGGCAGTGATGCTGCTGCAAAGCGGGTCGGCCGTGTGCTGTGGAATGACCCGGCTACCGGGGTGATGCGTCATGCCGATGCTGGTTACGACATTGCCAGAAAGTGCGCCAGAGAGCAGGGGCTGGATCTGCCCATGTTGAACGGAGAGGGGAATTGATCATGCAGCACTTAGTTATCCATCCCGGCAAGCTGACTCTGGCTCAGCTGCGCCATATCAGCCGTCATGGGGTAAAGGTTTCGCTGGCCGATGAAGCGCTGGAAGGCATTCACAAGAGTGCCGCCACTGTGCAGCAGGTGCTGGATGAGGGCCGCACCGTTTACGGCATCAACACAGGCTTTGGGCTGCTGGCCAACACCAAAATTGCACCACAGGATCTGCAGTTGCTGCAGCGCTCCATTGTGCTGTCCCATGCTGCCGGTACCGGCCAGTATATGCAGGACGCCACAGTGCGCCTGATGATGGTTCTCAAGATCAATTCACTGGCACGGGGCTTTTCCGGCATCCGTTTGCAGGTGATTGAATTTCTCATGAGCCTGCTTAACGCTGAAGTTTATCCCTGCGTGCCTGAAAAGGGCTCAGTGGGTGCGTCCGGCGATTTGGCACCACTGTCGCACATGTGTCTGCCGCTGCTGGGCGAAGGCGAGATGAGCTACAAAGGGCAAATTCTGTCAGCCAAAGAGGGGCTGGAGATTGCCGGGCTTGAGCCGCTGGAGCTGGCGGCCAAGGAAGGGCTGGCCCTGCTCAACGGCACCCAGGCCTCCACGGCGCTGGCGCTGGAAGGTCTGTTCCACGCCGAAGACCTGTTTGCCGCCGGCAGCGTGATTGGTGCCATGAGTGTGGAAGCCGCCATGGGCAGCCGCAGCCCGTTTGACCCGCGCATTCACGAGGTGCGCGGTCAGAAGGGCCAGATAGATTCAGCCGCCGTGTTCCGTCATCTGCTGGGTGACGAGTCTGAGATCAGCCTGGCCCACGCCAACTGTGAAAAAGTGCAGGACCCATACTCGCTGCGCTGCCAGCCGCAGGTGATGGGCGCCTGTCTGACGCAAATCCGCCATGCCGCCGAGGTGTTGGGGGTTGAGGCCAATGGCGTCACCGATAACCCGCTGGTGTTTACCGATAATGGCGACATCATCTCGGGCGGTAACTTCCATGCCGAGCCGGTGGCCATGGCGGCGGATAATCTGGCGATTGCCATTGCCGAGCTGGGGGCCATTGCCGAGCGTCGCATTGCATTGCTGATTGACTCCAACCTGTCCAAGCTGCCGCCATTTCTGGTGCAAAACGGCGGGGTGAACTCAGGCTTTATGATCGCTCAGGTGACGGCCGCAGCACTGGCCTCGGAAAACAAGACCTATGCCCATCCGGCTTCGGTAGACAGTCTGCCAACCTCGGCCAACCAGGAAGACCATGTTTCCATGGCCACCTTTGCTGCCCGCCGCCTGCGGGATATGGCCGAGAACACCCGCGGCGTGCTGGCGATTGAACTGCTGGCGGCCGCTCAGGGGCTGGATTTCCGTGCGCCGCTCAAGCCAAGCGAGGCGGTGGCGGCGGCCAAGGCTGAGCTTCGCGAACTGGTGGCCTACTATGACAAGGACAGATACTTCGGCCCTGACATAGAGAACGCCACTGACCTGTTGTACAGCGCTTCCTACAACCGCTACCTGCCTGCAGGCATGATGCCCAGCTTTTAAAGGGTATTAATCAGCATAAACCCGGCCAAGGCCGGGTTTATTTTTTGATATGGGTTTTATACCAACTTCATTAATAGTTTGATCAATTCAGAGCGTGTCAGGGATTCTGATTCAAGGCGCATTGATTGACTAAGGGTGGCTCCCTTTGAGAGCAATGCAACACAGAAGCAGGAAGCCTGACACGCTCACTTAGTGCGGGTTTCAATGCGCTTGATACTGCGTTGAGCCGTCTTGACATAGCACCACTATGACTTCGCCGACTCGCCTTGTCTCAAGCGCATTGAACTCCCGCTGAAACAAATCAACTATTAAATGAAATTGGTATTACTTATTTAACTGGAACTGGGTGCCACCCTTGCCCAGTTTGGACAGCGCCTTATCGGCATATTTTTTCAGCTTGTTGGCGGCGGTATTGCCGCTGATCTCCTCAAGGGCCTGACGATAACGGCCATTACGGCTGCTGCCAATGGCAGTACACATCCAGGAAATGGCATCCAGCATGGTGCTGTCCTGAGTATTGCGTTCATCCCAGATTTTCTGGGCGAAGATATCCAGTACGCTGCTGGTGGTACCCGGATTGTTGGCATAGCGCTGCGCCGTTTGCCTTAACTGCTGCGCGCTGGCGGTGGCCATTGAGGCTTTGAGGGCGTCGATATCCTCAGGAGCTTGCATGGCGACTGTCACCTCCACCACTGAGATTGGCTCCTTGCCATTAATACCGGCGGTCATGTAGGTGATACTGCCGTATTGAGTGTAACTATGTTTGACCAGCGCCCGCTTGGCCGCCCAAAAACTGCCCTCTATTATCTGGGTCTCATCCGGCGGGCCGAGTCTGTGAATCACGGATTGAACCGATTCGCCGGGTTTGACACCTTTAAACAGTTCGGCCTTGTCCTGCACGGTTTGGGATGGGGGAAGCTGGCTGTCGATCTGGGTCTGCTCAGCCACTCTTTCAACCAGGGCACTGACCCTGTTGCCCTGCAGATCTTCAATCCAGATTGTGCCTTTGTCTTCGCTGAGCCCGCCCGTGACTCTATAGAAGCCATTGGATTGTGGTGTAAATTCCACTTCGCCGGTCACAGTGTTAATCCCCGAAGCCAGTGCAATCAGTGACGAGCTGTGCTGGGTTTTTCCTTTTAGTGTAATGAGATAAGTCCTGTCGGCCTGAAGTGGTCTGGACATACTCTCCAGTACCAGTCGCCCCTGACCTGTGCTGGCCGAATAGGCCCGGTCGGCACCATTGAGAACGGCTTCACCATCAATTTTTTCCACGAAGAAGTAGTTGGCCGTGTGGCGGGAGAGGGGTTTGAAGGTGTCATCCAGCCTGGCCTGGTTGGTTTGCGCCGCAACCGGAATGGCGGGACCGGTACTCTTGCAGCCAGGCAGGCCTGTCAGCAACAGCAGGATCAGCAGGTATCTCATAACATCTCTTATTGGTATTTTTGTGAGCTATGAGCAGCAAGATGCCAGCGCAGGGGGATGAAGGGCAATCAGCCTTTTGGGGGGAATTGGCAGAAGAATGGCATAAAGCTCAGGTCATGGCTGCTGGCACAGCCATGACCATAAGGGGTTACTCCAGGCCCGGCTTGATCAGCTGGGGCGTTACCACGGAGTTGATATTACGCATATCCTCGCCTGTGGGGTTCTGGAATGGCCGCAGGCCAAATTCCGGCAAAATGGCATAGATATGGTCGAACAGATCGGCCTGAATATCTTCGTAGTATGCCCAGCGGGTGTCGTTGGTAAATACATACACCTGAATGGGCAGACCGGTTGGTCCAGGCTCCAGCTGACGCACCAGTAATGTCATGTCCTTGCGGGTCTTGTCACTCTTGATCAGGTACTGCTTGAGGTAGGCGCGGAAGGTGCCGACATTGGTCAGGTAGCGGCCGTTAACCGGATCTTCACCGGCCTCGATGCTGCGGTTGTACTCAGTCAGCTCTTTCTTCTTGCCTGCCAGATACTCCTTGAGCAGATTGATCCGCTCCAGCCGGGCGATATCATCCACGGTCAGAAAACGGATGGAATCCACATCGATATTCACCGCCCGGGTAATACGCCGGCCACCGGACTCAGACATGCCGCGCCAGTTTTTAAAGGCGTCCTGCACCAGCGCATAGGCGGGGATCATGGTCAGAGTGTTGTCCCAGTTGCGCACTTTGACCGTGGTCAGGGAGATCTCTTCAATCGAACCATTGGCACCGTATTTATCCATCTGGATCCAGTCGCCCTGGCTCACCATGCGGTTGGCCGCCAGCTGAATACCGGCCACAAAGCCCAGAATGGTATCGCGGAAGACCAGCATCACCAGACCGGTAGCCACACCCAAACTGGAGAGGAAGATGACCGGCGACTGGTTGGCCAGCACCGAAATACACAGGATGATGCCGACAAAGAACAGGAACAGCTTGCACAGCTGCACGAAGCTTTTGATGGGCATACGCCGGCTGACCAGATTGAGGTCGGCGATTTCATTGGCGGCATCCAGCGAGGCGTAGGCTGCGCGGATCATCAGTACGACAATGGCGACGCTGAGCAGCCGATCGATAAGGCTGGAGAGCAGGGCATGTTCAGATAAGGCGATGGGGACCAACAGGTTGATCACCAGCGCCGGTACCAGCAATGCCAGCTTTTCCAGCACCTTAAAGTGCATGAAGCTGTCATCCCAGGTGGCTTTTGAACGCTTGATCACCATGTTGATGGCGCGGATCACGCCTCTTCGTACAATGATGTAGGCGATTAACGCCACCAGCAGACTGGCGATGATCATCACCAGGGTCGGTATCCCCTCAGCGGGCTGTGCATCTATACCTATTGCCGTCAACCACTCGGCAATATGCTGCCTGAGTTTTTCGTCCAAAATGGGTTCTCCAAAAACATACAGTGGCCATAGACTAGCACGATGCCGAAATGGTGCCGACCGGTCTGACAGAATCCGGCCTGTTGTCACATTACTGTGTTGAAATAATTTGATGCGAGTTTCATTTTGCGATTAAAGCTGTTAACAGTTAGCATTGTTCTGTCGCTTTAATCTGCATATATATTCAAATAATTATAGGTACCCGGTGCGCATATTTTCCCGACCGCCACTGCTTGTGTTGGCGGCCCTGATCCTGTGTTTGGTCGCAGCCCTGACTCTGGGGGTTGGCTTTCATTACGAAGGGCTGCAGCAGCGAGAACAGATCAGGGAGGAAACTCAGAGCAGGCTGAAGCTGCAGTTGCAGCGTATGTCCTATATTCTGCGTACCGCACTGTCCCGTGCCGACAGTCAGCGCATTCGCCAGGAGCTGGCCTTGCTGACGCTGGACTCCAACTTCACTGCCTATCTGATGGTGCGTCCCGGTGGCCGCATTGACTATGCCAACTACCTGATTTGGGAAGGTACCAGTGCCGGTGAGATGATCGCCGGATTTCGCAACGACTATCATCAACGGGCGCTGCGTCACCATGAAGTAGTCTTCGACTTTGACCCCAAACGCAGTCGGCTGCAGGCCTACTACCCGGTATCACTTGCTGATAATGACAAACAGAATCAGCAGCTTATTTTTGTTCAGTACGACATGACCCCGATTTTCAAACACCAGTATCAGGAGCTGAAACAACGGTTTTATGTGCTGTCGGTACTGGCGATTCTGGTGATCCTGCTGTCGCTTGGACTGTTGTATGTCGCGGTGGTGAGGCCGCTGCAGAGCATTGCCGCTGATGGCACCATGCGCGGCTGTCCGTCGCGGGAGATGAAACTGCTGCAAAAGAAGATGGGCTGGTATCGCCAGCAGCGGCAGAATCTGCAGGAGCGTCTCAGTGACAGCGAGCAGCGCTGGCTGTTTGCGGTGGACGGTTCCCACAATGGGATCTGGGACTGGAATATTCAAACCGGTCAGGTGTACCTGTCCGAGCGCTGGAAAGGCATGCTGGGCTATCGTCCGGATGAGCTGGAGTCCTGTTTCGAAACCTGGTCAGGACGGGTTCACCCGGATGATCTGCAACAGGTGCTCAAGGAGCTGAATCAGTTTATTGCCGGTGAAATCCCCGAATTTGAAAACATTCACCGGCTGCAGCACCGTGATGGTCATTTCGTCTGGGTGCTGGACAGAGCCATGCAGGTCAGCTGGGATATGCGTGGCAATCCGACGCGTATTATCGGTTCCCACACCGATGTGTCGGAGAGTATTCGCAACGAAGAGGCCATGGCCTATCAGGCCAATCATGATGCGCTCACTCATCTGGTGAACCGCAGTGCCATGATGGATGCGCTGGAGCGCTATCTGCAGCAGGCCAGTCAGCAGCCGCGGATTGCCGCCCTGTTTGTGCTGGATCTGGACAACTTTAAAACCATCAACGAAGCCCTTGGTCACCAGACCGGCGACCGTCTGCTGATTCAGGTTGCCAACCGGCTGTCGGGATATTTCTCCAACAATGCGCTGGTGGCCCGCCTGGGTGGCGATGAGTTTGCCATTCTGGCCTATGGCCTGGGACGGGACGGTGAAAGCGCCACCCGCCGTGCGCAGGCCATGGGCGGGGGGATCCGTCAGATCATGTCGCGCCCCTTTATGGTGGACCACCAGCCACTGACCATTTCGGCCAGTGTGGGGATTTGTCTTATCGAGAATGGCGGTCATACCCCAGAGAACCTGCTCAAATGGGCGGATATCGCCATGTATCAGGCCAAGCAGGATGGCCGCAATCACAGCTGTATTTACACCGAATCCATGGAGCACAATGCGCTGGACAGTCTGTGGCTGCACAATGAGCTCAGATATGCCATTGAGCGCAACCAATTCTCTCTGGTGTTCCAGCCCATCATGGATGCCCGGGGAGAAGTGGTCAGCGCCGAGACCCTGCTGCGCTGGTATCACCCGGAGCGCGGCTTTATCTCGCCAGCGGACTTTATTCCGGTGGCAGAAAACTCCGGCATCATTCTGGATATAGGTAACTGGGTGCTGGAAGAGGTATGCCGGTTTGTCACCCGCATGGCGCACATCCGGCTGTCGGTGCCGGCCATTGCGGTCAACGTCAGTGCCCGTCAGTTCAATCAGGCTTCGTTTGCACCCCAGTTATTTGAGCTGATGCAGCGCTCTGGCGTGACATCGGCGTCGCTGGAGCTGGAAGTGACCGAATATGCGCTGCTCAATAATGTCGATGCCATCAGCGAACGCATGAAGGCGCTCAAGGCCCATGGCCTGCACATCGCCATCGATGACTTCGGCACCGGCTATTCCTCTCTCAGCTATCTGCAGTCATTGCCACTGTCACGGCTGAAGGTCGATGCCTCGTTTGTGCAGAAAATCGGTGATGACTGCGCCTCCGATGCGATTGTCAAAGCCGTGGTGGACATGGCCCATTCATTGAATCTGGAAGTGGTGGCTGAAGGGGTAGAGACCCTGACACAACTGAGGTATCTGCAGTCGCTGGGGTGCGACTGCTTCCAGGGATATCTGTTCAGCAAGCCACTGCCGGAAGCCGACTTTATCGACTATATCCGGCAACAGCACAGACTGGTGGTGTAAGCAGGCCAGTGCCCGGCACCTCAGGGCTGAATATCAGGCCAGAAAATACCAGGCAATCAGCATATAACTGCCGATGGATGAGCCCACCACCGGATAGATGAGATAGCCATCGTCGGTGCGGCGGGCGCGGCGATAGCAAATCGCCACCAGCAGCAGATTGAATAACAGCAGCAACAGTGAGCTGATGATGCCGTAACGACTGCTCATGGAATGGATATTGAGCGCCAGCCAGATCAGCATCAGCCAACCCAGCAGGATAAGGTACAGAAAGACTTTTTGCGGGCCGTCAGGGCCTCTTCGATTAAACGTACTGGTCATAATATTTATCCTTCATCCATGAACAAACAGCTCATTCCCTTCTCTCTGGGAAAACGGTACAGACGCTTCTTGGCCCGTACCCACTTCATTGCTTTGAGCAACAGCTCATCACTGACATCCTGATAGCAGGCACCGTAAAAATTCAGCGGCCCCTGCACGTTGCGGCCATGGGTGATAATCACCGGCAGGCTGATGTCATCCATTTTCAGCTGCAACTGTTGGCCGGCAGTCAGCCGGCTGCTGCTGATAAGGCCTACACCACCGCGGCTGATGTCCTTGATATTGGCCACGCCAATGCGTCCCGGCTTCCACCACTGGGGATGCTCGAGGCTGACAGTGACGCCATCACAGGCCAGCAGCAGATCGGCGTCTTTACTCAGGCGCAGGCTGATCCTCGGATGTGCCCGTCGCGGATCCTGCCGGTCTTTGCTGCTCATCCTATTGCTCCAGCACCGAGGTCGCGCCCGGGTATCTGGCTTTGGGTTGATTCATCTGGGCTGCCTGGTGGGCTTTGGGCAGCATCTGGCCGGTCAGCAGACCGGTGAGTTCCTCGGCGGCCTCCCGGGTCAGCACCATAATTTCAATACGGCGATTTTTGGCGTGGTAAGGGTCTTGGGGGATCAGCGGCATCCGCGCCGCCATGCCGGTCACCTGCAGCAGCTGAGCCGGGGCGACGCCGCTGTACTCCAGGGTCTGGCGGGCGATCAGCGCACGGTCGCTGGACAGTTCCCAGTTGGTATAGCTGCGGCCTACATAGGGCAGCGCATCTGTGTGGCCTGAGATAGTCAGGCCGTTTTTCACCTTACCCAGCAGCGGTGCCAGCGCCATCAACAGATCTTCAAAATAGGGCTGCATCTGTGCCTGCCCCAGTTTGAACATGGCCTGTTTATCGCTGTCGTGAATGAGAATGCGTATGCCCTGAGGCACAACCTGCAGTGCCACGTTGGCGCCCATCTGCGCCGATTCGATTACCTGATCCAGCTCGCGCGCCAGCAGCTCCAGCTGGGCCTGAGTGGCAAACTCGCCGGGTACCAGTGAATTGAGTTTGGGGCCAAGGCCCGCCTTGGTCTGTTTTTCACCCTCAGGAACCCGCACATGCAGTGACGCACCGGCTTTGTCTGTGCCTGCGTGGTGGGTGGGTATCGCGCCCGGCTGCACCTGCATATTGCCCTGCAGATCAATCAGCGATGGACTGTTGCTGATGTCGAACGGGTTCATCTCACCGGCGGCAAACAGGTCGCCATTGATGTACTGCACCACCATTTCCCGCTCTTTCTGATCCGCCACCTGAATGATCCACAGCACCATAAACAGCGCCATCATGGCCAGGGTGAAATCGGCGAAGGCCACTTTCCAGGCACCGCCGTGGGCGCCTTGTTTGGTGCCTCTGGGGCGCTTGCGGATAATCAGGGGATCGCTTGGTACGGCCATCAGAAACGCTGCTCCATCAGCATCTGCTCCAGTTCAATAAAGCTGGGGCGGTTTTCCAGTTGGATCTGTTTACGGCCGGCATCAATGGCCTGCATCGGCGGTTTGCCCTTGGCAAAGGTCGACAGCATGGCGGCGATACAGCGCAGCCGGGTCACATCCCGCTCCACCTGATGCTCCAGCGCTTTGGCCAGCGGATCGAACAGGCAGTAGCAGGCAAAAATACCGATAAAAGTGCCCACCAGTGCAGCGGCTACCTTGACGCCAATCAGGGTGATGGGACCATCGATATTGGACATGGTGATGATGATGCCCATCACTGCTGCCAGAATACCGAAGCCCGGCATTGCCTCAGCGATTTTGGCAATGGCTTCCGAAGGCCGCAGGGCGTCATGTTCGATGCGGTGGATCTCCTCCTCCAGAATGGTTTCCAGATCATGGGCGGAGATTTTGCCTATGGATTGCAATCTGAGGTTGTCGATGAGGAACTGCAGCACCTGAGGGTGCTCCAGCACTGTGGGATACATCAGAAACAGCGAGCTTTCATTGGGATTTTCAATGTGGGCATCCAGCACCTTGAGCCCCTGTGACTGGATCTGGGTCATCAGCATGCTCATCAGGCCGAACAGCTGGGGATAGAGTTCAGGGTCTTCCTGCTCGCTCGACAGATTGCGGCACTGGCTGAGCATATCCAGAAGTACCGGTTTGGGGGTCGCGATTACCAATGCGCCCACGGCCGCACCGAAAATAATCAATATTTCAGCAGGTTGCCACAGTGCGCCCAGCAGTCCACCGGCCCATACATAGCCGCCGAACACGGACAGGATAATCACGATCAGTCCCACAAATTTATTCATCTGCTGTCACCTGTTGGAGTCAGCGCCACTCCTGATAGAGCCCGTTAAGCTGTTTGACGGCTGCTTTGTGCAGCTGGCAGATACGGGTTTCGGTTAGCCCCAGGGTGGCGGCAATCTCTTTTAAATTCAGTTCATGTTGATAATAAAGCGACAGGATCACCTGATCTCTTTTGGACAATTTGCGGATAGCGGCTTCCAGCGTCTTATGACGTTGAAAGCGGTCAATTTCCCCTTCGTCCTGACCCGGCTCACAGCCGATGGCCAGCAGATCATCCAGGCTGGCCATGGACTCGGCCTGAATGGCAAACAGGCGCTGCCGATAGTTCTCGGGCGACAGTGACAGGGCACCGGCCACTTCGGTATCCGACGGTGGCCGCCCCAGTTCGCGGGTCAACTGGCGCACTGTGTCATTGAGTTCGTGGGCCTGCTGGCGCACCGGCCGCGGACGCCAGTCCTGGCGTCTGAGTTCATCGAGAATGGCGCCGCGGATACGCTGACCGGCGAAGGAAATAAATCCGGGATCATAGTCACCGGGATAACGGCGACCGGCTTCCAGCAATGCCATCATGGCGATTTGCTCCATGTCCTCGGGTTCCATCATGGGGCCGCAGTGGCTGCGCAATGACGATACACAGCGTTTCACCAATGGCAGGTACTGAGTCATCAGCTGGGCTTCGCTCAGGCGTTTGGCTGAGTGCGCCAATGGCTCCTGATAGGCCAGTTGTTCCGCGTTCACCATAGTTTCTCCTATTGAATCACCAGCCGGGTAAACAGCACGTCGTCGATCTGCACCGCGAACTGGTTCTCTTTAAGTACCTGAGTCAACAGGCCTTTGGCTTCTGTTTGCAGCTGCTCCAGGTTGTCGGGCTGATTCAGCTCCTGCACCTGCTTTCCGGCAAACATCTTCATCAGCGAATTGCGCACCAGCGGGTCGGCCTGACTCAGCAGATGCTTGGCGTTGGCGCTGGAGGATTTCAGTGCCAGCTCCAGCAGCACATAGTGCTGATACTCCTCGCCGGGGACGGAAATAATGAAACGCTCCAGCGGATAGAAATTGGCGGCTGCAGTGGCCGCCTTGGGGTGCTCGAAACGTTCACCCAGCAGCTGCGGTGACTGCCAGCCCAGATAAAAGGCGGCACCCGAGCAGGTCAGGGCGATAACGGCGGTTTTAGCGTGCTTTTTGATAAATGACATAGGTTCTCCTGAGGTCAGGCGAGCAGGTTGAGGCCGCCATCCGCATGGGGCGACAAACCTGAATGGGGCGCTTCAGTGGTAGCGTCGGCCACAGTGGCTGAGGCCAGACGGCTGTCCTGTCGCCCGCTGGCATGCTGCTGACCCTGCTGTTCGCCCTGGCCGATATCCAGCTGAATATCGCCCTGATGATCCTGCGCCAGTTCGGCACGCAGGCGATCGAGGCCACTTTGCAGCGCATCGCGGATCTGGTTGTTGGCAGCATGCATTTGAATGTGCAGGCGATCGCCATCGAGACGGATATTCAGGTCGATTTTGCCCATATCCGGTGGGTCGAGGCGCAGCTCGGCGTGCTGGATGCGCTGATCCAGCTGGAATCTCAGCTGATCCCGCAGCGGCGGCAGTAACTCTCTGGCGTGCTGGGGCGCCGCGGCTGCGGCGGTCAGCGGCAAGGGGCCCCACTGGCTGATTGGCGGACGGGCTGTGGCGTCTGTCGCCGTGCCATCCACTGACGATGCGCTGGCCATAGCCTGCGACAGCGCATTGGCTGGCGCCGTATCGGCCGCTGAGCGCATCAGTGTGCCGCCCAGCTGAGACATGCCGGGCAGACCGTCGCCCGAGGGCAGACTGGAGGTTGCCGGGCTGGTCGACAGCCCTGAGCTGCTGAATTGTTCTGAGCCAAAAGGCAGCCCTGAGCTTATCGACAGCCCTGAGCCCGGAAACAGTCCTGAGCCAATCGATTGCCCTGTAGCGGACTGGCTTGTGGCCGATGGCTGAGCACTCATCACTCCGGATGCCGCCAGTGCGCTTGCCTGCGAGCCGGAATGTGCCGCAGTGACTGATCCTGCGGCTGTTGGCAGTTTGCCACTCAGCATTGCCATGCCGTTGGTCGTGGTCACAGCGCCGGCGGCGCTGGTTACTGCTGTACCTGACGGTGCCCCGCTCATCTGTGCGAAACTCAATGAGGCTGCTGTGTCTGCAATGGCGCCCTGCGGCATAGTCCGACCAAAGGGTGGCAGCAATCGCTCCGGCGTCAGTGCTCCCTGAGTCGCAGATTGCGGGTCAATATCTGCCTGCAAACCTGACCGTCCATCTGCCAGCGCGCCAGTTGGCGTACCAGAGTCGTCAGTTGCCACGCTGTGTGCACTTTGATGCGCATCAGCAGTGTCGTTGGCCTCTTCGGTCTCTGCCGGGCGGGAGGGCTGGCCGTCAGCGCTTTGCACCTGACTCTTGCGAGTTTCTGAGGTCTGAGTTGAGGCCTGAGTGTCTGGCAGGCTGAAACTGTCCTCCCGGCCACCGGCACTATCCAGCGCCGGTTTGACTGAGAGCGCCTGTCTGGCTGATGCCTGCGGACTCAACAATAAATCAATCGCCATAGGGGGAAGGGTATCCTTGCTGATGAGGGGCAGATGCCGGTTGCTGAGCAGGCTCTGCGGCTGTGCTCGTGCCAGTGCTCAGGGCAACTTTCTGGCTTGCGCCTGCGCTCAGGGCTGTTTCCAGGCTCAGGGCTGCTTTCGAGCTCAGGATTGGTACTGAGCTGAGGGCTGTCAGCTCATAGGCGGCCAGCCCGTCCTGATTGGCGCGAAACGCCTGCATGCTGCGGGCGAGCTCATCCTTATCCTGTTTAAGCCGCTGGATAATTGCCTGATGGCACTGCGCCAGCTCCTGTCGGGCCACCAGCTCGGCATGGCTTTGCGGTGCGCCGCGCTGGATCAGCGCATTGACCAGCTTGCGATTCACCGCCCGCAGCGCATCCAGATCGCCTTTGTCGGCGTGACGCACCAGCGCCTGCTGGAATTGCTGCCAGTAACGCACTTCTGCACCCTTGGGCGCGTGTTTGTTTGATGGGGAAGTCATGCCGTGCCTCAGTTCAGGTTTGCCCAGCCTTCCTGGATCAGGTTGATGACGTCCACCACCGGCTTGAGTCCGGCCGGATCGTTGTCGACACTGGCGCTGACCAGCTGGCGGCTGCAGTAGTCGTACAGACGATTGAGGTTGGCGGCGACTTCGCCACCATTATCCATGTCCAGCATGGCGTCCAGCCCGTGCACTATGTTCAGGCACTTGTTGATGCTCTTGCCTTTGTCTTCATAGGCCTTGCGCTGCATATGGCCGGCGGCGCGGGCCAGTTCTTCCTGCAGGCCTTCCAGCAGCATGCGCACCATTTCATGGGGATTGGCCGATGCCGCTCTGGCCTCGAGACTGGCCTGGCGGTAACCGCTGAAAGGATCTTGTTCATTTAGCATCATGGGCGATGTCCTCAGTAAAACAGCATGCTGGCGGAGTTCATTTCATTGATGGCGGATTCCATCGCAGTGAACTGCCCCAGATAAATTTGATATCTCTGTTCCATCAGACGGTTATGACGATCCATATTGTCTTCCACCCGATCCAGCTGGCCGTCCAGGGTGTCCTTCTTGTTATCCAGATAACCGTCAAACTTGGTGAAGGGGGTGATGGTGGTTTCCAGCTGATCGACCAGACCACCTTTAGCGGTGAACATCTCGGTCAGTCCGGCCGGATTGCTTTTCAGTGCGCTGGTGAGCTTGTCCGAGTCGATTTCCAGCTTGCCGCTGCGGGTCAGTTCAATGCCGATATCGCCAAGGCGCATGCCGTTGGGGGCCTCGGCAAACACTATGTTGCGCAGCTTGCCCTGCAGGGTACGAATGGTGCTGTCACCCTTGAGAATGCCAATCTGATCTTCATCCACCGAGGTAGGACGATCGTCATCCTTGTCCTCATCCTTGTCGTCTTTGTCCTTGTCTTTATCGTCCTCATCCAGCACTTCGGCGCCCATAGAGCGGGTCAGGCTGTTGATCTGATTGAGCAGGTCGTTGACGGCATCGACAAAGTCTTCCACCGCCTGTTCGCTGGCCTCATAGTCCGCCTTGATGCTGATCATGCTGGACTGGCCTGCGCTGTGGGCCTGCTTGAGTTCGATGTCCACGCCATCGATGACATTGGTCAGCTGGTTGCTGGCGCTGCTGATGTCGATGCCGTTTAAGGTGATTTGCGCATCCTGCGCCGCACGGCGTTCGGTCATGCCCCAGTCGGCGCCGTTCATTTGCACGCTCATATTGCTGGCGGCACCGGTTTCTTTGGAGGTCAGCATCAGTTCAACCTGACCTCCTGTGCGCACCAGGCTCGCCTGCACGCCCGGGTTATCCGGATGCTGGTTGATCATGTCCCGCAGGCTGGTGACCGTTTTGCTGCCATCGGCGTTGAGCACAGACATATCCAGATCCAGCTGCTTGCCGGCGACATTGATGCTCAGCACCCCGGAGGAGGGCAGCAACTCGGTTTCCGAGCTGAAACTCTTGCTCAGCTGGTGGGCCTGAGCCAGCTGATGAACCTGCATCTCATAGTCACCGGCCGGCGCATCCTTGCTGACTGTGATGGCCGCATTCTCACCGGTTACTTCGGCTTTCTTGGCCTCGAAGGCACCGTTTTCCAGCTTCTCCAGCTTGCTGATGATCTTGTCCATGGATCGGTCCAGCAGCTTGTAGGCATCGAGCTGATCCTGATACTTGGTCTTCTGTGCTTTGTAGAGTTGGTCCTTGCCCATGCGCTCGGCGGCGATCAGCTGCTCGGCGAATTGGGCTCCGCTCATTCCGGAAATCATGCTTGTCCTCCTGCGCTGGTTTGGACGCAGGCCATGGGTGGAGTCTGTGCTCTGCCATAGCAAGCCATATGCCAGCTGGTTGTTGAGTTGTAAGGTTCAGTTTTTTAAAGCAATTAATGCTTTGTTGGTGGCGTAAGGGAAATGCGGAATTTCCCCTTGGCAGAGGAAGGGGCGGAACCGAAATTTCCTGTGTTTAACCGCTTCCTTCTGTTTGTTTAAGGCGGCCATGGAGGGCTGGGTTTAAAGCCGGGATGAGACATTTATGGCGCAAGCGTGAAATAAAAAACGCCCTCGAAAGAGGGCGTTGCACACGATAACGGGAGGTATAAGGAGAAAGTGGGTCGCTTCGATGGGGTGAACCGACCCGGGCTCCAATTAGCCCAGCAGACCCATAACCAGACCTGTGTTCTGGTTGGCCTTGGACAGTACGTTGGTACCGGCCTGCACCAGCAGTTGGTTCTTGGTCATGGCAGCAGATTCCTTGGCGAAATCGGCATCCATAATACGACCGGCAGCAGCAGTGGTGTTTTCAGTCACGTTGGCCAGGTTGGACGCCGTGTGCTCCAGACGGTTGATGTTGGCACCCAGGTTAGAGCGGGCCGCACCAACGGCGTCGATGTAAGTGTCGATGGTGTCGATAGCTGTGGTGGCGTTGGCCTGAGAAGTCAGGTCACCGGTTACCGCTGCCGGGTCAGCCACGGTTACGGTCAGCTTTTCTGCGCTGCCTGCACCGATCTGGAAGCTCACACCGGCGTTCAGCTTGTCGAACAGGTTGTTACCTGCGTATTCGGTGTTGTTCATGATACGGGCAGCTTCAGTGGTCAGCGCCTGGAATTCATCGTTCAGAGCAGTCATATCAGCAGAGGAGTTCACGCCGTTGGCAGCCTGAGTCGCCAGTTCTTTCTGACGGTTGGCGATGTTGGTCAGCTCGTCCAGCGCGCCATCGGCAGTCTGCAGCATGGAAGTGGCGTCGTTAACGTTACGGCTGGCAGTGGTCATACCCACTACGTTGGCGTTCAGGCGGTTGGCGATCTGCAGACCGGCTGCATCGTCAGCGGCACCGTTGATACGCAGACCAGTAGACAGACGCTCCATGGCGTTTGACAGCAGGCTGTTGTTCTTGTTGACAGAATTCTGGGCGACCAGGGAAGAGTAGTTAGTATGTACAGACAGCATGGTAAGTCTCCGTTGCGAAATTATCTATGTCTCACAGAGAAAAGAGCGACAGGCAAAAACCAAACTGAATTTATCCCTTAAAATAATTTATAACTAACTGTATTTATTGGTTATTTAAAAGCTCTTTGGCCTGCTGGCGGCCGAGATTGGCCTGTGCCAGCAGGGCTTTGAGCTGACCGGCAAAGGGGCTTTGGGCGAACTGGGTGCTGACGGTTTGCAGCAGTTCAGCTTCAGGCGCGGCCGGTTGGGTGTGCAGCACTGTGCCCAGATGCTGCAACTGAGCCTGGGTCTGGCGGATCTGCTCACTCAGTTTGCGATACACCTTCTGCAATTTGATTTCGGTTTGTTTGAGTCCGGCAGCGCTGCTCAGATCCCACTCTCTGGGGTCCTGCCAGTGCAGTATCTCCTGCACTTTGATCTGCCGGCTTTCGCCTGCGGGCAAGCGGTAGCCCTGACCTTTGAGCTGCAGCCCGTCTTTGAGCAGTGGCCAGAGTGCCTCGTCACACTCCAGCAGGGTTTCCCGGCCATCTTCACTGCCCTCAATGCCGATGCCATGGGGCGCCAGCGCCATATTCAGCAATGCGGCCAGCTCCTGCGCCTGAGCGTTGGCCGGCAGCTGCAGGCTGAGCACCACAGGCCCATCCGCGGTGGGCAGTTGCCACATCAGCTGCTCATCTCTGGCTTTGGGCGTAGTCAGGCTGACTGAGCGCAGCCGAAACCGCCGGCGCTGCGGTCTTGCAGGATTGAGTCGCAGGCTGAACTGATGATCCAGCAGCGGCAGGCCGAGATAGCAGGGTCTGTTGCTGCACAGCTGGCTGCGCAGTTGCTCCAGTCTGGCCTGCGCCTGTGGCTGTTTCATCGCCTGCGGGATGAGGCTCAGCATCTGTTTGAGCGACCCGAGCAGGCTGTTTTGTGCCTGAATGGCGAGCTGGGCAGAGCTGACCCTGTGCTGGGCCTGGGTCATTTGCGCCCAGCGCTCGAAGGCGGTAGCACGAAACTGCCCGACACTGGCCTGGGCATTGGCTGATGGCTTATCTGTGCCGCTGAGGCTGGATTTGACGGTCTGGCTGACCGGAGCCAATTGTCCCGCCAGTCTGAGGGCATCGGATACGCCGTTGATCATGTGTGCTGATCCTAAAATAAAAAGGCGGCATCAGCTGATCGGGCACTGATGCCGCAAGAGAAGTCGGGGTTATACCAACTTGGTATAAGCTCAAAGGTGATTGAACAGGCTCAGCTTGCTGATTTTGACAAAGCTTTGCTGGGAGACCTGCAGCGCCGTTAATCGCATCTGAAACTCAGACACGGCGCTGGGGTAATCCAGCGCCTCGGTTTCGCCAATCACCTCTTCGTTAAACAATGCCATCTCCTCATGGGCACCCTTGGCCAGCTGCAGGCTGTTCTGCTTGCCACCGATATCGGTAATGGCGCTGTTGCAGCTGTCCAGGGTGTCATCCAGGGTGGTCATCATCTGTGAAATGACGTTATCAAAGCCGCTGTTACCCGGGCTCATGGCGGGATCATTGAGGGCGTCGATCAGGGCCTGGGTCTGATTCAGCAAATCCGTGCTGCCATTGGCAAACAGAAACTCACCGGCGGTGACATTGGCTTCGGTCCAGGCATTGGCCGAGGTCTGCACCTCTCTGTGGTTGTTGTCGCCCTGATACACATATTGGCCCGAGGCGTCTTTGGCGACCGCAGCGGTATTGGTTTTATTACCGGAAAACAGATAGTTGCCTGCCTCATCTTTGGCGTTGACGCTGTCGACCATGCTTTCCAGCAGCTCGGTCAGCTCGCTGGCATAGGCGGCTCTGTCTTCGGCCGAGGCGCTGCCATTGCTGGCCAGCAGCGAGATCTCGCGCATGCGGTTTTGCAGATCCACCATGCCGGAGAGGTAAGTTTCGCTGCGCTCCAGGCTGGAGGACAGGGAGTCGATATTCTTGATGTACTGCTCGGTGGCCGCCAGATGACGTTCACTGGTGAGCACCTTGACCGTGCCGATCGGGTCATCGGAAGGTCGCAGCAGTGCCTTGCTGCTGGCCATCTGCTGCTCCAGATGCGCCATGGTGCTCAGGGTATTCTGCATGCTGTAGATATTGGAGGTGTACATGTTCAACATGGCAACGCGCATATCAGTCTCTTCCGTTAGTTAAAGCTGGACAGCAGTGATTGAAACAGTTGGTCGGCGGTGGCGATGACTCTGGCATTGGCCTGATACGCCTGCTGATAGATGATGAGGTTGGCACCTTCTTCATCCAGATTGACGCCGCTGGTGGCGGCCCACTGGGTTCGGGCTTCTTTCTGCAGCGCCATGGCCGTGTCTTTGTCCATATCGGCCTGACGGGCACTGGAGCCCAGCTGACCCACTTTGGCGGCGAAGGCATCGCCCATGGAGGCTTTGGTGCCCAGCGAGTCAAAGCTGAACTCCTTGTCGGCCAGGGCAATTAAATCCTTGAGGTTGGAGTTATCCCCCGGGCTGCCATCTTTACCGAAACCCAGCATCTCGGGCTTGAGGTTCTTATTGATGCGCAGGCTGCCGGATGGATTGCCGGCCTCGTAAATGAACAGCGGCTCGGTGACCGGATTGCCGTTGAGAT
The DNA here is from genome assembly GCF_050865035.1 of Shewanella sp. GXUN23E. Classification (NCBI taxonomy): domain Bacteria; kingdom Pseudomonadati; phylum Pseudomonadota; class Gammaproteobacteria; order Alteromonadales; family Shewanellaceae; genus Shewanella; species Shewanella sp. GXUN23E. The sequence goes on along the minus strand of NZ_JBOZWP010000003.1, from coordinate 213,097 downwards.
CTGTGCCTTGGGCCAGCACGGCATTCATCTCATCGGCCAGGGTAGAAGCCAGTTCATCGATAAAGGCCTTGGATTGGCTCAGGCTGTTGTCGCGGTACTCAATCAGTGAGCCCAGACTGCCACCGGCGGATTCATTCAGCGGAAAGCTGGCATCGCCAAAGCGGATTGCCAGTACGGATTTATCCGGGTTGGCCGCATCTGTGCTGTTTTGCAGACTGGCATGAGTGGTGCCGCTGAGCAGGGGCTGTCCCTGAGCCAAGGAGATATTGACCAGTCCCTGACTGTCGGTGACTACGCGGATATCCAAAAGGCCTGCCAGCTCATCGATGGCGGCATCGCGGGCATCCAGCAGGGAAGCAGGTGGTGTGCCGCTGGCCTGGGCGGCGCTGATCTCTTTGTTGAAACCGGCGATGTTCTTCAGCAGGGTATTCACCTCGCTGACCGAGGCGCCCAGTTGTCCTTCAATCTGTTGCTGCTGGGCATTGATGCCTTCGGCGATGGAGTTGAAGCGCTGCGCCATGCCGTTGGCCTCATTGAGTACCGCCTGGCGGTAGGCAATTTCGTTGGGCTGCTCCAGTGCTGAGTTCATGGCGGCAAACAGCTGATCCAGTCCCTTGGAGATATTGTTGCCCTCGGCGCCGAAGATCTGCTCTATGTTGCCAAAGTAGCTGTCCTGCACCTGGGCAAAGCCCACATCCGAGCTGGTGCGCCACAACTGGGCCACCTGATACTGATCCGAGATGCGCCGCACTCCTTCAATCATCACCCCTGTACCGGCACCATAGGCACCACCGCCCACTGAGCTGAACACCACCTGCTGGCGGGAATAGCCGGGCGTCATGCCATTGGTGGTGTTATTGGCCATGGTTTGCAGTGCCGCCATGCTGGCATTGAGGCCGGATAAGGCGGTGTTGATCATTTTCATTTCGGCTCCTTGGACACCCACGGCAGGATCAGCGCTGGCTGCATGGCGTGGGTGACAGGCTGTTGCTGGGCTTGTCCTCTATGCTGATTGAGAGCGACCGCACCGTCGCCGGACTGAAGCCCGGCAGCCAGTTGTGCGGTCATCACTTCGGCAAGACCGGTGGACTGCACCTGGCTTAAATGCCCGGCCAGCTCGCTGTCGTACCAGTCGCGGTACATGCCATCATTCTGCGAGGAAAATACGCTGTCCTCATCGGCCAGCACGTCGCTGGCGGTGCGCATCTGTTTGAGCACGGTTTGCAGAAACTGGGCTTCAAACTGCTGGCTGACCTGCTTGAGCGCGCCGTATTCGCCATTGCTTTTGATCAGGTCGCCGGCATCCAGTTTGCCCAGTACCCCCTGGTTATTGGTTAGTTTCATCAGATCACCACCAAATCCGCTTCCAGCGCGCCGGCTTCGCTCAGCGCCTGCAATATCGCCATTAGATCCATGGGTGAGGCCCCCATGCTGTTAACGGCACGCACTATCTCTTCCAGCGAGGTGCCTTCGGGCCAGATGAACATATGGCCATTGCCGGTATCTATATCCACCTTGGAGTCGCTGGTCACCACGGTTTCCCCGGTCGCCTGACCAAAGTAGCCGCCGTTGGGCTGGCTGACATTTTGCTGCTCTGTGATGGTGACGGTCAGGTTGCCGTGGCTGACGGCGGCCTTGCGCACCACCACATCGCCACCCAGCACCACAGTGCCGGTACGGCTGTTGAACACCACTCTGGGGATCTTGCGGCCCTGTGCAACCTGCACCTCTTCGAGCATGGACATAAAGGTCACCCGCTCACGTTCACTCTGGGGCGCGCGCACGCTGACTTTGGCATGACTCTGCGCCTTGGCCACATCCGGGCCGAACAGGCCGTTGATGGCACGCTCGATATTGCGGGCGGTGGTGAAGTTGGGCTGCTTGAGATTCAGGGTAACAGTGGCATTGTCGGCAAAACTGCTGCTGATGGCGGCTTCCAGCAGCGCGCCGTTGGGAATGCTGCCCACTGTGGGCACATTGATGGTGACTGAGGTGCCATTGCGCCCCTCGGCTGAGACGCCGCCCACCACCAGATTACCCTGGGCCACCGCATAGATTTCGCCGTCCACGGCGCGCAGCGGGGTCATCAGCAGGGTGCCGCCGCGCAGGCTTTTGGCATCGCCCAGCGAGGAGACGGTCACATCCAGCGTCTGTCCCGGACTGGCCAGTGGCGGCACAGTGGCAACCACGGCCACGGCGGCGACGTTCTTGAGTTTGGGGTCGGTGCCATCTTCAATCTGCACCCCGAACTGCTTGAGCATGTTGACCACAGACTGGCTGGTGAACTTCACCTGAGTTTTGTCGCCGGTACCGTCCAAACCCACCACCAGGCCATAGCCCACCAGTTGGTTGTCACGTATGCCCTGAACATCGACGATATCCATCAAGTAGCGCTCGGCGGCCTGAGTCGGTGTCGCCAGCAGGCTGATACACAGCGCCAGGGCGTAAAAAATTCGCTTCATAATCACTCTTGTCACAGTGGGAACCAGGGGCTGTTGAAGTAGCGGGCCGCCCACCCCATGGCATTGCTGTCGGCAATGGCACCCTGACCGCCATAGATAATGCGGGCATCGGCAATCCGCTGGGAGGAGATGGTGTTGGCATTGTCGATATCTTCGGCGCGAATAAGCCCAAGCAGCCGCAGATACTCATCCCCCTGGGTCAGGCGCAGCCACTTTTCACCGCGGATCAGCAGGACGCCATTGGGCATCACCTTGGCGACCGTCACGGTAATCGAGCCGGTCAGCTGGTTTTGCTGGGTGGTGGAACCGGCGCCGTTGAATCCACGGCTCAGCGAGCCATCGCCGCTGGCCGCCAGACTGCCACCGTCGCTGCTGCCCTGAATGCCCATGGACATCTCCTGCGACTTGCTGGTCTGGGTGTTGGCACGCTTGCTGGAGTAGGTTTTCTCTTCCAGATTTACGGTGAGAATATCGCCCTCCCGATAGGCCCGCTTATCCTTGAACAGGGTCAGCATATAGCCGGCACGAAACGCGCTGCCGTCTTTGGCGTCGGGCAGGGTGTAGTCAATGGCCGGCGGCGCCCAGTCCGGGGTGCCGGGTTTTTGCTCCGGCGCGGGAATATGGGAGGCGCAGCCCCCCAGTACCAGCAGCAGAAACAGTCCAACAAGCCGCATATCAGCTCCTTATCTCTGGGTTACAGCGCCTGATTGAGGAACTTGAGCATGTCGTCGGAGGCGGACACCACTTTGGCGTTCATCTCGTAGGCACGCTGGGTGGAGATCATCTCCACCATCTCTTCCACCACATTGACGTTGGCGCCTTCCAGTGCGCCCTGGCGCAGCTGGCCCAGCGCCTCATCGCCGGGCACGCCCTCGATGGCGGCACCCGAAGCATCGGTTTCCCGGTACAGATTGTTACCACGGGCTTCCAGCCCGGCCGGGTTGGTGAAGTGAGCCAGAGTGATCTGCCCCAGCTCCTGGGCGTCGCTCTGGCCTGCCAGCTGGGCAGTGACTATGCCGTCAGTGGCTATGGTGATGGTCAGCGCATCTTCGGGGATCTCGATATTCGGCACCAGTGGCAAGCCCTGAGAGGTCACCATCAGGCCATCGGCATTGCGGTAGAACTGACCGTCACGGCTGTAAGCCAGGTCGCCATTGGGTTCTTCCACCTGGAAGAAGCCCTGACCTTCAATGGCCAGATCCAGCTGCTGGTTGGTGGTCATGATATCGCCACCAGTAAACACCTTCTGGGTGCCGGCCACCCGGGTACCGGTACCCAGCTGCAGACCGGCAGGCAGCTGATTGAGTTCATCCACCTGGCCGCCGGGCTGACGCTGCGTCTGGTAGAACAGATCGTTAAAGGCCACGCGATCACGCTTGAAGCCTGTGGTGTTGACGTTGGCCAGGTTGTTGGCAATGGTCGTCATCTTGACGTCCTGGGCGGTCAGACCGGTTTTGCTGACCCAAAGTGCGCTGTGCATAGTGTGTATTCCTGTTAAGCGTCGCGCAGCAGACGGTTACCGGCGTCGGCCAGCTTCTCTGCGCTTTTCATCAATTTCACCTGAACTTCAAACTGGCGGCTTAAATCCATGGCGGCGATCAGTTCATTGACCGCGCCGACATTGCTGCTCTCCAGTACCCCTGAGTCCACCCGTACCTGATCATTGGCGGCGGCCAGCTCGTTGCCGTCCAGCCCATAGAACAGGCCATCCTCGGCCTTGCGGATATCGGCCTGCTGCGGATTGACCAGCTTGAGCTGGCCGACCTCTTCGATAATGCCGCCGGCATCAGGCAGTACAGACACCATGCCTTCGTCGCTGATAAACAGGTCGCGGTAGGCGGGCAGCACGATCGGGCCGTCAACGCCGACCACGGCACGGCCATCTATGGTCAGCTGACCATTGGCGTCGGCCACCAGTCCGCCATGGCGGGTATAGGCTTCGCCAGCATCGGTCTGCACGGTGAACATGCCGTCACCGCGGATAGCCAGATCCAGCGTTCGGCCGGTGGCGCGTGCCACACCGGCGGCTGAGGAAAAGCCGCTGTCCTGGGTGTGCGCCAGTACCCGGGTGGGCAGGGCGGCAGGCACTGTGTCCACCCGCATGGCGGCAACGTGCTGCAGATCTGCCTTAAAGCCCGGGGTATCGGCGTTGGCCAGGTTGTTGGCGGCAATGGTCTGGGCCTGCATAATGCGGCTGGCACCCTGAGCCGCGGTGTAGAGCATCTTGTCCATGGCTTACCGTCAGATTGCGTTCAGCAGCGCCTGCTGCATGGTGGAGTTGGTATCCAGCACCTTGGCGTTGGACTGATAGTTGCGCTGGGCGGTCATCAGGCTGACCATTTCCGCCGTGGTGTCCACGTTGGAACCTTCAAGATAGCCGCCTGTGATGGAGCCCATGGTGCCGGATGACGGCGCGCCAATCACCGCCTGACCGGCTGCGGCGGTCGCGACCCAGGCATTGTTGGAAACCGGTGTCAGGCCATTGGGATTGTTGAAGTCCGCCAGTACCACCTGGCCCTGCAGCTGCTCCTGACCATTGGTGTAGGTGCCGAAGATCATGCCGCTGTCATCCAGACGAATACCGTTGAGCTCACCGGCGGTGTAACCATCCTGACTCAGGCTGGAGTTGTTGTAGTCGGCGGCATACTGGGTGCAGCTGCCATAATCCAGCGCCAGTTGCAGGCTGTCGGCACCGGAAATGCCCGGAATATCCAGGGTGATATCGCCACCGCTGGCCAGTTTGCCCTTGCTGTCGAAGGTGATGGCATGGCCACCCTCAGGCCCGACTTCGGCGCCGTTCATCATGTAGTGCACATTCCAGCTGTTGTCGCCGGTTTTCACATAGTACTGGGTCAGGGCGTGTTCATTGCCCAGTGAGTCGTACACAGTCACAGTGCCGGAGGAGTGGAAGCTGGCCGGATCGTTGGCATCAAACGGCGTCACGGCCGGGTCAATGGCATCCACCCGCGCATCCAGATTGGAGACCTGACCAATCTCAGAAGTGGCTTTGGCAGGCAGTGAACCGGTTTTGATCTGCAAATCGCCTATGCTGCCATTCTGCAACTGTCCGCCAGCGCCCACGCCGAAGCCCTGCAGCCGGTTACCGGCCGGATCGGTGACAAAGCCCAGCGCATCCTGGCTGAACATACCGGCGCGGGAGTACATCTTGGTGCCATCGCTGCCATTGAGTACGAAGAAACCTTCACCCTGAATGCCCATGTCCAACTGACGACCTGTGTAGGTCAGCGAGCCGCCCATGGAGAAGTTCTGGCTGGTGTTGGCCACGTTGACGCCGCCCGGGTTGCCGCCGTTATAGATGGCGGCAAACTCGCTGCGGCCACCGCGAAAACCCACAGTGGAGGAGTTGGCGATGTTGTTGGAGATGGTATTCAGATCCTGGCTGGTGGCCTGCAGGCCGCTCAGGGCAATGTTGAAAGACATGGGCTTATCCTTTTAAGAAACTTCAGAAATATCCAGCACAGACACAGTGCCAAGACCGTGGCCCATTTCGGCCATCATCATGCCTTGGGCGCTGATAAAGTGAATTTTGGTGATGGGGGCGGACAGGAAGCTCTTGGCCTCCACGGTTTTTTCCCCTGCTTTGGCGGCAACCTTGAGTTCATATTCGCCCTTGGGCAGACCCAGCGCCTGCGGGTCGATGGCGAAGGCAATGTCGCCTTTTTCCTGACTGCCCAGATTGATGGTGCTGACCACCTCGCCCTGATCATTGACCAGCTCGATATCCAGCGACTCCACTGCGTGGTCCAGATAGACCTTGCCCTTGACTGTGTCGCCATCCAGCTCGACGCTGTCGGCCGGTACCATGGCGTTTTTGCCGATCAGCGAGGCTGACTGCACTATGCCGAGGTTTTCCATCATCATCATCTGGGTGGTCTGGTTCTGGCGCATATGCTCCAGGCTTTCCACCTGAGAGAAGGTCGCCAGCTGGCTGACATACTCGTTGGCGTCCATGGGATTGGTGGGGTCCTGATTCTGGATCTGGGCGATCATCAGGGTCATAAATTCATTTTTCAGCGCGGCGGCGTCATTGGCATTGGGGGTGACCGTATTGTTGCCCTGGCTTGCCTTGGCGGCGTTGGCCTGAAGTTGTACTGACATGGTGTGTCCTTACTTGTTGCCTAACTGCAGCAGCCCCTGCTGCATGCTGCGGGCGCGGTTCATGATCTCAACACTGGTCTCAAAGGCGCGGCTGGCGGCCATCATGTCGGCCATCTCTTCCATGGTGTTGACGTTGGAATAGGCCACATAGCCTTTTTCATCGGCAAACGGGTGATCCGGTTCGTAGCGCATCTGCAGCGGCGCATCGGCCTCGACGATGGCGGCCACTTCCACCCCGGCGCCCGGGGTTTTGCCCGCCACCTGCTGATAGCTGGTGGCGAATACCGGCTTGAGCGCGCGGTAGGCCTGCTCCGGCGTTTCGGCAGCCACCCCGGCATTGGCCAGGTTACTGGCGACCGTGTTGAGCCGCACTGTGTGGGCTGTCATGGCGCTGCCGGAGATGCTGTAAATTTCGTTGAATGACATGGTCTGTGGTTAACTCCCTGAGTTATTTGCCTTCGATGGCGCCGCGGATACCGCTGATCTTCATGTTGAGGAAGGTCAGGCTGGTCTGAAAATCCATGGCATTCTGGGAGAAGCGTGCCTGCTCTTCGCCCAGCTCAACGGTATTGCCATCGGCACTGGCCTGATGGGGGATGCGGTAGCCTGTCTGATACTCGCGGGACATGGGCATACCGGCATTCAGCCCCGTCATCAGGGCGGAAAAGTCCAGATCTTTGGCCTGATAGCCAGGGGTTTCGGCATTGGCCAGGTTGCTGGCCAGCATCTTGCTGCGCTCAACTCTGAAGTCCAGCATCTGGGGGTGAACCCCGAGGGCTTCATCAAGCTTGATAGTCATGGTGGCTCCCAGTAAGGTATGTCGGCATTTTCAAGCTAGATACCAAATAGCGTGCCAACTTATTAAATTAAGCAAATACAATGAGTTATTCTTTTTCTCGTCGATTTGGCGGAACAGGCTTTTCCCGTTTTCCCGCTGGGACTTCCCCCCGGCGTTTCCCCGTGCCGGGATGGATCGGGTTCCTGCTGATGGCGCTGTGGACAGTGTCACTGCCGCTGCTGGCGACTGAGCCTGTGGCGAGCGCGGCGACGCAATTGCAGCAGCAAAGTCAGCAGTTGCTGCTGGAACGGTTGACCGGGTGGCGTCAGGGTGTCGGGTTGGCGCCACTGAAAACCCGGGTGGACGTTAAACTGCCATCAGGGATTTCCAGACTCTCCCGCTGTGAGCAGACACCGGATGTTGAGACAGTGTCCGATTCGGCTGCCCTGTGGGGGCAGATCTCCCTGCGGGCCAGCTGTGATGCGCCCAAGTGGCAGTTGGTGCTGCGCGCCAGCGTGGAAGTGGAGGCCAAACTGCCGGTGCTGAGGCTGAGTAAAACCCGGGGTGAAGCCATAGCTGCCGGCGATATTGTTTGGCAATGGCAGACATTAAGTGCGTCAGATACAGCTTTGGTCACCCGTATTGAGCAATTGCAGGGGAAACAGGTGGTCAGGCGCATTCGTGCCAACACCCCTGTCAGTCAACGACAGTTACAGCTGCAGGATTGGGTCAGCGCCGGTGAGCAGGTGGTGATCGAGGCCAAAAGTGCCGGATTTGTCGCCCGCATGCCGGGACAGGCGCTGGAAAATGGCGCTGAAGGTCAGGCCATCCGGGTGAAGAATTTAAGCTCGGGCAAGGTGATTACCGCTTACCCCATCGCCGCCGGCGTGGTGGCAACCCGGTTTTAGTTCAGGTTTGGTAACAGCAAGGTTTTAGCTGCCGCCGGGTGTTAGTCAAGGCCCTGTGACAGCCAAAGCCTGGTTGTTTTATGGGTCGATTTCAGTCGCTGACGGCTGCGGTCGTTTTAACCGGATAGAAGCCTATAACGGAGACCACTGATGGAAATCAGAAAGACCACGACCCCAGCGGTCACTCTGGTCAGCGGCCAGAAGCCCGCATCCACGCAAGTAAAGCAGGCTGAGTCTCAGCCGGCCAAGCAACAGACAGCCGTCAGCCAGGACTGGCACCTGCTGGAGCAGGGCCATGAGCAGCTGAAAACGACCAGCGACTTTGATGCCGACAAGGTTGCCGCGCTGCGTCAGTCATTGAAAGAGGGCACTTTCGATCTGGATGTCAGTCAGATCGCCTCTGCCATGCTACGTCAGCACGCCTGATATGGCAGACAAGAAAACCCTGCTGCAGGCGCTTATCCGCGGCATCACACAGGATGTGGCTGACTATCAGCAGTTGCAGCAACTGCTGGCGAGTCAACGTCAGTTGATGCTGGGACGGGATAACGAGGCGCTGCTTGAGCACAATCGCCATCAGGATGCACTGGTCACTCGCCTCAGCCAAAGTGCTGAGCAGCGCAGTCAGTTGCTGCAGGCTATTGGTGTCAGCGCCGATGGCGCGGGTATGGACAAGTTGCTCAGGGCGTTACCCGGGGCGGTGGCGCTGCAGGTTAAAGATCGCTGGCAGCAGTTGCTGGCACTGGGACAAAGCTGTCAGGCCGCCAATGAGCAGAATGGCCGTTTGCTGGTGCGCCAGCAGGAGCTTATCCGCGATCTGCTGCACAGCCAGCCTAAGGGCGCTGCCGGGCAGACGCCTTATCCTTGCGATTCATATGCTGCGCGCTGATGCAGCTGATTGGGCTGAACAAGATATATGAACAATGGCATGTTAAACGAGTGCTGGCGTATCGATTAGCCAGAAGGTTGCCGACTTCCTCTTTGGACTATTGACGCAGACTGCGCCTGCCGGCCAGATCATCCGTCGCTTTTTGTTCCTGGCGGGCCTGCCATTGCTGCAGTGCCTGCTTTTTTTGCTGAACCAGCCAGTTCAGTCCCTGCCAGCGGCCCAGCTGCGCCTGCCAGAGTTTATCCAGCCGTTGCTGCTCCAGCACAGTCAGCGCCAGTTGCCGCTCTAGCGCCTTGTCCATCGGCTCAAGCTGATTACACAGTTGCTGCTGGTTTTGCCACAGCAGCGCATGGCTGTGACGGCCACCCTGATATTCCTCACTGAGCTGCCTTAAGCTGATCAGCTGCTGTTGCAGCTGTGCAACCCTTTGTCCGAGCTCACGACGGTGCTCCCCCAGTTGCCTGAGTTTATCCTCTTCGCGCGCTGATAATCTGATAAGGGCATTCATGATTGACGAACCTATGACTGACGTATCTATGATTGACGTATCTGGGCCAGCAGCTGTGTCAGCTGCTCAAGACTGGCTGTGGTGGTGTGGCATTCATCCGTGCCCTGTTGCAGAAACCCGGCGATGACGGGATAGGCGCGCACCGCCATATCCAGCTGGGCGTCCTGCCCCGGCTGATAGCCGCCCAGTGGCAGCAGTTCGCGCACTTCCTGGTAGCGCGCCAGTAGTTGCCTCAGGGTTGAAATGGCCTCCAGCTGCGAGCCAGAAGCGATTTGTGACGCCAGACGGCTGACCGAAGCGTTGATATCCAGCGCCGGGAAATGACCGGCTTCTGCCAGCTTGCGGCTCAGTACAAAGTGGCCGTCGAGAATGGCACGGGCCGCATCGGCCACCGGATCGCTGGGGTCATCACCCTCGGCCAGCACAGTGTAAAAGGCGGTGAGGCTGCCATCGGGATGACTGCCGTTACCCGCCATTTCCACCAGTGACGGCAGCTGGGCGAATGCCGAAGGCGGATAGCCTTTGGTGGCCGGAGGTTCGCCCAGACTCAGGGCGATTTCCCGCTGCGCCTGGGCGTAACGGGTGAGGGAGTCGACCAGCAGCAATACCTGGCGGCCTTCATCCCGGAACTGACAGGCGATTTGATGGCACAGGCGCATGGCCCGCAGCCGCATCAGTGGCGGCGTATCGGCCGGCGCGGTGATCACCACGGCGCGGCGGCGTCCGGCCTCGCCCAGTGATTGCTCGATAAATTCCCGCACTTCGCGGCCACGCTCGCCGATAAGCCCGACGACCACCACATCGGCTTCAGTGAAGCGGGTCATCATCCCCAGCAGCACACTCTTGCCAACACCGGGTCCGGCAAACACCCCCAGGCGCTGGCCACGCCCGACGGGCAGCAGGGCGTTGATGGCACGTATGCCCACATCCAGCGGTTGGCTGATGGGCTGGCGCTGCAATGGATTGGGGGCTCGGGTACAGGGCGCCGTCAGATGAATGCCGCTGAGTGGCCCAAGACCATCCATGGGCTCTCCCAGACCGTCCAGTACCCGGCCAAGCAGCCCGGGCCCGACCGGAATGCGGTAGCTGGCATCGATGGGCATCACTCTGGCGCCCGGCATCAGGCCTGTGGTGTGGGAGATAGGCATAAGGCACAGGGTATCGCCGTGAAAACCGACCACTTCGGTTTCCACCCGCGAGCCGTCACGGCACTCCACCAGTGCCCGCTCGCCCGTGCCCAGATGACAGCCCACCGCCTCCAGCAGCAGGCCGTTGACCCGGGTCAGGCGACCATACACTTTGGCAACGGGCACAGTCGGCCAGTTGAGCAGCTCGGCAGTCATGGCGTTCAGGCTCCGGCTGCGCCGGACTTGTCCGCCTGTACCTGGCGGGCCAGATGCGCCTCGACCTGATCCATACAGGCATCGAGCCGGGTTTCCATGGAGGCGTCGGCATCGCACTGATCACTGACAATGCGGCAACCGCCCTGACTGATCCCGGCGTCGGCCACCAGTTGCCAGTCTTTGATTTTCTCCGGCGCCAGTTGTTTGAGCTCATTCACCGCCGCCGGTTGCAGGTGGATGCGGATATCTTTGCTGCTGGCGGGCAGGGCGCTGAGGGTTTCCTCGACCAGTGCCATGATCTGCTGCGGCTGCAGCGTCAGTTCACAGCGGATCACCTGATGGGCAACCCGGCGCACCAGATCCACGATCAGCTGTTGCTGCTCCTGCACCTGTTGCTGGTGGCCTTCCTGCAGCAGCGCCCTGAGGGCGCTGATGGGGGTAATGATCTCATTCAGCTGCTGATCGATATCCAGCTTGCCCTGTTGCTGGCCCTCAACCCGGCCCTGATGAAATCCGGCGGCATAACCGGCGCGCTTGCCTTCCTCTTCGCCATTCTGACGACCGGCTTCAAAGCCCTGACTGATCCCTTCGTCATAGCCTTTATCAAAGGCCTGCTGATAATCCTGCCATTCACCGCTGTCGGCTTCTCCCGCTTCACGGGCCTGCAGCGGCGCGAACTGGTGACGGCGGGCAAAGGTGCCGTTCAGGCGCCAACGTCTTGTTTCCATGGGCTTACTCCACTACCTGTTCGTCAAACAGCTGCAGTTCAATCTTGCCGTCGCTCATCATCTCTTTGGCGATCTCCATGATCTGCCGGCGGGCGTCATTGGCCTGACTCAAAGGCACGCCACCCAGGGCGTCCATCTGAGTTTCAATGGCGGCCGACATACGTTTTGGCAGGGCGCCCAGCAGGGTGCGCTTGAGCTCTGCGTCTATGCCCTTGAGTGCCAGCGCCAGGGTGTCGGCATCGACGGCGGCGATGATTTCCTGCAGCACTTCGGCCTTCTGGCGACCCAGGATGATGAAGTCGAACATATTATCGGCCACTTCACTGGCGAGCTTTTTGTCGTGCATGCGAATAAGCTGCATCAGCTGCTCGCGGTCACCGTCAAAGCGGTTGAGGATGTCGGCTACCTGACGGACGCCGGACACCTGGGTGTGGCTCTTTTCCATGGCCATCAGCATGCAGCGCTCCACTAACTGGCGCAGTTCATCGACCACATCCCGCTCCAGCTCGCCCAGTTGGGCTATGCGAACCAGGACTTCATCCTGATTGATGCGCGGCAGGTGTGCCAGCACCTGAGCGGCAGTTTCCGGTGGCAGCAGCCCCAGCATCACCGCCTGCAGCTGCACATGCTCGTGCAGCAGTTCGCGGGCCAGCAGTTTGGCATCGACCCACTCCAGGCGCTTGACCAGGGTTTTAATTTCATCGCCATAAATACTGTCGATCAGGCTCTTGGCGACCCTGTCACCCAGCGCCAGATCCAGCGTTTTTTGCAGATAAGTGCGCGACGCGCGGGCGATACCGGCCTGCTCTTCGTAACGGCCGAAGAAGCGATTGAGCACAGCTTCGGCTTCCTGCTGAGTGGTGGAGGACAGCCGCGCCATCTTGTAGCTCAGGTGCTCCACGTCATGCCGATCGAGGTGGGCCATTACCTTCGCAGCTCCTTCCTCTCCCATGCTGAGCAGCAACATGGCGGCCTGCTCCAGGTTATCCATTTTGATGTTCAGCAGTTCGTCATTCACTGTCTTTGTCTCTTATCCAATGGCTGATCACTTCGGCGACGCGGGCCGGTTCTTCGTTGGCCAGCAGGCCAAGGTGCTGCATCTTGACGGTCAGCGGTGAACCCGGTGGTGGCAGTGATTGCGCCAGTGCGGTTTGCATTAGCTGTGGCTGTGCGCCGGGCAGGCTGTGGCCCTGGTATTCGTCGTCGGCCTGCGGCTCGGCTGACGGTGCTTGCTGTGACAGCGCAGGTTGTGGCTGTGGGCTTGTCGGCACGCTGGTGGTGCGCACCAGATGGCTGACCAGAGGGCGCAGCACAAACAGAATCAGTCCCAGCCCCAGCAGACCGCCGATCAGGTATCTCAGGTATGCCTGATAATCTTTGGTTTGCCACCAGGGCAGGGGCTCAAACACCACCTCCTTGGCGGGCAGGAAGGCAAAATTGCTGATGCTGAAAGTATCGCCGCGCGCGCTGTTAAAGCCGATGGCGTCCTGCACCATAGTGGTGATCTGCTCCAGCTGCTGCGGCTGCCAGCCGGTATCACCGGCCACGGCATTGTTGACCAGCACAGAGACCGACAGCTTTTCCAGCTGCATCTGCTGGAAGCGGGTATGGCGCACCGCGCGGCCAACTGCGTACTGGCGGTTCTGGTGCTGGCTGAGATTGCGGCTGTTGTTGCTGTCTTCGGTTGCAGCCGTGGCTGGCTGATTGCTCAGCGCACCGGGAATGCCCAGCCCCATGGAGTTATTGGTTTCATCTGTCTTGAGGTTTTCCTGGGTCACAATCGCCTGCGGATCCAGCGATTCGCGGGTTTCCTCGACCTGATTGAAGTTGACCATGGCAGCCACCTGCACCTGATAGTTGCCTGCCCCCAGAATTGGGTCGAGCATGCTTTCGGCGCGTTTGATCAGGCTTTGCTCCAGCTCATGGGTGTAGTTCAGCTGCTTGTCCCTGGCCTGGGTGATGTCCTGATTGGAGGTGACATCGGCACTGAGGAAGTTACCTGCCTGATCTACTATCTGCACCATGTCCGGGGTCATGCCGGTGACGCTGCCGGCCACCAGATTGGCGATGGCGGCGATTTGCGCTTCCTGCAGTTTAGTGCCTGAGTAGAGTTCAAGCAGTACCGAGGCGGTGGGCTTTTCCGGCTCGGCGCGGATAAACAGGGTGCGCTTGGGAATGGCCAGATGCACCCGGGCATGGCGTACCTGCTCCAGCGCCATAATGGTGCGCGACAGCTCACCTTCGAGGCTGTGGCGGTACTTGGCCTGCTCCATAAACTGGCTGGTGCCCAGCGCAGCATCGCCCAGGGATTCCATGCCGGATGGCACCTGTGCCTTGACGCCACGGGCGGCCAGCAGCATGCGGATTTCACCCAGCTGATCTTCACGTACCAGAATTTGCCCTGAGTTGGCATCCAGCCGGTAGTTCAGGCCCTCGCCATCGAGCACTTCGATGATGCTGGCGGAGTCGATTTTCTCCTGGCTGCCGTACAGCGGGCGATAGCCCTGGGAGCTGGTCCACAGCAGCAGCACGATAACGCAGGCAACCACAGAGGCCAGAATCGCCAGCGCGATCACCTGTTGATCGCCTTTGGTGAAGCGCTGCAGTTTTTGTTTCACTGTCTTGATACCGGTGCCGGGATCAGTGACAAAGCCGGAAGAGGAAGGAGTTAAGGTGGTCGACATGGGGGGTCCTTAAATGGGCATCTTCATGACGTCATCGAATGCCTGAACCAGGCGGTTTCTGATCTGCATCAGGGCGGCGAAGGACAGGCTGGCCTTCTGGCTGGCGACCATAGCGCCCACCAGATCATCGCTCTGGCCGGTATCCACGGCCCGGACCATGGCACTGGACAGCTGCTGATCCTGATTGACCGAGGCGACCTTCTGCTTCATCAAATCGGCAAAGGACACAGGCACCGCCTGCTCAGCAAAAATATTGGCGGGCTTAATCGCCCCTTTGGCCAGCTCCTGATGGACCTGCATGGTCTGGCGCATATCCGTCGCTGTACTGTTCAGTGGGAGTGACATAGTGACTTCCTTTGGGGTGAAGATCAGGCGGCCTGCGCCTGTTCAAGCAACTGGTCGATGTCGATACCGGCATCACGCATCTGCGCCAGCTTGTATCTCAGGGCGCGGGTGGTCATGCCCAGCGATTCGGCGCTGCGCGCCCTGTGTCCGGCAAAGCGCTTGAGGGTATCGATAACGTATTGGAATTCTGCATGTTTCTTTGATGCCTTCAGGCCTTCACCGGGGGGATCTGACGGTGTGGCCGCTGGCAGCGAGGGCGCGCCCTGAATGCCCAGTTCGGCAGCCTGCAGTGCCTGGCCACGGCGCAGTACCAGTGAGCGCTGGATGCAGTTTTCCAGCTCGCGCACATTGCCCGGCCAGCTGTGACTGAGCAGCAATTGCCGGGCCGCGTCGGAGAAATAACAGCTCTGGCCCTGGGTCAGGTGCTGATAGCGCTGAATAAAATGTTCCGCCAGCGGAAGAATATCTTCCTTCCGCTCCCGCAGCGGCCGGATATTCAGGGGCAACACGTCAAGGCGGTAGAACAGATCTTCGCGAAACTGCCCCAGTGACACGGCCTGGCGCAGATCTCTGTTGGTGGCGGCGATGATGCGAATGTCCAGATTAATGGTTTTGTGACTGCCTACCCGCTCGATTTCCCGCTCCTGCAATACCCGCAACAGCTTGGCCTGCAGCATCAGCGGCAGTTCGCCAATCTCATCCAGCAGCAAGGTGCCGCCGTTGGCCAGCTCAAATTTGCCCGGCTGATCATGGGTTGCCCCGGTAAAGGCGCCTTTGACATGACCAAACAGCACGGATTCCAGAATATGTTCGGGAATGGCGGCGCAATTGACCGCGATAAAAGGTTTGTCGCTGCGGCCTGAATGGCGGTGAATGTAGCGCGCCAGCGGCTCTTTGCCGGTGCCGCTTTCACCGGTCAGCAGTACGCTGGCATCGGTAATGGCGGCGCGGTGGGCCAGCATCAGCAACTGTTTGCTGATGGGCGAGGCGGCCACCAGATGTTGATCCGCCTGCTCCAGTCGGTGCAGGCGCTGCACCAGATTGACCAGCTGCACTTCATCCAGCGGCAGCAGCAGATAGTCCTGGGCGCCACAGCCCATGGCGGCACTGGCCAGCTCAGTTTGTTCGGGATTGAGCAGCGCCACCAGATTACGACTGCGCAGTCCTTTGAGCCGGGCGCTGACCTCAGCGGCCTGACACCCGGACAGATCCACCAGTGTCAGCCAGGGGGCGGCAATACCGCATTCAAGGCTGAAGCCCAGCGCATCCAGCTGCTGTTGGCAGCGCGCGGAAATACAGCCCTGTGGCAGGGAAATGCGCAGCGTCATCGCGCGGCCTCCTGTGATGTACCGGCGGCGCGAACCAGTCTGACGACCACCCGACGGTTGAGTTGCCGTCCGGCGGCAGAGTCATCTGCGGCGATAGGCTGGCGGGTGCCGTGGTGGAATACCTGCAGTTTATCGGCGTTCACTCCCAGCTCGATCAACCGCGACGCCACGTTCTGCGCACGCTCCTGACTGAGTACCAGGTTGGCAATGCGGTTGCCCTGACTGTCGGCATGGCCATCCACCATCACGCCGCTGACGCCGGCATCGGCTCTGACATATTGGGCGATGGCACGCAGATCCTGCTCGGCGTCGGCGCTCAGGTCGGCACTGGCAGAAGCAAACTGAATGGCTCTTTGTCTTACGTATTCAAAAGGTTGTGGCAGCAAATCGCGGCGGCACTGACGCCAGGCCTGGACTGCTGCGCTGACCCGCACTGGAGCGGCGGTCAGCTGATAGGCGACCTGCTGGTGCTGCTCAATATCGACCTGCCAGCTGTGTCCCTGCTCCAGCGCTTCAATGAACCGGTTCAGTTGCTGGCCCCGGGCAATGGCGCGGCGCTCCTGCCAGTGCATGGGAATGCGGGTATCTGTGACTGTGTCCTGTGCCCAGCTGGAGCCGACGGTACTGGCCACTGTGGTACCGGCCTGGCTGAGCCAGTCGGCATTGAGGCTGAGCTCAGGCGCGCTGCCTGGCAGCAGGGTCAGTGCCAGACTGCCGAAGCCGGCTATGTCCTGGGATAAGCGGCAATGAAAAATATCGCCTTCAAATTGCCATTGCACCTGTTCAAGCGGGGTTTGATAACGGGTTGGCTGTGCGCTTGCCTGACAAATAAAAGTCATGCTTAACAATATTGCGCCGAATAAATAACAAACAACCGGCATGATAATAATCATCCTCAACTTGATCGTGTGTTAGAGAAGCTAACAGAATGTTTTCTTATATTTTTTATTATCTTGAAGTTCGAATTATTTCTATTTAGCATCAAGCGAAATTAGCTTGAATAAATAAAGTTGGCACAAATTAGCTTAAGGGGTGTTAAGGTGTCAACCTCTCTGTTTTCCGCGTCAGGGCTGGGTTCTTGTGTCAATAAACTGGCATTTTGACTGGCTGCGTCAAATAATAATTAAACGGGTTTAATTATCTATGTGGATGATTAAAAACTGAGCTGAATATAAAAATATTAATCACTGGATTAAAGTTTTGATTTATTTTTGTCGCTTATAAATGAACTTTGGTTTATTAATGTGCGCGACTTGAATTGCGATATTTAAGGCGACAATTAATTGTCAGCTGTCAAAAATATGATTTAAGAAATCAATTCAAAGAAATATAAATTTCGGGGCAATCGGATGAAAACTACTGCCAAAGCAAAGGTGCTGCCTGCAGGCAGTCAGGTGACTGTGAGATCGGTGGATTTGGTGCAGGAAAAGCTAGCCCGCAGCCGTCTGTTACTGGCGCTGGAGCAGGGACAACAGCGCCTGTGCAGCAACATCAATCAGGTGCTCAAGCCCCTGATGCGACAGGGTGGCGCCGGTATTCAGCGGGTGACGCTCAGCCCCGAAGCGCACAGCCTGACGGCGTGCAGCGACCATGTCTGGTTTTCCCTGAGCCTTCAGCGTCGGGTGCTGGCGCTGTGGCGTATCGACCGCTGCACCCTCGAGCAGCTGGCCAGCAGTCACTACGGCGGTCAGAGCGGCCTGTTGTTTTCGCCATTGCGTGCGCCGACTCAATCGGAATTCCGGCTTGGGCTGAAGCTTATCAAAGCGGCGCTGGCCACCATGCCGCTCAGGCCCCTGGACGATGAACAGTTGCAGCTGGAAGTGCTGTCCGCCGGTATTCCTGCCGATGTGGCGGCGTGCTGGCAGCTGACCTTTGCTGAGGACTATCCGGCAGCGCCCATGCAGTTTGCCATGACAGATGCGCTGCTGAATCTGCTCAGCGCCCCGGTTATCCAGCATCAGGTTGCCGACGATCTGGCGGCTCGGCTGGAGCAGCGCCTGCTGCAGATCCCGGTGAAGGTGAAACTCGAGGTGGGGCGTCAGCATCTGCCGGTAGATTCCCTGTCACAGTTGAATGTGGGTGATGTGTTGCCACTCAATCTGCATCGCCGCTGCCCGGTTTCCCTGGGACTGCGGCCTTTGTTTTACGCCAGTGTGCATGCCCATGAGGGCGCGCTGGTCGCCCGTTTGAATCAAGATGCCTATCAAGAAGAGGAAGTAACCCGTGTCTGAGTCCACTTTGTTAAATGACGACGATTTCCTGCTGGATGATGATCTGTTTGCCGACGAAGCGCCGGTGGCCAGAAGCAAGCCCAGTCGCGGCATGGCGTTCTTTAATCAACTGCCGGTGCAGGTGAGTCTGGAGCTGGCCAGTGCCGAGATGTCGCTGGGTGAGCTGACCCGTTTGGGGCAGGGCGATGTGATCACCCTGGATCGTATGGTCGGTGAGCCGCTGGATATCCGCGTCAACGGTGCCCTGCTGGGCCGGGGCGAAGTGGTTGAAGTTAATGGTCGCTATGGAGTGCGCTTGCTGGAGGTTGAAGCCGGTGGCATTGCCGCAATGCAGGATTAATCCGCTGTGGCTGGCAGTCTTGCTGCTGCTCGCCGTGTTTCCTTCCCAGGCGGCCGATGGCCTGACGCTGCTGACCTATGGTCAGGGCGATGATGCCCAGAAGGTGAATATCAAACTGGAGATCCTGGCGCTGATGACAGTGCTGGGGTTTCTGCCCGCCATGCTGATGATGACCACCTGCTTTACCCGCATCATTATCGTGCTGGTGATCCTGCGCCAGGCGCTGGGTCTGCAGCAGAGCCCCCCCAATAAGGTATTGATTGGCATCGCGCTGGTGCTGTCCATGTTCATCATGCGCCCTGTGGGGGAGGAGATCTATCAGCAGGCGTATCTGCCCTATGACGCCGGTCAGATTGAGTTGCCTGAGCTGGTCAGCCGTGCTGAGACCCCTTTGCGGGGCTTTATGCTGGCGCAGACCCGGGAAACCGATCTGGAGCAGATGCTCAAAATCGCCGATGAGCCGGTGACTCTCAAACCCGATGAAATCCCGTTTTTTGTGCTGTTGCCGGCCTTTGTACTGTCTGAGCTGAAAACCGCCTTTCAGATTGGCTTTTTGCTGTATCTGCCGTTTCTGGTGATCGATCTGGTGGTGGCGTCTGTGCTCATGTCGATGGGCATGATGATGCTGTCGCCGCTGATTATCTCGCTGCCTTTCAAGTTGATGGTGTTTGTGCTGGCCGATGGCTGGTCGATGACTGTAGGCACGCTCACCGCCAGTTTTGGCTAGCGCCCGGAACCCTGCTATGGAATTGATGGAAATCACCACGTTTTTTGCCGATGCCATCTATCTGGTGGTGATGCTGGTGCTGGTGCTGATTGTGCCCGGGCTGGTGCTTGGGCTGCTGATCGCCGTGTTTCAGGCGGCGACTCAGGTCAATGAACAGACGTTGAGCTTTCTGCCCAAGCTGGTGCTGACCTTGCTGATGGTGATCTTTGCCGGGCAGTGGATTTTGCAGCAACTGCTGGATCTGTTTGACCGGCTGTTCCACGCCATTCCCCATGTGATCGGCTGATATGCTGAGTCTTTCTGCCGCCGACATCAGCCAGTTTATCGGTACCTTCTGGTGGCCGTTTTGCCGCCTGATGGGCGCCTTTATGGTGATGCCGTTTCTCGGGCATGTGCATATTCCTGCCACAGTACGCATTCTGCTGGCCTTTGCCATGGCGGCCTTGCTGGGGCCTGTGCTGCCAGCCGTGCCTGTGGTAGACCCGCTGTCGCTGGCGGCGCTGTGGTTGGCGACCGAGCAGCTGCTGATTGGCTTTATGCTGGCGCTGTTTCTGACCTTGATGATCCATGTGATGACCCTGCTGGGGGCCATGATGTCGATGCAGATGGGACTGGCGATGGCGCTGGTCAATGACCCGGGCAGCGGCAGCAGTGAACCGATCCTGGGGCAGATGCTGCTGATGTACGGCACCTTGCTGTTTCTGGCGCTGGATGGGCATCTGGTGGCCATTGGCGTGCTGGTGGACAGCTTTCAGCTGTGGCCGGTGGGCAAAGGCATATTGGCACTGCCGCTGATGGGCCTGGTGGAGCGCTTCGCCTGGATGTTTGGCGCCGCTTTTATGCTGGCACTGCCGGCCGTGCTGGCTATGCTGGTGGTGAACCTGACGTTTGGCGTGCTTAACCGCTCGGCGCCTTCATTGAATATCTTCTCTCTGGGCTTTCCCATGGCGATGATCATGGGGTTGCTGTGTGTGCTGCTGTCATTTTCCGGCCTGCCGACCCGTTATTCGGATATTTGTTTGCAGGCGCTGCAGGCCATGTATGAGTTTATCGGAGGGCAGCCATGAGTCAGCAGGGCAGCGCCGATAAGACAGAGCAGGCCACTCCCCAGAAATTGCGCAAAGCCAGAGAGCAGGGGCAGGTTCCCCGCTCCAAGGATCTGGCCTCCAGCGTGCTTATCATCAGCTGCTCGCTGCTGTTGTTCACCAGCGCCGACTGGTTTGCTGCCGGGGTGCGGGAGCTGGCCGCTTACAACATGATGCTGACCCGGGAGGAGCTGGATACCCCGGGGATGATGATGCGCCATGCCGGACAGAGTCTGCTGGCGATGCTGCACATTCTCGGGCCGCTGATGCTGATGGTGCTGATCCTCTCTCTGGTCAGTGGCGCACTGCCCGGCGGCCCGGTTTTCAACCTCACACTGGCGCTATTCAAGGGCAGCCGCGTCGACCCAATCAAAGGCCTGGGCAAGCTGTTTTCCAGCCGCTCGCTGGTGGAGCTGCTCAAGTCGATGCTCAAGGTCAGCCTGCTGCTGTCCATCATGTGGCTGTTCCTCCGTCATCACCTGACTTACCTGCTGAATATCAGCCAGTTGCCTGTGGATGAGGCGGTATCCCGAGGCGTGGAGCTGATCAGCCTGGCACTCATGTATCTGGGCGCTGGGCTGCTGCTGATCACCTTCATTGACGTGCCTTATCAGTACTTTCAGCACAAAAAAGAACTGAAGATGAGCAAGCAGGAGGTCAAGGATGAGCACAAGCAGATGGAGGGCAAGCCGGAGATCAAGGCGAAAATCCGCGCGCTGCAACAGCAGATGGCGCGCTCCCGCGCCGAAGTCAGTGTGCCGCAGGCGGATGTGATCCTGGTGAATCCGACCCACTATGCCGTGGCACTCAAATACGACCCCAAACGCGCCGAGGCCCCCTTTGTGATTGGCAAAGGCATTGATGAAGTGGCCCTGTATATGCGGGAGCTGGCCACCCGCCACAGCGTCGAAATTGTGTCAGCGCCGCCGCTGGCGCGCGCCGTGTACCACTCTACCCAGATTGAGCAACAGATCCCCGCGGGTCTGTTCAAGGCGGTCGCCCATGTACTGCACTATGTGCTGCAGATCCGCGCCGCCAGACAGGGCAAATCGGCGATGCCATCGCCGCTGCCTGCTTTCGATATTCCACCTCACCTGCGCAAAGACTAAAGGAAGCCTGCCTGATGAACTGGTTCAAAAGTACATTTGCAGATAACCGGGCTTACATGGCCATTCCAGTGATATTGCTGGCGATTCTGGCGATGATCATTCTGCCGCTGCCGCCCTGGCTGCTGGATATTCTGTTCACCTTCAACATAGTACTGGCCATCATGGTGTTGCTGGTGAGCGTGTCGATACGCAGGCCGCTGGACTTCTCTGTGTTCCCGACCCTGCTGCTGTTGGCAACTTTGATGCGCCTGACACTGAACGTGGCCTCCACCCGGGTGGTGCTGATTGAAGGGCATCAGGGCGGCGATGCCGCCGGTAAGGTGATCCAGGCCTTCGGTGAGGTGGTGATCGGCGGCAATTATGTTGTCGGCGCGGTGATCTTTCTCATTCTGATGATCATCAACTTTGTGGTGATCACCAAAGGCGGCGAGCGGATTTCTGAAGTGTCGGCCCGCTTTACCCTGGATGCCCTGCCGGGTAAACAGATGGCGATTGATGCGGATCTCAACGCCGGCGTTCTCAATCAGGAGCAGGCCCGCAAACGCCGTCAGGAAGTGACCCGCGAAGCGGACTTCTATGGCTCGATGGACGGTGCTTCCAAGTTTGTCCGCGGCGACGCCATTGCCGGTTTACTGATCCTGGCCATCAACATCATTGGCGGTATCTGCATCGGCATTTTCATGCACGATCTGAGCGCCGCGGCTGCCTTTAAAACCTATATTCTGCTGTCCATCGGTGATGGCCTGGTGGCGCAGATCCCATCGCTGCTGCTGGCGACAGCTGCCGCCATTATCGTTACCCGGGTGTCGGACTCTGAAGAGATGCCGGCGCAGTTCAGTCAGCAGTTGCTGGCCAATCCCAGGACCATAGCCACGGCGGCACTGGTGATGGTGGTACTGGGGCTGGTGCCTGGCATGCCATCGCTGGTGTTCTTAAGCTTTGCGCTGATCCTCGGGTTTGTGGCCTGGAAGCAGCGGGGCGTGCAGCAATACCAGGGTGAGCCTGCACTGGAGCTGAAAACCGAGGCCGCGGTGGCGGAACCGGCAGCGCCCAGTTGGGATGCGCTGCCCTACACAGATCTGGTGGAGGTGAGCCTGGGTTACCGGCTGGTGCCTTTGGTGGAGCGCACCCGCGGGGCGGAGCTGATTAAACGGCTGACCGGCATTCGCCGCACTTTGTCGGAGCAGGCGGGCTTTTTGCTGTCTGAGGTGCGGGTGCGGGATAACCTGTCGCTGCCGCCCAATCGTTATCAGATCAATCTGGCGGGTAATCCGGCCGGCAGCGGTGAGCTGGAGCCGGACAAGCTGCTGGCGATCAAGAGTGGTCAGGTGTTTGGCGAGCTGGACGGTATCCTCACCCGGGACCCGGCGTACCAGATGGAAGCTGTGTGGATTGACCCTGAGCACAAATCGCGGGCGCTGAATTTGGGTTACTCAGTGGTGGACAATGCCACTGTGATTGCCACCCATGTGTCGCGCCTGATGCGCGAGCAGTTGTCAGAGATGCTGCAGCACGATGATGTGGTGGCACTGCAGGAGCGGCTGGCGCGCCTGTCGCCCAAGCTGGCTGAGTCGCTGGGACTGGCGTTGACGCCTATCCAGCAGCTCAGGGTATTTCGGCTGTTGCTGCGTGAGCAGGTGTCGCTCAAGGACATTCGCACCATAGCCACCACTTTGCTGGATTGCAGCGAGAACACCAAAGATCCTGTGCTGCTGGCGGCAGATGTGCGCTGCGCCCTGCGCCACAATATCGTTAACCAGATTGCCGGTGACAGCAATGAGCTGAGGGTGATGACCCTGGCGCCTGAGCTGGAGCGTACCCTGATGACGGCGCTGAATCAGGCGCAGCAGGCGGGCAAGGTGTCGCTGGACAGCTTCCCGGTGGAGCCGGCGCTGCTGGCGCAGCTGCAGCAGAAGATGCCGGTGATGCTGGCACAGGCCCGCGCTGAAGGCCATCACCCCATGTTGCTGGTGCCGCCGCAGCTGCGGCCACTGCTGGGCCGTTATGCGCTGGCGTTCGCCCGTGGGCTGAATGTACTGTCTTACAATGAGATCCCGGAAAGCCGGGATCTGCAGGTGGCCGGTCAACTGGGCTAACTGTTGTTCGGTGTCAGCTCAGCCTCATGAGTGGCAGTAATTAAAAGCCCGGTGCGCAGGCAGCGCACCGGGCTTTGTTATTGGTGTCCGGCGACGTTTTAGTTCAGTGGCGTCGTTTTAGCTCAGTGACGGGCGAAGAATGCCAGCACCGTCTGCAAGGCCAGAGTGCGGCGCTCGTCGGTTTCAATAAAGATTTCATGGCGGGCACCGGGGATCACCTGTTTCTCACACAGACCGCCCAGTGCCGCATCCTGACCTGAGTTGTCGACAATGGAGTCCTGCTCGGCCTGCAGGATCAGCAACGGCACCCGGGTATTGCGGGCCGCGTCAATGGCACGCTCACTGGCATCCAGCGCCTGCACCAGCCAGTGGTTGGTGGGTGAGCCCAGCTGGATCTGCGGCCGGGATTGATACAGGGTACGGTACACGCCGTATCTTGCCTCGCTGTGGGTCAGATCGTTACCGGCAAACGGCTGGCATTTGTAATCGCCGCCACCCAGCACATACCAGGGGTCACTGGCCGAGAGCTTATCCAGCAGTTTGGCCAACACCCGGATAATCGCCTTGGGCGCCGGCAGGCGAATGCCATACATGGGCGCTGAAAACGCGGCGGCGCGGAAGGTTTGCGGATGCTTTTGCAGATACAGGGTACCGATACAGCCGCCCATGGAGTGACCCAGCAGGTATAGCTGCTTGTGTCTGGCCGGTTTGACCACTTCCACGATGAAGCTGTGCAGATCATCCACATAGTGATCGAACTGGCCCACATGGCCTTTGCAGGGGTTGGCGGTCATTCTGCCGGACAGACCCTGGCCTCTGTGGTCCAGCGCGTACACGCTGAAGCCCTGCTGATACAGATCGAAAATCAGTTCCTGATATTTGAGGAAGGACTCGACCCGGCCATTGCTGATGACGATGGCTTTGTCACTGTGCGGATGGCGGATACTGCACCAGGCAATGTTGCAGCCTTTGCTGCCGGAGATGAAACCTGTACTGACCTGCTCCCAGAATGTCGCCAGCTGCTGTTGGCCAGCTTTGCTGCCGGTGAAGTTTTCTTCTGAAAATACATGAGGTTTGGTCATTAAAACGGTTTCCTGACGGTAAAAACAGGCGACAGTGTAACGGGGATCTGCGGCAGCGGGAAGCCGTGTCGACACTCAAGGCCCCGACACGGCATGGTTTCAGCTGTTTTGCTGACGCTCAATATAGTCGGCCACCTGTTGCTCCAGCACTTTAAGTGGCACTGAGCCATTTTCCAGAATGGCGTCATGGAAGGTGCGGATATCGAACTTCTCACCCAGCGCATCTTCTGCCTGTTTGCGCAGGCGTTTGATGGTCAGTTCGCCGATTTTGTAGGACACCGCCTGACCCGGCCAGGAGATATAGCGGTCCACCTCGGTGGTGACATTGTGCAGCGACAGGGCAGTGTTGGCCGCCATATAGTCGATGGCTTGCTGACGGCTCCAGCCTTTGACGTGCAGTCCGGTATCCACCACCAGCCGGCAGGCGCGCCACATCTCATAGGTCAGGCGACCAAAATTACTGTAGGGATCCTGATAGAAACCGGCTTCCAGCCCCAGATATTCGGCATACAGGCCCCAGCCTTCACCGAAGGCGGAAATATAGCTGTAACGGCGAAAGTCGGGCAGGGCATCCTGCTCCTGATTCAGGGCGATTTGCAGGTGGTGGCCGGGCACGGCCTCGTGCAGGGTCAGGGCTTCCATCTCATACAGGGGGCGCTTGTCCAGTGCGTAAGTGTTGACCCAGTAGTAACCCGGTTCGGTGGCATCGTCTGAGCCTGAATAGCGGCCTGTGGTGTATTTGGGGGCAATTTCAGGCGGTACTTCCTTGATGCCATAAGGGGTGCGTGGCAGGGTAGCGAAGTACTTGGGCAGCATGGCGTCGGCTTTTTTGGCTATATAAGCGGCCTCTTTCAGTAACTCTTCCCGGGTCTTTGGATAAAACTGCGGATCGGTGCGCAGGAAGTGCAGGAAGTCGGCGAAGCTGCCGTCAAATTTGAGTTCATCAATGATCTGCTGCATCTCAGCGCGGATCCGGGCGACCTCTTTAAGGCCCAGTTGATGCACCTCATCAGCATTCATCTCCAGCGTGGTGTAGTGACGCACCCGGTTTTCATAAAACTCAGTGCCATCGGGTAGATCGGCCGCGGCAATCGTGTTGCGGGCATTGGGCAGATATTCCCGGGTCATAAAGGTGTAGAAGTCGTCATACAGAGGCAATACCTGCTGCTCAACCATCTTACGGCCTGCGGCCTGCAAGCGGGTTTTATCGGCCTCACTGAAATGGGCCGGGAAGTGGGTAAAGGGCTTGTAGTAACCGCTGTCCTCCACCGCGACCTGATAGGCACTGATACTGTCTTCAAAGCCGGTCAAGGTGGCTTTGGGCGGCGTGATGCCTGCGGCCAGTCCCTGTTTCAGCCAATAGGTTTGCTGGGCAAAGTAGGCAGGCAGGGCGCTGAGTTTTGCCAGATAGTTGTCATAGTCTTCCACCGTGTTGAAGCGGCCCTGGCTGATGCTGGTGATATAGGCATGAAACCCGCTTTCTGAGGAGATGGGGGCATAGTGGTCTTTAAAGCGGTACATGTCAGTGCTGTCGGCCAGCTGATAGGCCAGGATCTGGGCATTGATGCGCTCGGTTTGGCTGAGCTTGTCGCTGTCAAGGGCGCGCAGCCGCTGCAGCAATGCCAGCTGTGCCTGATACTCCTGCTCCAGCGCCTGAGGCGACATGTCGGTCAGCTTACCGGCGGCAGATTTATCCCCTTTGGCGGCAGCCAGTGACGGGCTGCGCATCAGTTTAAGCTGCCAGTCCGCCGCTATGATATCTGCCAACGCCAGTTGCTCAGAGTTTTGCATCTGTTGCTCAGGGCTGTTCACCAGTTGCTCAGGGCTATGCGCCTGCGAACTTTGTGTCTGAGCCGTCTGTCCGGTTTGGGCCTGCTTCGGGGATGTTGGTGCGTTGCTGAGCTGACATCCGCTCAGGATTAGGCTGATGGCGACACCGAGGGCAAGTTTCTGCATCTTCTTTCCTTGTGATTATTGTTCATCGCCATGACACTCACAGGCGCAATGTTATGACTTTGATTATTATTGTTGCAGGATTATGCCTGAAATCTGGTCAATTCAGCAAAACCTGGTGGATTTCAGGGCGCTCAAACCTGTGACTGAGTTATCAGTAAATTGTTTGCCGTGATAGACTCCTTATATACATATCAGAACAATAACAGTGAGGTTTGCATGATTAACAGTTCCATTCCACTGGTGGATTTGCACCGGCATCTGGATGGTAATGTCAGGGTCAATACGATTTGGGAGCTGGGGCAACAACACGGCATTGCCTTGCCGGCGGCCTCACCTGAATTGCTGGCGCCTTTCGTGCAAATCCAGGGGAAAGAAGCCAGTCTGGTGGATTTCCTCAAAAAGCTGGACTGGATGGTGGCCGTGCTGGCCGATCTGGATGCCGTTAAGCGGGTGGCCTATGAGAATGTGCTGGACGCCCATGTCTCAGGGCTGGACTACACCGAGCTGAGATTCAGCCCTTACTATATGGCGATGAACCACAGGTTGCCGCTGGAAGGTGTGGTGGAAGCCGTGATTGATGGGGTGTCACTGGGGGTGAAAGAGACCCATGTGAAAACCAATCTCATCGGTATCATGTCGCGCTCATTTGGGGTTGAGGCCTGCAAGGCTGAGCTGGATGCGATTATGTCCCAGCGTCCTAAAATCGTTGCGGTGGATCTGGCCGGTGATGAGATAGGCTTCCCCGGAGAACTGTTCGATGCCCACTTTAAGCGGGTGCGGGATGCCGGGCTGGGGATCACTGTGCATGCCGGTGAAGCCAAAGGCCCGGAAAGTGTCTGGCATGCGGTGCGCGACCTGGGAGCGACCCGTATTGGTCACGGGGTGAATGCCGTTAAGGATCCGGTGCTGATGGAGTATCTGGCCAAACACAATATCGGCATCGAGTCCTGCCCGACCAGCAATGTGCAGACCTCCACCGTGGCCAGCTATGCGCAGCAGCCGCTGAAAACCTTCCTGCATGCGGGCGTGCCGGTGAGTTTGAATACTGATGACCCGGGTGTCAGCAATATCGATATTGGGCATGAATACCGGATTGCCCAAACTGAGTTGGGGCTGACCGATGCCGAGCTGGAGCAGGTGCAGCGCAATGGTGTGGAGATGGCATTTCTATCAGCCAGTGAGCGGCAGGCGCTGTATTACGCCAAGCAGGATTATTTGCCCTGAGCCTTGCTGTTTAAATACAAAAAAGCCGCTCACTGAGCGGCTTTTTGCTGTCCTGGCATCCCGTTAGATAACCCGGGAGAACTGCTGCTGACGAGCCTTCTCGCGGAAGTACACATCAAAACACATACAGATGTTGCGGATCAGCAGACGGCCGGTGGGGCTGACGGTGATCTTGCGGTCGGTAATATCAACCAGCTTGTCATCGATAAAGGTCTGCATCAGTTTCAGATCTTCGGCGAAGTATTCTTCGAAGGTGATGCCCAGCTTCTCATCCATCTGCGCCATATCCAGGTCGAAGTGGCAGATCAGCTGTTTGATCACCGCGCGGCGCACTTCGTCGTCACGGTTCAGGCTACAGCCTTTCCACAGGGCATGGCCGGTTTCGTCCAGTGACTCATAGTAAGGACGGATATCTTTCTGGTTCTGGGCGTAGCAGTCGCCGATCATGGAGATGGAAGACACACCCAGACCCAGCAGATCGCACTCTTCCTGAGTAGTGTAACCCTGGAAGTTGCGGTGCAGGCGACCTTCGTTCTGCAGCTTGGCCAGCTCATCATCCGGCTTGGCGAAGTGGTCCATACCGATAAACTGATAACCATCACCGGTCAGGGTTTCAATGGTTTGCTGCAGCATGTCCAGCTTCTGCTGTGGCGATGGCAGATCTTCATCCTTAATCTTGCGCTGTGCAGCAAAACGGGATGGCAGGTGCGCATAGTTGAACACAGACAAACGGTCCGGAGACAGATCCAGAATACGGGCGATGGTCTGGGCAAAGGTTTCCGGTGTCTGGTGTGGCAGACCATAGATCAAATCCACGTTGGTAGACTGGAAGCCCATGGCTTTGGCTTTGGCCATCAGCGCGAAGATAAAGTCTTCATCCTGCTCACGGTTTACGGCCACCTGTACTTCTTTGTTGAAGTCCTGCACCCCGATGGAGATACGATTAAAGCCAGCTTCCTTCAGGGTATCCAGCATGGTCAGTTCGATTTCACGCGGATCCACTTCAATGGAGAATTCACCTTGATCGGCGAAGTTGAAGTGCTGCTTGAGCAGCTTGCTCAGACGCAGGATTTGCTCTTCGCTCAGGAAGGTCGGCGTGCCACCGCCCCAGTGCATCTGAGTGACAGTGTACTTCTCAAACAGAGGGGCACGGTTGGCAATTTCCCGGGCCAGATACTCAATGTACTGATCCGCCTTATGCTGGTGGCGGGTTACGATTTTGTTACAGCCGCAGTAGTAGCAGAGCTTGGCACAGAAAGGAATATGTATGTAGAGTGACAACTTGTCGCTCTTGCTGTGCTCGATCGCCTTCAGCAAATCCGCTTCAGTGAACTGATCGTTGAACTCCAGCGCCGTCGGGTAAGAGGTGTAACGGGGACCGCTGTAGTTGTATTTTTCGATCATCGACTGATCCCAGCTGATTTTGGTGGGCTGATTCAAGGCGTGTCCTCCGAGGGTAATTTAGTATTGTGCGAAGTATGCCGTTTTTACGATCAAATAACATTGATCCAGGTAGAAAAAACAACTGCCGCTAACAAGTGTATCCGGCGCGGTTTGACGGTGTTTTCATCACTTCGCACCAGCTCCATGTGATGATTGGATAGGGACTATCTATGAAAAGTTTTTGCTTGTCTGTGGTTTTATTGGCAATTTGTGCGCCGACTCACGGCCAGACGCTGATCCACGCCGGGCGATTAATCGACGGTTTGGATGATCGGCCCAGGGAGGCCGTCACCGTGGTGGTGGACGGTGAGCGGGTGGTTGCAGTCGAATCCGGCTACCGTCAGCCCGGGACAGATGATGAGGTGATTGACTGGCGGGATGGCACCCTGATGCCGGGCTTTATCGATATGCACACTCATTTGAGCTCCAAAGGTGGCAAAGGTGCCTATATGGATCCCTTTACCCAGAATCCGGCTGATTTGGCGCTCAGAGCCGCAGCCAACGCCAATATCACCCTTAAAGCTGGCTTTACCACCGTGCGGGATCTGGGCGACCGGGATAATGTCACTGTATCGCTGCGTAATGCCATTAATGCCGGGTTGCTGCCCGGGCCACGTATCTACACAGCGTCCAAAACACTGGCTACAACAGGCGGACATGCTGATCCTACCAATGGTCATAAACATGATTTGATGGGCGATCCCGGCCCTGCGCAGGGGGTAATAAACAGCCCGGAAGATGCCTACAAGGCGGTACGGCAGCGTTACAAAGAGGGCGCTGATCTGATTAAGCTGACTGCCACGGGCGGGGTGTTGTCTGTGGCCAAAAGTGGTGAAAATCCCCAGTTCACCCAGGATGAATTGCAGGCAGTGGTTCGTGCCGCCAATGACTATGGCTTTAAGGTGGCGGTGCATGCCCATGGTAAAGAGGGCATTCGCCGCGCGATTGAGGCGGGAGTCACCACCATAGAGCACGGCACTTATATGGATAAGTCGCTGTTTGGTTTGATGAAAAAGAAAGGTGTGGCGCTGGTGCCGACATTGTCTGCCGGGGAATATGTGGCCAAACAGGCCAAAGTCGACGGTTTCTATCCCGATATTGTGCGTCCCAAGGCGGAGAAAATCGGTCCGCAAATTAAGCAGACTTTTGCCGATGCCTATAAGGCTGGTGTACTGATCGCCTTTGGTACTGATGCCGGGGTATTTCCCCATGGGGAGAATGCCGGCGAGTTTGTGCTGATGACCCAGGCAGGTATGGATGAGTTGGATGCCATCAAGAGTGCCACATCGGTGGCGGCCAGGGTGCTGGGGGATGAGTCAGTTGGTGCGGTCGAGGCTGGCCGCTATGCCGATTTCGTCGGGGTTAAAGGGAACCCGCTTGAGGATATCAGTCTGCTGTTGTCGCCAGCCTGGGTGATGAAATCCGGCGAAACCGTGGTGCAGAACTGAGTTTTGTCACAAATCAAAAAGGCGCTGCAACCCTATGGTGGCAACGCCTTTTGTGTTGAATCACCGGCTCAGTGTGCTGGCTTGAGAGAGAACTCTGCCAGTCGTTTGGCCTCCGCCAGAATGGCATCTTCATGCTCGGCTTCTGACTTCATCCGCTGCAGATCCAGTTTCATTCGCTCCTGTTTGGGCAGCGCTTGGCGGGCGTCCATAATCGGATGGTCTTTGATCACCGCAAAATGGCTGAACAGCTGCGGATAGTCGGGAGCCACCCGCTCAGAGAGTGACAGCCGGTCAAATAATCTGGCAATACGCACCACACCTTCTGAAAGCTCACATCTGTCATCGACCATCGCCTGCGCGATATAACGGATGTCATCCAAAATAGCAGTTCGCTTGGCATCGGCTTCAGCCTGCTTTTTTGCTCTGGCTTTGGCGATCTGCTGGCGCTGCTGTTGCAATTTGACTAACAGATAAGCTGCGTAGCCGCCTAAGGTCAGAATGATAGCTGCGCCCAAGATTATCCAGGGGGTGTACACTGTGCCTCCTTACCGGGTGTCCAAACCGACTGTTAAGTCCTCAGTCTTTATCCTGATATTGCTTCAGAGCGTCAAAGCCGGACTCGAATCTGTCCAGCAGATCATCATCAGACGTTGACTTGCTTGGTGCAAAGTCCTCTTCTTCAGACAGACCGAGCTTCTCCATCAGCTTTTCAATTTCAGCCAGTTGCTTGTCCAGCCACTTCTGATCGGCCGCAGGCAGATCACGGCCTTCTTCCAGCATATCCAGCAGCTCATTCAGACGTGGATCTTCTTCCAGCATCAGCAGGCGCTGCTCGTCAGTCATCTTCGGCTGCTTTGGCTTTTGCGCCTTTTCTGCCACAGGTTGCTGAGTCTGACCAGGAAGCGCCAGCGCCACAGGGCGTTTGCTGCCATGGCGTGGATCTTTGGCTTGATTGCCGCCTTTACCATTACCGGAAGCCTGTTGCAGGGAGCCTTCGTTGGAGCGGCTGCCGGACTTGTTACCGGTATCACGCTTCTTGGTGGCAACCTTGCGTTCAGTTTTTTTGCTTCTTGGCGCAAATTTAGCGCCGTTCTCATTGATATTGCGTGTTTTTTTGCTGCGAGACATAGGATTCTCTACTAAAAATTCGTGTCCTTATCCCATGTGCCAGCGCAGTCTTGCGGGCTGGGGATAATCAGGGGGTGCGTGTTATATCAGATTCTGCTGCTTTTTGCATCAGAATGAGGTCATTTGCGGCAAATAATAGCGTAAAGCCGTGGTGCGCGGCCAGATATTCAAAAGTCTCCTGGCAATAGAAACTGACGTGTGCTGGATTGTTTTTATAGTGCCATTTGGCAAATTGTTGTGGATCGGTCAGCAAGCGGGTGCTGATAGCCAGAAAACCACCGGGTTTCAGGGTACGGCACAACAGGGCCCACTCCCGCAGTGGATAGTTGAAGTGTTCAAATACCCGATAACTGCAAACAAAGTCGTAGCTATGTCGCAACACAGTATGATCCGGTGCCAGAAATGGATCGTATTGACTCAGACTATAGCCCTGCTGTTGCAGCAGGGTCACAACCGAATCGGGCAACAATCCACCAAAATTGAGCCCCTCCAGAGGACCACTGGTGATGCCGGCAAGCTGCTCGATAAGTACATTAATGAACAAAGACAGTTGCTTCTGTCTTGCCGGATTGAGCTTGTTAAAGCGTTGCTGCTGGGCCTGAGGAGGCAGTTGGCTGTGAAGATCGGCAAATACCAATTGGCATCTTGGGCAGCGAAAGTAGCTGCGTTTCTTGTCGGTCAAGAAACGGGAAGGGCGACTGTCTTGGCACAGGGGACATATTGGCATTGGAGATCAGGATCTTACAACTTTAGCGAGATTATATACCCAAACGCCTGCACTGGCACTGACCCATCAGTGAGCATCGCGGATTTCTCAGTGAGCAAAAGGATGAATGGCAACGGCAATAAGCTTAAGAATAAAGTGAGCAATAAAAAAAGCGGCAGTTTTCACTGCCGCCTGAATATTGTGTCTGTGACACCTATTCTGATATCCCAGTATCCGTACTGGCTATGTGACTTTCCCGGTCTAGTCCTTTTGTTGTTGTTTGCTTTCCATGCAATTTGTTTTTCGTTTTTGTCTTCCAGACGTTTTCGTCCTGACCTGAGTCCTCCAGGCCATTTCCGTAGATGGTCTCAACTACCACCACATCAACCGTCATCTATGACGAAATACAACCATCCATGTTGTTCACATCCAGTGACACCAGCATCCAGCCGTTGCATCCAAAGCTATGCTTCCATTGCACTGATGGCATCCTGCTATCAGTCTCCGGGTGGAGTGGTTCCCTCGACGTTTGGGAGTGCCTTTACAGCTCTAGGCCATGATGGCCATTCCCGATAGTCCCTGACCTGAATCTCAAGTTGAGATCTCTACTCGTTATTATTATTTGACGAGTGGTCTTCAGCTTTATAGTTATTATCTGACTTCGTTATTCTTATATCTTGAATGTAAAGCACCGAACTCTGATTGTTGTTATTTAAGTTATTGCACAACCAGTTGGGTTCGCTCCGATGCGGGAGTCATTAAACTTGAATGTGTGACTTGTGTCAAGGTTAAATGTCGCAATGGTGACGTTAACGTAAACTGGATTTACAAAAAAGGCGCCTGAAGGCGCCTTTGTGTTAGCAACAGGTTATTGATTAAGTGTGGAAATATATACCGAAAGAGCCTGAATATCCTGGTCGCTGAGCTTCTTGGCAACGTCGCCCATCATGCCATTGAGGTCGTTGTTGCGGGTACCATCGCGGAACTTGTTTAGCTGAATTTTGATATAGTTTGCATGCTGACCAGATACCATGGGAAAGCCCGCCAACTCCATGCCTACACCATTTGGTCCATGACAGGCGGCGCATGCTGTGATGCCGCGCGACATGTCTCCACCCTTATACAGCTTTTCACCCAAGTCTGGAGCCTGAGCGGCTGGTGCAGGTGCCTGAGTTTGTGAAGCATAAAACGCAGCGAGATCTGCCATATCCTGCTCAGTCAGTGCAGCGACCATGCCGATCATGATAGGATCCATCCGACCTTTGGCTCCGCCAGAGGCCATGGCATCTTTGAAATCATGCAACTGCTTGTCTACATAAGCAGCATGTTGTCCGGCGAGTTTGGGATACATATCAATCATGCTGTTGCCGTCAACACCGTGGCAGGCAGCACAAACAGCAGACTTGTTTTTTCCAGCTTCAGCGTCACCTTGAGCACTAACGGGTAGCGAGATGGCGGCGACGGCTGACAACGCGAGGGCTAACTTTTTCATGGCGTTCCAACTTCTTGTTTGTTTATTGTCCTGAGCTTACAAGGAAGACCCGCAAGCATGATAAGATACGATAACTGTGATCCGTCTTATATTTTACATGAAAACGTGAAAATGTAAGCAACTCTTCGATATTTATGACAAAAGTTGATCCTTTTTTGGAGTAATACGTGACAAATCCCCAAATCGACTTTCGCCGGGCAAAATTCCTGATCAGTGCCCCGGATATTGCCCATCTGGACAAGCATTTGCCCGGTGACACTGGTGTGGAGATTGCCTTTGCCGGCCGCTCCAATGCGGGTAAGTCCAGTGCGCTGAATGCGCTGACAGAACAAAAGAACCTGGCCCGTACCAGTAAGACGCCTGGTCGTACCCAGTTGATCAACGTTTTTGCTCTGGATGACCAGCGCCGTCTGGTGGATCTGCCCGGTTATGGTTTTGCCCAGGTGCCGATGGCCATGAAGATAAAGTGGCAAAATGCACTGGGTGAATATTTGCAGGAGCGCCGTTGCCTGAGTGGCGTAGTGGTATTGATGGATATCCGTCACCCATTGAAAGATCTTGATATGCAGATGATCGAGTGGGCGGTCGCCAGTGAAATCCCTGTATTGGCGCTACTCACAAAATGCGACAAGCTGGCACAAAGCGCCAGAATGAAAACCGTCAATGAAGTGCGTAAGGCATTGGTGGACTTTGGCGATTGGGTGCAGATTGAGCCTTTCTCATCTCTGAAGGGAACCGGCAAAGCCAAGGTGCTGAATATCCTGAATGAATGGTGCCATCCGGATTGGCTGGAAGATGCAGAGGAGGCGGCAGAGTAACTGTTGCTGTTCATCGATTAAGGCGCCCGTTGGGCGCCTTTTTTTATGCCTGTTGTTTGCCAGGCCTGATTTACCGGCACTCCAATGGGATTCTGGATGGAAAGCACACATAAAAAAATAGCCGGGGACTGGGTCACCGGCCAAAAAATACTTAGCTCTTTTGGGGAGAAGCTAAAAAATATTCAACAAGACTCAAGTTCCATCAAGACTTCGGATTGGGGCCGAAGACTGTGTTTGGCTCTCAATGAAGAAAGCATACAGCGAAAAAATGAACATTTAAAGTAATTACTCTAAATTTTCTTACGGGCATAAAAAAAGCCCCGGCAAATAATTTGCCGGGGCGCCAGAATTTGGCAATCACTAAAAAGTGAAATAAAGGTCTGAAAGATAGAACATCTTAACCTCTGTACCCTACGCCAAGAATATTACGCCATTTGCCGGAAATTGAAAAACAGTTTTCTAAAAAAACAACGAACAATGTGACATAGATCTCGATTAGCTATGCCTTAAACCGTTTTGGATTGTTCTTTTATTACATTAATGTGGTCTGGATGACGAATTCGGGGTGTGTCAGCAATAAAAAACGCCAATCCCTCTGCTACAGGTTTCCGACTGAAGCGGTTACCTTGCAGTATGAATTGACGTTTGGTTACGCATTACCGTTCAGTGACTGAACTGTGATGGATTGTACTTTTCTGTTTCTGGGACATGGGCTTTGTTGTCTGTCCATGCTCCCTTTTACGTCTGTATTTTGTCAGGCACCAAAGGCATTTCCGGGCTCTGGTGCCTGATTTTAGCTTCCTGAGTCTGCGGGCGATCAGTGAGCCTGTTGCCAGTTGTCGCCTATGCCTGCCTCTGCCAGTAATTCAACATCCAGCGCTGCGGCGGCTGCCATCAGCTCGCACACCTTGGTTTTCAGCGAATCAGCCTTGTCGCTATCTACCTCGAATACCAGTTCATCGTGTACCTGCATGATCATCCGGATTTCACCAGAGGTGTCTTTGTCCAGCCATTCCTGAATGCTGATCATGGCCTTTTTGATGATGTCGGCAGCAGTACCCTGCATTGGCGCGTTAATCGCAGCACGTTCCGCGGCCTGACGGCGCATGGCGTTTCGGGCCTTGATTTCCGGCAAATACAGACGACGGCCAAACAGGGTCGACACATAGCCCTGCTCTGCAGCTGAGGCGCGGGTATCTTCCATATACTTGAGGACGCCCGGATAGCGCTTGAAGTAGGTATCGATATAGCTTTGGGCTTCGGCGCGGGGAATGTCCAGCTGTCGTGCCAGGCCAAAGGCCGACATACCGTAGATAAGCCCAAAGTTGACCGCTTTGGCGCGGCGGCGCTGCTCAGGGGTGACGGTTTCAAAGGCGACATCAAACACTTCCGCTGCGGTGGCGCGGTGAATGTCTTTGCCTTCGGCGAAGGCTTGCAGCAGGCCAGCATCCTGAGACAGGTGCGCCATAATTCTCAGTTCAATCTGTGAATAGTCGGCTGCCAGGATCTTCTTTCCTTCCGGGGCAATAAAGGCCTGACGGATACGGCGTCCTTCCTCGGTACGGATAGGAATGTTCTGCAGGTTAGGGTCACTGGAGGACAGACGACCGGTTGCGGCGTTGGCCTGATGATAGCTGGTATGCACCCGACCGGTTCTGGCATTGACCATCAATGGCAGCTTATCTGTGTAAGTGCTTTTCAACTTGGTCAGGGATCTGTGCTCCAGAATAATCTTGGGTAGCGGGTAATCCAGCGCCAGCTCGACCAGGACTTCTTCGGCGGTGGATGGGGCACCTTTAGGTGTCTTCTTGATGATGGGGTAACCCAGTTTGTCGAAGAACAGCTCCTGCAACTGCTTGGTGGAGCTTAAGTTGAAGGGCTCACCGGCAATTTCATGGGCTTTGTTTTCCAGTTCATCGATTTTGCGGGCCAGTTCATCACTTTGCTGGGCCAGTAACATGGCGTCAATCAGCACGCCGCCACGTTCCATGCGGGACAGCACTTTAACCAGCGGCATTTCCAGTTCACTGAATACAGTCACCAGTTGCTGCTCACGCTCCAGCCTTGGCCAAAGGTGCTGGTGCAGGCGCAGGGTAATGTCGGCATCCTCTGCAGCGTAGTGAGCGGCTTGCTCAAGTGGGATCTGGTTAAAGGTTAACTGCTTGGCTCCTTTGCCGGCAATCTCCTCAAAGCTGACAGTCTTGTGTCCCAGATACTTAAGCGCCATGCCATCCATATCGTGACGTGAGGCCACAGAGTTGAACACATAGGACTCCAGCATGGTGTCAAAGGTGATGCCTTTAAGCTCAATACCGACATTGGCGAAAATGGCCATATCGTACTTAATATTCTGCCCCACTTTTTTCAGCGCCGGGTTTTCTAGTAAGGGCTTGAGCTGGGTCAGCGCTTTATCCATATCCAGCTGCTTTGGCACGTCGACATAGTCATGGGCCAGTGGCAGATAAGCGGCCTTGCCGGGTTCAATGGCAAAGGAGATGCCGACCAGTTTGGCTTCCATGTAATCCAGACTGGTAGTTTCGGTATCCACGGCAATCAGCTGGGCGTTGGCCAACTTGTCGCACCAACTATCCAGCTGTGCCTGCGTCAGAATGGTTTCATAGTCGGTTTCGAGCACAACTTGTGTGTCGTGGGCTTCTTCGGTGTTTACCTGAGTTGACGCAACCGATTCGCCACTGTCCAACAATTCTGCCAGCCAGCGCTTGAACTCCATCTCACCAAAACACTTAATCAGCTCATCTTTGTTTGCTGTCTTGTGGTCCAGTTGTTGCCAGCCAAGTTCCAGCTCGACGTCGGTTTTGATGGTCGCCAGGTCGTAAGAGAGCTGCAGCATTTCCGCGTTGTCGCGAATTTTGGCAGGCATGGTCTTGGCTCCACGGAATCCCACGGCAACCACGGCATCCGGGTCCGCCAACAGCTTATCTACTCCACCCACGCCGGTCAGCATGGCCAGCGCGGTCTTTTCACCTACGCCGGGCAGGCCAGGAATGTTGTCGGCCTTGTCGCCCATCATGGCCAGCAGATCAATGATCAACTCTGGACCAACACCAAACTTGGCAGCAACTTCCGCCGGGCCCATGATGGTATCTGTCATGGTGTTTATCAGGGTAATGTTGTCATCCACCAACTGCGCCATGTCTTTATCGCCTGTGGATATCAAACAGGCGCGGCCGTCTTTACTGGCCTGCAATGCCAGAGTGCCGATCACATCGTCAGCCTCAACACCCGGGATAGAGATCAGCGGCAGCCCCATCGCCTTGATGATGCGATGCAGCGGTTCAATCTGAGTGCGCAGATCATCCGGCATTGGCGGCCGATGGGCTTTGTACTCGGCATACATGTCGTTGCGGAAGGTTTTACCCTTGGCATCAAATACTACGGCAATATGGCTTGGGCTGAACTGTTTGAGCAGACTGCGCAGCATGTTTACCACACCATATACTGCACCCGTTGCTTCCCCTTTGGAGTTGGTCAAATGTGGTGGAGCGTAATAGGCGCGGTACAGGTAAGAAGAACCATCCACAAGGACGAGTGGGTTGTTGGGGATATTTGGCATAAATCTGGGTTCAGTAGTCATTAATCTGAGATGGGAGTAGCATGCCACAGAGCAGGAAAATCGGCCACGCCAAATTGCCCCACAGCCTGTGGATAAGTCTGTGAGTGAAAAAAGTCAACAAGCTGAGGACATTTTTGAACGGCAAAATGCATTGGCAGTAAGTGACTGATAAATAATGGAATTAAAAAAGTGTGTGAGATCGGTAAAATTTCTGGCAAATCATCCTGATTTGTGGATTTTTTAATTCCCTGTGGTAATTCGCTGAACCTGTGAGGCATTTTTAAACAGGTGGCAATTACGCTGAACTAAATTAGCACGAATAATGACCAGATCAACCAATTTATAAACGATTTGTTAAAACCATATGACATAAGAGGGGCGTTTTAATGAAAAAAGTTGCGATACTTCTCAGTGGATGCGGTGTGTTCGATGGCGCAGAAATTCATGAGTCTGTGCTGACCCTGCTGACCCTCTCCAAAGCCGGGGCTTCCAGCCAGTGTTTCGCTCCTGATATACCGCAATTACATGTGGTTAATCATCTGACCGGCGAGGTCGAAGAGGGAGCCAGTCGTAATGTGTTGGTGGAGGCTGCCCGCATCGCCAGGGGTGAGATCAAAGCCACGGCTGAGCTGAACATCAGTGAATTCGACGCGCTGATCATTCCCGGTGGCTTTGGCGCCGCCAAAAATCTGT
Organism: Shewanella sp. GXUN23E; assembly: GCF_050865035.1. NCBI lineage: Bacteria > Pseudomonadati > Pseudomonadota > Gammaproteobacteria > Alteromonadales > Shewanellaceae > Shewanella > Shewanella sp. GXUN23E. The sequence goes on along the minus strand of NZ_JBOZWP010000003.1, from coordinate 173,853 downwards.
GCAACTTTGCCATCAAAGGGGCCGACTGTGAAATCAATCCTCAGGTTAAAGCCTTCATCAGTCAGTTTGTCGATGCCGGTAAGCCAGTAGGTTTCATCTGCATATCACCTGTGATGATCCCCCATTTTTACGGCTCTGGAGCCAAAGGTACCATAGGCACAGACGCTGGTACCGCTGAGGCATTTAATGCCATGGGCGGCGATCACCAGAGTGCTGCGGTTCACGAGATAGTCGTGGATGAAGCACGTAAGCTGGTCAGTACACCTGCCTACATGTTGGCGGCCAACATTGGCGAAGCGGCATCAGGTATTGAGAAATTGGTACACAAGGTATTGGAGCTGGCTTAACCAACTCTGAGCTTGTCTCGTGATCATGTTGGTCACCACGAAAAAAGCCCCGCAATATTGTGCAGGGCTTTTTATTTAGGTTGTGTATTGAGGCTAGAGGCGGTTAATAGAGACTCTATATTGAATTGAAGCTTTGTCAGCGTTTGCGGCTGTCGAATAATCCCTGCAACAGGCCAACAATCAATCCGCCGATATGGGCGCCATTGGCGATGGACAGACCAAACAGATCGGTAAAGCCCAGCAGCAGCCACACCATCATAAATCCCATGTAGGAGTTTGGCAGACCAATGCCAGCCTGAGGTTTACGCTGTCCCATCACCCAGGTGTAACCGGCCAGGGCATATACCACGCCGGACAGGCCACCAAAGCCTGGACCACTGATCACATACTGCAGCACGTTGGGCAGGGTGCCACCAACCAGCAGTAATATGGCCAGCGTGCCACTGCCGAGGCGATTTTCAATTTTACCGCCCAGATACCACCACCACAGCAGGTTGAAGATGATGTGCATGGCGCTGAAATGAATGAGTGATGGCGTGAAGATCCGCCAGAACTCTCCCAGCGTTGCGTTTTGGGTGACGCCGAAGAATCCGAGGGCATCAAACAGTGAGTCGGCATACCCTATGTTCCAGCCAATAAAAATCAGCACACAGCTGAAAAACACCAGCAGGGTCAGCGGTCCGCCACCGGTGAAGAACTGGCTCAGCAATTGTGCTGAGGGCTGACCGTAATCCATTCGGGTATCTGTGCTGCCATGATCCCAGGAAGCTTCACGATACTTGGGATCGCCGGGGTTGGCGATAAAGTGCTGAAACTCCAGCTCGGCAACACTGAATTGCGCCGGATTGACGACAAACAAGGCCACCCCCTGCTGCAGATATTCAGTGCGGCAGTCGATACCCTGACCTTTGAGATAGTCCACCAGTGCCTGGGCGGCACGCATATTGGGAAGGCGGCCAAATTCCTGCATAGTCAGTTGTCTCCTGGTATATCAGTGATTATCCTGCCAGCCCTGAAAGCCGCCATCCAGGCTGAACACCTGATCAAAACCCTGCTCTATCATGTAGGTCGACGCGCGCTGACTGCTGATCCCGTGATAGCAGACTACCACCAGAGGCTCGTCCATGTCGGCATCGCGGATATAGTCAGCGAGGTTGTCATTGTTGAGGTTAAAGGCGCCGGGGATGTGGCCCGCGGCAAAGCTGGTGGCATCACGGATATCGACAATTTGCAGTGATTCACCGGCATGGAGTTTGGCTTTGAGCTCAGCAACGCTCAAATGCTGAAAGCTGGACATAAGGCCTTCCTGTGAAGATTGGATTGCGGCAAGTGTGCAATAGTGGGCTGCCGGAGTACAGCCCACAAGTGTTAACAGTCTTTAAAACTACTGACCAGCTGGTCAGTTTTGCCAGTCGAGGATGACTTTGCCGGACTGGCCCGAGCGCATGGCATCAAAGCCCTGCTGGAACTCATCGACCTTGTAGTGATGGGTAATGATGGGTGAGATATCCAGGCCGGATTGGATCAGGCTGGCCATCTTGTACCAGGTCTCGAACATTTCGCGGCCATAGATACCCTTGATAATCAGCCCCTTGAAGATGACCTTGCTCCAGTCAATGGCCATCTCACCACCCGGGATCCCCAGCATGGCAATTTTGCCGCCGTGGTTCATGGTATCCAGCATGGCGCGGAAGGCCGATGGCACGCCGGACATTTCCAGGCCCACATCGAAGCCTTCGGTCATCCCCAGTTCCTTCATAACATCCTTAAGGTTTTCCTTGGCGACGTTCACTGCGCGGGTCGCACCCATTTGACGGGCCAGCTCCAGACGGTATTCATTCACGTCTGTGATTACCACATGACGGGCACCCACATGACGGCACACAGCGGCAGCCATAATACCAATTGGGCCTGCGCCGGTGATCAGCACATCTTCACCCACCAGATCGAATGACAGCGCGGTATGCACGGCATTACCGAAAGGATCAAAGATAGACGCCAGATCATCACTGATATCATCCGGGATTTTGAAGGCATTAAATGCCGGGATCACCAGATACTCGGCGAACGAGCCCTGACGGTTAACGCCCACACCTGAGGTATTGCGGCACAGGTGAGTACGACCGGCGCGGCAGTTGCGGCAGTGGCCACAGGTGATATGGCCTTCACCGGATACCCGATCGCCCACCTTGAAACCTCGGACTTCCTGGCCCATACCCACGACTTCACCCACATATTCATGGCCGACAATCATGGGGACCGGGATGGTCTTTTGTGACCACTCGTCCCAGTTGTAGATATGCACGTCTGTGCCGCAGATGGCGGTTTTACGGATCTTGATCAGCAAATCGTTGTGGCCCACTTCCGGCAGCGGTGCTTCCACCATCCAGATGCCTTCTTCGGCTTTGAGTTTGCTCAGTGCTTTCATGGTGTTATTACTCCGGAATAATCTGCATATCACGGCCGATGCGGATAAAGGCCTCAATGGCTCGATCCAGTTGCTCACGAGTATGGGCAGCGGACATTTGGGTACGGATACGCGCCTGTCCTTTGGGAACCACAGGGAAAGAGAAACCAATCACATAGATATTCTCTTCCAGCAGGCGGTTGGCGAAGTCACCGGCCAGTTTGGCATCGCCAATCATCACAGGAATAATAGCGTGATCTGCGCCTGCCAGTGTAAATCCGGCAGCTGACATTTGCTCGCGGAAGTAACGGCTGTTTGCTTTCACCTGATCCCGCAGTGCCTGACCGTCTTTAAGCATCTCCAGCACTTTAATTGAAGCGCTGACAATGGCCGGAGCCAGTGAGTTGGAGAACAGATAGGGGCGTGAACGCTGACGCAACCAGTCGATCACTTCCTTCTTGCCGGAAGTAAAGCCACCGGAAGCACCACCCAGCGCCTTGCCTAAGGTGCCGGTAATGATGTCTACCCGATCCATCACCTGGCAATGTTCATGAGTACCACGGCCTTCATGACCGACAAAGCCCACGGCGTGGGAGTCATCCACCATCACCAGTGCGTCATACTTGTCGGCCAGATCGCACACACCCTGCAGATTGGCAATCACGCCATCCATGGAGAATACGCCATCGGTGGCGATCAGAATGTGGCGGGCTCCTGTCTCACGGGCAGCTTTCAACTGGGCTTCCAAATCTGCCATATCATTGTTGGCGTAACGGAAACGCATCGCCTTACACAGACGCACGCCATCGATGATGGACGCGTGGTTCAGCGCATCGGAAACAATGGCATCTTCCGGGCCCAGCAGGGTTTCAAACAGACCGGCGTTGGCATCGAAACAGGAAGAGTAAAGAATGGTGTCTTCCATGCCGAGGAATTCACTCAGGCTGGTTTCCAGCTGCTTGTGGATGTCCTGAGTGCCGCAAATAAAGCGTACTGAGGCCATGCCGAAGCCATGGCTGTCCAGTCCGGTTTTGGCGGCAGCAATCAGTTCGGGGTGATTGGCCAGACCCAGATAGTTGTTGGCGCAGAAGTTGATTACCTGCTTGTGGTTCACTTCGATGGCCGTTTGTTGGGCAGAGGCGATGATCCGCTCACTCTTATACAGGCCTTCGGCTTTTACGTCTGCCAGTTGTTGTTGGATCTGTTGGTAGAATTGGTCAGAAGCCACCTTTCGGTCTCCTTTGTTGGATTAATTATTTCAGCGCCGACAAGCCGTTAACCGGACATTGTCGAGCCTGGAGTTGCACGCATTTTAACCTTAACTTCAGACAGTCTGACAGCTTTTTTCGTTTACGTCAGCGGAATGAAAAGAGATAGTGCAAGGGTGAAAGTTTGATTAGAAAATCTAATGTAATGGCGCTATTCTGCGCCCGCCAGCAACGGCTTCAGGCCGCCCGGGCCAGCAGCACATAGTGGGATTCAAGCCGGGTGAAGGTTTCCAGTGAGCTGGGCGTGGCATAGCCACGAAAGATCAGCAATACCCGCAGCAGTCCCTCATACAGATTGGCCTTGGTGATGGACGCTATGCTGGACTGAGTCAGTTGATAGCCAATCCAGGAACTGACAATCATCTTGATGGTATCGGCCAAATCACGGATCTTGTCCTGTTCAATCGTCAGAAATCCATCGGCACATAACTGCTCGAGCACGTGACCGCAGCGCTCCAACACCTTCTGCTGCGCTTTGAGATAACGGCTCTTTAACGCCTCGTCACGGGCCAGAATGTCGGCAAGATTGGCGTACATAAAGCGGAACTGCCACATGGTGTAAAACATGGCGTCGAAGTAGCCTATCAGCAGCTCGACCGTCACCGGACCGTCCCGATAGGGCTGAAAGCCGGATTCCAGATGCTCTTCATACTGGCTGAATATAGAGCGGATAATGTCTTCTTTATTGCGGAAGTGATAGTAAAGGTTGCCCGGGCTGATCCCCAGATGCGCCGCGATATGGTTGGTGGTGATGGTGCGCTCGCCCTGCTCGTTGAACAGTTCAAGGCTGGCTAAAACGATTTTGTCGCGGGTCTTCATAACCTGTGGGGTCTCTCTGTTTGACACCGGTATGGGCACAGCAGATGCCGGAACGAAGATTTATGTTAGCATTGCCGCAATTCATCAGGCAAAACCGAATTTAACGGCAACTCCATGAACCGTATTGGTTATTCAATTTTAGTGACCCTGCTCAGTCCGTTATTGCTGCTGTATCTGCTGCTGCGCGCCCGCAAAAGCCCCCAATACCGGCTGCGTTGGTCGGAGCGCTTTGGCCTGAAAAAAGTGCAGGCCACCGATATGCTGCTGCATTCAGTGTCCATGGGCGAGACTCTGGCCGCTTTGCCGCTTATCAGGCGACTGCTGGCCAATCACCCTGAGCTGAGCATTACCATTACTACCTCCAGCCCAACCGGCTCGGCCGAAGTGGTCAAAGCCTTCAGTGCTGAGCTGGCGTCTGGCAGGGTACAACATGTCTACCTGCCCTTTGACTTGCCCTGGTGTATCGGCCGCTTTGTCCGGCAGGTACAGCCGAAGGTATGCGTCATCATGGAAACCGAGCTGTGGCCGAATCTGATCCACTACGCGGCCAAACAGGGCGCGCGGGTCATGCTGGCCAATGGTCGCTTGTCTGCCAAGTCCTTTGCCCAGTACCAGAAGTGGCCTAAGTTGAGTCGCCCCATGCTCTCTGCCCTGGAGGTGATTGCGGTGCAGACAGACGCTGAAGCCAGGCGCTTTGTCGAATTGGGGGTTAAGCCCGGCAAAGTACAGGTGTGTGGCAGTCTGAAATTTGATTTGCAGCTCGACCCACAATTACAACCCCAAGCGCAGGCCATGCGCCGTGACTGGCATAAAGCCGATGTGCCTGTATGGGTGGCTGGCAGTGTGCATCCCGGGGAATTTGCCGCCGTGATTGCGGCGCATCAGGCATTGCTGCGCCAATGTCCGCAGGCGCTGCTGATCATGGTGCCAAGGCACCCGGAGCAATTTGCCAACGCCGCGCAGGCGCTGGCCGATTCAGGGCAGACCTTTGTGCGTCGCAGTGAGCAGACGCCTGTCACAGCGGATACTCAGGTGCTGCTGGGGGATACCATGGGCGAGCTGCTGCAATGGTATGGCACGGCTGATTTTGCCTTTGTTGGTGGCAGCTTAATTGTTCATGGTGGCCACAATCCGCTGGAGGCGGCTGCATTGGGGCTGCCGGTCATCATGGGCCCCAACTATCGGGACTTTCTGGAAATCACCGGCATGCTGCAGCAGGCGGGCAATCTTGTCGTGGTGGACGATGCTGCGGCGCTGGCACTCAAGGTCACTGAGCTTGCTGCCAACGACTCAGCCAGAGCGCAGGCAGGGGCTGCTGGCGTCACAGTGCTTGAGCGTAATCGCGGCGCACTGGCACGTCAGTATGCCCTGGTGGAATCGCAACTGACTCAATAAGTTTTAGTTGTCGGCGCTCAGGAGCCATTATCTCAGAATTTGTTCCCTGAGCTTTGCAGCTAGTGGCGACTGACTCTGGCATTGGCCTTGTTGGCACTGTTGTAGCCTTTAAGCAGCGCCATCCAGTTAGCATCGGTAAAAGCCAGCTGTGGACATTTGCCCTGCTCCTTTTTGAAGGAGCGGTGCAGTCGGTCGAGATTGGCGGCCTGCCAATGATGGGCAACAGGGCGGATAGCGCCACGGTCGAAATCAATCAGATGGAAGCCTTCAGGCGATAACAAAATGTTTTTGGCATTCAAATCGGCGTGAAACACACCCCGATTGTGGAAGCGGGCGATACACTCGCCCAGTGCCTGCCACTCAGGCTCATTCATCTGGCGCTCGGCCAGCACGGCGACCAAGTCACGGGCACCTTCGATTCTTTCAATCAAAATATCACCGCTGTAGCCCAGTCCCTGCTTTTGCACCCAGGCAGCAATCGGCCGGGGCACGGGAAACCCTTCATGATACAGAATATTGAGCAACTTCAGCTCTGCAGCGGGGCGGGTGCGGGCAAGGCCGGTAAACAGATAGGTATCTTTGGACAATTTGGCCATCAACCCGCCGCGCCAGTAGTGCCTGAGCACCCAGTGTTCGTTGGCCTGGGCTGACTGATAGTGAATAAACCAGGTGGTATAGCGACCTGTTGAGGTGCCTTCAATGGCCTCACGTTGCTGCCAATATTCAGCGGTAAACCAATCTGGGCTGATGCCATCAACCTCGCTGGCAAGCAGCAACCAGCCGGTTTGAGTCTGTTGAGGGTTATTGAGGGGCAATATTTTCAAGTCAGATGGCATAGAATATCGGCAATGTCGTGGAACCTGGCGCCATTCTACATTAAGATCCACGCCTTGAGCGTTATTTAGCTGCCAGAGTTAGTCACCTGTCTATGAGTCTGAACCTGTCTGAAATGAAATCCCTGTGTGTGCTGCGTTTGTCGGCCATTGGCGATGTGTGTCATGCCGTAGCTATGGTCCAGGCGATCCAGCGGCAATATCCGCATCTGGCGATCACCTGGGTGATTGGCAAAGTGGAATATCAACTGCTTAAGCACTTGCCGGGAATCGAGTTTGTTGTCTTCGACAAGTCCAAAGGCTGGCGCAGCTATGGCGAGTTACGGCGCGCATTTACACGCCGGAAATTCGATGTGCTGCTGCATATGCAAGTGGCGCTGCGGGCAACCATTGCCTCTTTGATGATCCCGGCCAGAATCCGTATTGGTTTTGACCGTGCCCGTGCCAAAGAAGGGCAGTTTCTGGTGACCAATGAGCACATTGAGGCTCAGGCGTCGCCCCATGTGCTCGATGGTTTTATGGCCTTTGCCCGAAAAATTGGGGTGCAAGACACCACGCCGCGCTGGAATATTCCCGTGCCTGAGACTGACACTGAGTTTGCCAAAGCCCAGATCCCTGATGACAGCAAGGCTTTGATTATCTGCCCGGCCGCCAGTAAAGCCGAGCGCAACTGGATGGCAGACAGATATGCCGCCATTGCGGACTATGCAGCAGACAAAGGCTTTAAGGTCTATCTGTGTGGCGGCCCCAGTGCGCTGGAGAAACAGTTGTCGGGCGATATCATCAGCCATTCCCAAACCGGAATAGTCAATCTGGTGGGGCAAACCAGCCTGACCCAGCTGCTGGCACTGCTCAAACAGGCCGCTCTGGTCATCGCGCCCGATACCGGTCCTGCCCATATGGCGGTGACTCAGGGCACCCCGGTGATTGGTCTGTATGCTCATTCCAATCCCGGTCGCACCGGCCCTTATCTGTGCCGTGACTGGGTTGTTAGCGTATACGATGAGGTCATCCGTGAGCAGAATCCCGATGGCGACATCCCCTGGGGCAAACGTGCAAAGGGCGGGGAGCTGATGAGCCGGATTGAGGTTGATTCAGTGATGCGGCAAATTGACCGGATAACAGTTGTTCACGGCAATTAATTCAACTCCGGTTGCGATGAGTGCAACCAAATCTATTTAGTAGGGTAGTCCCATGAGTAAACACTATTCAGCAGCGTTTTTGGTCTTGCTGTACGGCAAGGAACTCGCTGATTCTGAAACCTTAAACTCTCTCAAAGCGCTGTCTTTGAATGGCACGGACTGCCTTTTGGTTATCTGGAATAACGGACCTGCTCAGTTGAAAGCGCGGGAGGTCGATACCTTCGAGCAATTGGGTTTTGATGTAGCGATTTGTGAAACCACAGAAAATCAATCGCTTTCAAAGATCTACAACAGATTCATTGATGAATTCCACAGCGACAAATATGTTGTGCTCGATGATGATTCTCAGCTGAATCAGGCGTATTTGCAGGCCGTATTCCAATTGACTGAAAATGAAATTGGTGTGCCGCAGATCTTTTCAAATCACAAACTGACCGGCCCTAAGCGCAATCGTAAACTCTGTGCTGTGGGTGATACAGTGACAGATGCCGATAAATTTTTCGGCATTGGCAGTGGTCTGGTTATCGGCAAAACCTCTGCAACCCGGATGAAAGATGATCACGGGACTGTGTTCGATGAGCGTTTCTATTTTTATGGCGTGGATTCGACATTTTTCTTCCGCGTTAAAATGAGTCAGATCAGTGACCGGTTGCGTATTATTTCCGGCTTTGAACATTCGCTATCCAAACTCAAGAAAGAGTCTGAGCCTGTGACTGAATTTCGTTTGAAAGAGATGTCCTATGACATTGGTTTGCGTCTGAGATATTACAAGCCATTGGTGACAGGGTTCTTTTTAGTAGTAAAGGAATCGCTTTCCTGTGGCCTCAAAAAGCTACGCAATAAGAAACCCAAGGTGCTGACAGGGCATCTGCTTAAAGCCTATTTTGGTGGCAAGCACTACAGAGCCAAATAAAAGCTGAAGTTAACCCAGGAATACACGCCAGAGCGACTGAGTTTGAGTAGCGATTTTATGACGAAATTTGATGTATTGCTGTCGACCTATAATGGCGAAGCGTATTTGAAAGAGCAATTGGACAGCATTCTGGTGCAATCAGAATACCTGTCAAAAATTATCATTCGGGATGATGGTTCCAGCGATAATACTATTGCCATTATTGAAGAATATCAGAGTCAATTCCCTGAATTGATTAACTTTATCAATGATGGCACTGGGAATATGGGGGTCAAGGACAGCTTTTTCTATCTGAGCAAGTTCACCACTTCGGACTACATGGCTTTTTGTGATCAGGATGATGTTTGGTTACCTGAAAAGCTGGCAACTCTGGCAACCTTTATCGATACCAATGAGCTATCAGATCGTAAGAACCCTGTACTCGTCCATTCAGATTTGACTGTGGTGGATAAGTCACTCAACCGAATCTGTGATTCGTTTATTGGCTACCTTGGGGTTGATGGCAGCAGCACCAATGTTGCCGACCTGCTGATCAGAAATACGGTGACAGGTTGTGCTGCGGTAGTAAATCGTCCGCTGATGGAACTTGCAATCAAACACAAAGGCTTGTTCAAGTACCATGATGAGTGTGTTGCCGTGGTTGCCGCCCTGTTTGAATCAGTATATTTCATCGACAAACCACTGCTTCTGTACCGTCAGCATGGCAACAATGTGGTGGGTGCTCCAAAAGATAATTTTAGTTTGCAGAATCGCTATAAGACTAAGATTTACCTACGTTTTCCATGGTGTAATTTGAAATACAAAGTCAATGAATTAATTCTTATTAAAGATATTTCACATGAGTCAGCGAAGAAGATTGAATATATAACATCGGTTTCCTCTATGTCGTTTATTTTTCGTATTTTTTACCTTAGAGATATACTTAAAAGTCTAAAGCTTTCCAATTGCCAATACCGTAGACTTAAATACGCCTTTTTTTCTAAATAACATACTAATGCTAATCAGTGTTTTTAATCTTTGCTGTACCAATGACGGTTGTTACTTAAATAGATTTTAAATAACAACCATCATTTTATTATCATTTTAGCTATGTTTTTTATAAATTAAAGTGATTAATCATCTCATCTAAGCACCTTTTTACAGAGACATTAGTTTTGATATGTTCACTGACGATATGTTTTAATACGTTGCTGCTTGTGCTTTTTGCCCAATCAAGTTCAGATTTATCAAAGCCAAATGCGATCCCATATCGATCTTGTTCATTTGGGTACCAGTCAATTTTTGACCAGCCTTCTTCAGGAACTACAACTGACTCACATCCACAGAGAACAGCAAAAATAGAATAAGCTGTGTAGTTGTCATAGGATATAAATCGTTTACTCCTTCTAAAGATGTCTGCGATTTCTTTGTGGCTCATACCATCAATACATATAGACTCGTTGGGATGTATATGCTTTTTATTGCTACCTTTTCTAACTAAATGACAGCATTCAATATCTCTCTTAGTCACACCTTCGCAGTTGTAAATATCTAATGGATAATATATTACTTTTAGCTCATTTTTTGATGTCGATGATAGGCTGTGTTCGAAATCATTTATGGCGCTGTTAAATTTATAATAAAGTTCGTTATTGCCAAAGCAAATATTTTTTGTAAAATATCCAGGTTGATGTAAGAACCAGCGCACTACATTCTTGGCTCTCAAAGGATTTCCAATTGTTATTTCTGGATAGATCACTAAAGAATTATTGTCAATTGTATCTATATCTACTACAGGAGTATCCCATAAAGGGTTTGTTTTGAATTTTTTTGTTCCCCTGAATTTATATTTAATTGTTTTCCTGATCGCATTAAAAAAATTTTTAATAGAAGGGTCAATAACTCCCTCTACTTTATTGGGTACCAGATAAGCACTATATCCATCAATGTTATTTATTAAGTGGCATAATCGATGAAGAACAACTATCCCACCACTGTTCTCATCATATGATCGACTATATATATATATCTTCATTCTTACCAATTCTTAAAATCTAGTATGTTTTTAATTACTGTATCTTGTTCTTCTATAGTCATATTGAAAAATAATGGAAGGCGAACAAGTTTGTCACTCTCATTAGTAGTGTAATTATCATAACCTCTAAATTCAGCATATATCTTACCCGCTATAGAGCTATGTAATGGTATATAGTGAAATACTGCTAATATTGCATTATCTTTTAAGTAAGAGATTAGTTTTTGTCTTACCTTTAAGGTGTTACACTTAATGTAAAACATATGTGCATTGTGTTTGCAGTGCGTTGGGATTTTTGGTAGCTCTATGAGCCCTTTGTCTTGCAATATTTTTAGTGAATTGTTGTATCGTTCCCAGAGCATTAGGCGTCTATTATTAATTTCTTCGTATGACTCCAATTGTGCCCATAGGTATGCTGATTGAATTTCCGAAGGTAAGTAACTGCTACCAATATCCACCCAGCTATATTTGTCAACCATTCCTCTGAAAAACAGACTACGATTTGTCCCCTTTTCTCTGATTATTTCAGCTCTTTCTACAAACCTTCTATTGTTGATAATTAGCAGACCGCCCTCACCACCACTTGAATAATTCTTGGTTTCATGGAAACTATATGCGGCTAAATCACCAAATGTACCAAGTGGTCTACCTTTATAAAATGAATTAACTGCCTGAGCCGCATCTTCAATAACAAATAAATTGTATTTATTTGCAATAGCTATGATAGTATCCATTTCACAAGCAACTCCCGCATAGTGAACTGGCACGATTGCTTTCGTTTTACAGCTTATCGCTTGTTCGATTAACTTCTCGTTAATATTCATAGTATCCTGACGAATATCTACAAATATAATCTTAGCACCGCGTAGTACAAATGGATTAGCAGTGCTAACAAAAGTATAGCTTGGCATAATAACTTCATCGCCTGGTTGGATGTCAATTAAAATAGCAGCCAATTCTAAAGCATGTGTACAGGACGGTGTTAATAATACTCTTTCTGTATTAAGTCTATTCTCGAACCATGTTTGACAACGAACACCAAATTTTCCATCACCACATAGCTTTTGTGATTGCATTGCTTGTTCAATGTACTTTAATTCATTACCAGTCATCGGTGGCTTATTAAATGGGATCATTTTTAACCTTTGTAAAACCATAAGTTGCTGTCAATCATTTTAAATTCCATTCTTTCATATGTCCTTATAGCTTGAGTATTACTTAATTGAGTAGAAACTAGTAATTTTTTAATATCATTTTTTTGACATATGTATTTGGCGTATTTAATTAATCTACTTGCTATACCTAAACCTCGGTACTCTTGTTTTACATTTATTAAGCCAATTTTCGCAGTGTCATTATATACTTTTAATGTCACGAATCCGTTAATTTGTTTATTATGAGACTTGTCTATAATAAAATAGTCTTCATACTCATAGATTAACGAGTTTTCGATCCATTTACAGTAAAAACTATCTCGTTCTTCTTCTGTAAACCAAGGCTGCCTAAATCTACTAAATATATAAGAAGATTTAGAAAATGATATTAGTTCATCCAATGATTTTATAGTAGCTATTTCAGGTCCATCTACTTGTTCTATATCATCATCAATTATACATTCAAAGATTAATTCTGATTCGCAATATTTAAAGTCAAACTCTTGTATTTTGGTTATCGCTTTTGTATCAGTTGAAGGAACTTTGCAGGTTATTAATCCTTCAGGTAATAACGTTAAGCTATCAAACTTATCAATATCTAATGACCATATATCTCTTTTAAAGAAATTAGATTCCCATGTTTTTTTGTTTATCATAATTAAATTTCTTTGAAAAATAGTGCCATGGCATCTTTCTGCGACAATTTAGGTTGACAATCAATTGGCCATTCTATGCCAATGGTTGCATCATCCCAGCGAATAGAGACTTCGCTCTGTGGGTGATAGTAGTCGGTACATTTATACACAAATTCCGCTTCGTCACTGGTGACATAGAAGCCATGGGCAAAGCCTTCCGGGATCCATAGTTGGCGCTTGTTTTCAGCGGACAGGTAAACGCCCACCCATTGACCAAAAGTCGCTGAGTCCTTACGAATATCCACTGCGACATCAAATACTTCACCGGAAACAACCCGCACCAGTTTGCCTTGCGTGTGTTCAGTCTGGTAATGCAGGCCACGCAGTATGCCCTTGCTGGACTTAGAGTGGTTGTCCTGGACGAAATGGGTGGGTCTACCTGTGACCAACTCTTCGAACTTTTGCTGCTGCCAGGTTTCCATAAAGAAACCCCGTTCGTCACCGAACACCGTGGGTTCAATAATTTTGACGTCTGGAATGGCGGTATCTATCACTTTCATACTTGATTCTCTTGCAAATCAACGGTCAGCACTTGTTTCAGTGCCGCTTGCCAGTCACTGGGGGCGATACCGAATTCACGGTAGACCCTGTCGCAGTTGAGCCGGGAGTTTGCCGGTCGCTGGGCTGGCAGTGGGTAGGCCGTTGAGGGTATTGGGCATAGCTCAGGGGTTGTTTGCACCAGTCCGACAGATTTGGCGGTAGCAAAAATGTGAGTGGCGAATTCATACCAGCTGCAATGGGGGGCGCCGGAGAAGTGAAAAATGCCACTCGCTAAATCAGACGTTTGGACCATCTTCTGCATCATGATGATTAACGCTGACGCGATATCACCGGCATAGGTCGGTCCACCAAACTGATCGGCGACTATGTTCAGCTCTGCCCTGTCTGCCAGCTTTATCATGGTTTTGACAAAGTTATGGCCATGCTCGCCAAATACCCAGGCGGTACGTACTATGCCGTAGCGACAGCCGGATTCGATAACCAGCTGCTCACCGGCAAGTTTGGTTTGCCCATAAACGGTTTTCGGGTTGGTATTGTCATCTTCCCGATATGGAACATCACCACTACCGTCAAATACATAGTCAGTGGAGATATGCAAAAACAGAGCATTGATCTGCTTTGCTGCCAGCGCGAGATATCCCGGACCTGCAGCGTTCACGCGATATGCCTGCTCAGGCTCAGATTCTGCCTTATCGACCGCGGTATAGGCAGCTGCATTGATGATGACATCGGGTTTGGCTGTCACTATTTGTGCGCGCACCTGCTCTGGATTACCGATATCCAGCGCAGCACTGTCCAGCGCAATCACCTCGATATCGGCTATCTGACTCAGCTGGTTAACCAGACAAACGCCAACCTGACCCCGGCAGCCGGTAATCATGACCTTCATTTTTTGTTGGCCTTCTGCTGCTTCTCTGCGACCAGTTTACTCAGGTACTGACCGTAATCGTTTTTCATCATCGGCCTGGCGATATTGAGCATCTGTTCATCTGAAAGCCAGCCATGACGCCAGGCAATTTCTTCCAGGCAGGCGACCTTCAGCCCCTGCACATTTTCAATAGTCTGCACAAATGAGGAAGCCTGATGCAGACTTTCATGGGTGCCGGTATCCAGCCAGGCAAAGCCCCTGCCGAGCAGTTCGACATTCAGCGAGCCATCTTCCAGATAACGCTGGTTCAGGGTAGTGATCTCCAGCTCGCCGCGGGCGGACGGCTCGACCTCTTTGGCCCACTCAACCACGCGGTTATCGTAAAAGTACAATCCGGTTACCGCATAATCTGATTTGGGCTCAGCCGGCTTCTCCTCAATGGAGACCGCCCGCATTTGCTGGTCAAATTCGACCACCCCAAAGCGTTCGGGATCTTTGACCTGATACCCGAAAATCGTCGCACCTTCAGTGCGGGCGGCAGCGCGCAACAGGGTTTCTGAGAATCTCTGGCCATAGTAAATATTGTCGCCCAACACCAGGCATACACTGTCTTCACCGATGAAGTCTTCACCTATGATGAAAGCCTGGGCAAGGCCATCCGGTGAAGGCTGCACCCGGTACTCCAGCTTGATGCCAAAGTCAGCCCCATCGCCCAGCAGGCGCTCGAAGTTAGGTCGGTCTTCGGGCGTGGTAATAATCAATATCTCTCTTATCCCGGCCAGCATCAGGGTCGAGATTGGATAATAAATCATCGGCTTGTCATAAATGGGCAGCAGCTGTTTTGAAGTACCTCTGGTTAGCGGATACAGACGTGTACCTGAGCCGCCGGCCAATACTATGCCTTTCATGCCTGTTCTCCTTCACCCAGACGGGTAAGCTGGTATTCGCCGGAGATGACTCTTTGCCACCAGGCTGTATTATTCAGATACCATTCGACTGTCTTGCGAATGCCGGTTTCGAAACTCTCCTGAGGTATCCAGCCCAGATCTCTTTCAATCTTGGCAGCATCGATGGCGTAACGTACATCATGACCCGGGCGGTCCTTCACGAAGGTGATCAGATCCCGATACAGGTTGATCCCTTCTGGCTTGTTGGGAGCCAATTCTTCCAGCAGGTCACAGATGGTGTGTACGACTTCGATGTTGCGCTTTTCGTTGTGGCCACCAATGTTGTAGGTTTCACCAACCTTGCCCTCCGTCACTACCTTGTACAGCGCCCGGGCATGATCTTCCACATACAGCCAGTCACGGATTTGATTGCCATCACCATAAACCGGCAGTGATTTTCCATGAATGGCATTAAGGATCACGTGCGGGATCAGCTTTTCAGGGAAATGATATGGACCATAGTTGTTGGAACAGTTGGTGACTAATACCGGCAGGCCATAGGTTCTACCCCAGGCGCGAACCAGGTGATCTGAGCCGGCTTTGGACGCTGAATAGGGGCTGCTTGGCGAGTAAGAGGTTTCCTCTGTGAACAGATCATCAGTCCCTTCCAAATCACCATACACTTCATCAGTGGAGATATGGTGGAAACGAAACTCAGCCTGTTTTTCTGCTGGCAAGCTCATCCAGTATTTGCGGGCACACTCCAACAGGTTAAAGGTACCCAGCAGATTGGTCTGAATAAACGCCGCAGGGCCATCGATGGAGCGATCAACGTGTGATTCAGCGGCCAGATGCATTACCGCATCCGGTTGATGTTCGGCAAATACCCGCGTTACATCCTGTAGGTCGCAAATATCAACCTGCTCAAAGTGATAACGCTCATTGCCGGAAACAGTAGCCACTGAATCCAGATTGCCGGCATAGGTGAGTTTATCGAGGTTTACCACACTGTCAGTGGTGTTCTCTATTACATGCCGGACAACAGCGGAGCCGATAAATCCGGCGCCGCCGGTAACTAAAATTTTCATAAAATTAACCTGAATTCGTATGCTTAATGAAGTTGTTAACGGACAACTCAGCTGCGTTGATTTTCCAGCAGCCACAAACCGACATACTTATTGAAGTTCACTTGGGCATAGGTCATGGCAACGATAAAGCCGACGCTACCGTCCATAAAGCCGCGACGGATAAAATAGATGTGGAAGAAGGTCCACATACCGCGCAGTAGAGCCAACAAGAGACCGTGAGACTTTTTCCCTTTGCGATGGTACTTGAGTGACCCCAGCCAGGCATACTTGGCCGCTTTATCCAGCCCATGGCCGTAATCTCTATGGGTGTAATGCAACAGCAAACCATCCAGCTTGCCGGTGGTTCCCTGTGCAGGGATCACGGTTTCATGTACTTCATCCAGGGTATAACGTGCGCCTTCGCGCTTGAACAGACGCAATACACTGCGGGCACTGCGACCGTATTTCAGGGTTTTTCCGTAGAGGGTGACACCCCATGGCAGACGGTATGCGGTTTGTTCAATCTGGTCCTGTGACAGCAGTGTCAGCAGAGCCTGCTGCATCTGCTCATCCAGGGCTTCGTCGGCATCAATGGACAACACCCAGTCACAACTGGCCTTATCCAGCGCTCGTTGTTTCTGCTTGCCAAAACCCGGCCAATCGGTTTCAAACACTTTATCTGTGTACTTTTTACAGATTTGCAGGGTATCGTCGGTTGAACCACTGTCCAGGACGATGATTTCATCGGCGATATTGGCCACCGATTTGAGGCATGGCTCAACCCGGTCGGCTTCATTCTTGGTGATCAGAATGACGGAAAGGGAATGAATTTTTCGCATGATATCGCTTCTGTTAATGGGGTAAAGATGAGTGGGATTTGGCCTTGCTACCGGAAAAGGCCTTCCAATAATGCAGCTTCTTGCGAAGCTTCATCATTCTAATTAAGTTCAATGGCTTAGCTGTTGTCTTTCTCGCAGGATTGGCGAGCTCATTGGCCACGGCAGCCAGCACTCTGCGACTGCTGTGCCCATCCTGGTAGGGATGCAACTCCTGGCAATAGGCGTCTATCTTTGCCATCAGTTCCTGTGGCGACGTCATGGCGTAGTCGATAGCGGCTTCAACCTTATCGGCATCCTCGACGTTTAACAGATGCGCCCCACCGGTTTGATTTCTGAAGGTCACTACCGGTTTTCTCAGTAGCAGAAACATCAGCAATACCGAAGAGGTGTCGCATAACATCACATCGGCGGCCTGCAGTAATGGCACCACGTTGTCAGTTTCCACAAAGGTCAGATTTGGTCCCTGCAGTGCCTGGTATTGCTCAACGATGTGTTTATCCATCTTGGGGTGGAATTGCACCAGAATGCGCCATTTTCCGTCGAGGGCAAATTGTTTTATTTGCTCCAGCAGGTGCGGGGCACAACTCAGGTTTCTGGAGAATGTGGAGCACATCAGCAGGGTTTTGCGGGTGTCATTTGCGTCCAGGTAGGGGTTGTCCTGTACTGGTGTGAACAGTGGATCGACCATTGGCCAACCTGTCTCTGCCACAGAGAAGTACCGGTGCAGTTCGGCCAGCTCCCTGAAACGGGCTGTAGTGTTGGGCCCCTGAGTGCAATAAAGATCAAAGCAGCCCCTGATTTCAAAGTGATCTTCTCTGCCCCGGCGATTCATTTTCCCCGCATTGAAGCCATGAAACACAGCAACTTTAAGACCGGGTATGAAGTTGGGCACGACATTTCCCGGGACGAATACCGCATCCGGCTGCCAACCGATGACGTCATCGATGTCCGTCAGCACAGATTCGTCTGCGTGAAAATAGGCTTTGTTGACATCCTTGCCTTCAACAAACCATTTGACTTCGCCTCCCTGGCGCAGAACTTCGGCCTGTAGTGGCCTTAAAATCGCAAAGGAATAGTTTTGCGAAATATACATTAAATACTTTTTTGGCATACCGGGAAGCGCATTCATGAGGAAATATAACAGCTGGTGATATTTTACTCGCTAAAATCAGCCTTGGCACCGGAGTAAAATGTTGAGTTTGTTTCGTTGTTGTTTAAATACTTGTTGGTTGTTGTTGTCTTGAGTTGTTGGGCTGGAAGTTTGCTGTATATTTGAACTTTATTTCATCGTCATACGTCATTGACGGTGGATTCTAAGAGCCTGTGACCCGCCAGTGTGTGATAGCATTTGCCCGATTTTTCACGGCATGTGCGGTGGGCTATAGATATACCGTCTGCTGGTGTGAATGATGCTTGACCTGAAGTCTTCTTGTTTACAAAATAATAACCAAAATCACCGCGTTCAATATTCACTTGAAAGCAGTAAAAGGTTCGCACTACGGCAGTAGTGTTAATTTGTGGGGTTGATGATGTCGCTTTCACCTAAAGTGTTATTTGTTCCTGTCTCATCAGCAGAAGGGATTGGTGAATATATGCGGTCGGTGATCGTCGCGCAGGCCATCATCAACCAGTGGCCACAAGCCAACATTCATTTCGTGTTAAGCCGTCAGGCTCCTTACGCCTCAACCTGCCCTTTCCCCACGACTTTGCTTGAACATAGCCCTACCAAAGAAATCGCTGCTGTAAACGAATTAATGGCTCTACAGCGGCCCGATCTGGTGGTGTTTGATGCTTCCGGACGTCAGGCTCAGTTGCAGATGGCCCATAAACTGGGGGCGAAGGTTATTTTTATCAGTCAGCACAGGCGTAAGCGTAGCCGTGGCATGAAAGTTGGTCGTGCCAAAGTGACTGACAGCCATTGGGTGGTGCAGCCTGAATTTGTGATTGGCCCAATTTCCACCTGGGATAGATGCAAGTTAAGGCTGCTCGGAAAAGAAGAGCCGTTGTTTACCGGACCGATTTTTACCAATCCTGATGTCGAATCCCAGACCTCCCTGTTCGAACGTTTTGGTGTAGAGCCCGGTGAATATGTGATTTTTAATGCTGGTTCCGGTGGTCATAAAGTGGGTGATGTGCTGGCGGCAGATATGTTTGCACAGGTGGCCCGCGATGGTTATCAGTCCAGCGGGCTTAAAAGTCTGATGGTGTTTGGGCCGAATTATCCCAAGGCGTTGCCGGATTATCCCGGTGTCGTCAGCATCCCGTCTCTGTCTAACGGTGAGTTTATCAATTTGCTTGCCGCTGCCCGGGGGGCGGTGATCAGTGGCGGCGATACGCTGCTGCAGGCCATTGCGCTCAAGGTACCTGTGTTGACTGTCCCGGTTTCCAAGGATCAACCACCACGAATTGCCGCCTGCACCAGGCATAAACTGGTGCTGAGTTGCAGTGCCAATGCTGATGCCATGCTCACCGGCTACAGAAACTTGCTGACCGAAGGGACTAATGCCGCATTAACTGCGGCGATGCAGCAGGGACCCGGGATCAATGGTCTTGAACTTGGCATGGCCGAAATACGCCGTTTGCTTCAAGCCTGAACTGACTCCGCTGAGAAAACCGGGCGTGACCTGATTAAATCATTGTCAGGCCCGGTATCTGAGTCCCAGATTTATTTGCCTTTGGTCAGAGTGAACTTGAGGTAGCTGAAGGGCAGTTTCACCATTCTTCGCCAGCCTATCGTCGTAAAGAGCTTCAGGCGGGATGCCGGGTACTGTGGATCACAATATTGTTTGTACAGCAATTCCCAATCCAGATAACTGATTTCATTCGGCCTTTTTTTCTTCGGAATAAAACGCTGAATCAGCCCTAAACCAATTTGTGCCGGCTCCAGCACCACAAAATTGGAGGCGATAAAGCGATCCCAATATTCGCGCATCTGTGCCGTGGCATGGTGACGGTATGCCAGTCGTGGCGCTCGCTTGTCTAATTCTCCCAACCAGGCGTTACAGTACATTTGCTCTGCGTGGGGAGGCGTCATGGGGGCGCCGTAGAACTGGGCTTGTCCGGCTTTTGCTGGGTCATACTCAAGGTCGGGAAAAAGTGGAATATCCCAGATTTTCAGCAGATCCTCGGTGCGGCCAAAGTGAAAAAAGTCACTGGGTAACATCACCAGTCTCTTGCCGTCAGCATATTTTCTGAAGTAACTGGTATTGACCACCACCCGCTCGGCAAACAGCACATCTTGACTGTTACGTTCGGGAAAGGCTTGCTGGGCTGCGACAAAGCCATTACCTGTCAGGTAATTGTCTGAGCGGATTTTCACTGCATAGGGGGTCTTTACGGCGCGCAGACCCGCCGCACTGGATACCAGTTGGCGATTGAAGTTGAGTTTACCCGGTGTGCCATCGGCGCCATAAGCCGCGATTGTGCCTCCAGGGTCCTGATTCAACAGCAGTAGATCCGGCTCAAGGCCGGTGCAATCCTGCCCTTCCCAGGTAGACAGTATCACTGTGGCGCCGGGTAAAAATTGGCGAATACTGGCAATACATTTGTGAGTAATACCCTCTTCCTGAGGACGACCCTGATAGCTTTGCACCGGTCCCTGGATAACGACACTGATCTCTTCAAATCTCATCATCAATTGACTCTGTTAAAGTCCAAACTCAGTTTTTGCCTTGATACGGCGTTTAATTTTTTCCCATGGCGACTTGAGCTTGCGGTACAGCATGCCGCCAAAATAGTACTGATAAACCGGTGGCAGATACTCAGGATAACAGTATTGCCGATACAGCATCTGCCATTCAGCATGAGACATCTCGTTGGCCCTGACTTTGTGGGAGCTTAGCCGGGCAACGGTTTTGAGTCCCATATTGTGAGCTTCGCTGATGACAAAGTTATTGGCCAGTATCTGTTGCCATTGAGTGAGTAGTGCTGGCGATGCATCAAAATGGTGCTGCAGGTAGGCTTGATCGCCGGTCAGCTTGGCCAGCCAACGGCAAGTAAAATGCTGCTCTGCCGAAATTATTCGCTCAGGGCAGCCATGGTACTGAGGTCGGTTGTGGATGTTGGTATCCAGTGGGTAATCTTCAAGCAGCGGGATATCCCACATCCTGAGCAAGTCCGTGGTGCGGCCATAGGCGAAGAAATCGCACAAATGCCTGGCTATTTGCCGGCCATCAGTAACCATCTTGGTGTACTTGTGGGGCACCACCACCCTTTCATCAAAAATTCGGTAATTCTCTGCTCGGTATGGGAATGCCTGCTGCAGCCCCACAAAGCCCGAGTGACACAGATAGTTATCCGATCTCAACTTGACGGCATAAGGTGTTTCGACCAGCTTGAGCCCTTCCCGCACCGCCACTATCTGACGATTGTTGTTTTCCTTTCTGGGTTCGTGGGCCTTGTTATAGCCCACGATATTGCAGCCGGGATCCTGATTGAGCTTGAGCACATCATAGTCCAGGCCGCTGACGTCCTGATCTTCCCAGGTGGACAGAATAATGCGGGCGCCGGGCAGATGCTCTCTGACTGACTGCACGGATTTTTGGGTGATCCCCTCATCCATTCCTCTGTCAGGCAGGCTGGATACCGGTCCGTGGATCACCACGCTGATGTCAGAAAATTGGGTCATCCCGCAGGCATCCTTATTACTGGGCGAGAAAATCGAGATACTCCTGCGGCACACCGCAGAAGATCACCTCATGGTTGTCGATGAGGTGGAAGCGAATATCTTTTCCTTCCTGGATCAGATAGTTGTACAGCGGTGCGATATACAGTTCCTGCTTTTGCCATTCAGAAGCCGGACGGGCGGCTTCTGCTTCAAAGATGCGTTTGAAATCACCGGCACGATTAAAGTGATACAGACCTGTGCTGCACAGGTTGGAGATCGGATTTTTCTCCGCAGTCTCCACGACCTTGTTGCTGGTGGGTGATGCCGGTTTGGCATAGGACCAGTTACTGCCTTCACCTTTAAACACTTCCAGATAACCGTCAGTGCCTGTGGCAACGTCGGGCAGCACGAAATCCGGTCTGAAGGTGTCGATATTGAAGATGGTCAGCGGCGTTTCGTCGTCAACGTCTGACAATCCCAGATAGACAGTTTCTGCCTGTCCACGGGTTTCTTCGTTGAGCACTACAACGCGGAAATCCGCAATGCCCAGGGCTTCGCAGCGCTGCTTAACAAAGGCGGGGGTGTCGTACACATCGCGCACAATAAACAGAAATGGCAGGCTGGCAAAGTAGGCTTTGAAGCTGAGTACGGCATGATCAAACAGCGGCATACCGTGGGCCGGTAACATGTACTTGGGTTGGTCGTAACCGGCTTTGAAGAAACGGGAACTCAGTCCCGCCATAGGGATCACTATCATTGGGCATGTCCTGTGAGCATTTGGATCCTGTCAAACAGGCGGTAAGCATTGCCGATAAAGCCCAGTTGCCTGTCCGGGCGGTCACTGTGCAGTGGCAACATGGAGATAAACAGCTGAATTTGCATGGCGCACAGCTGCACTTCATCGACCCCAAACTGGTTATGCATCTGGGTGACAAAGTCCGCCATGATCTGCTCGCGCCGCGCCGTTACCGCAATATCGAAGTTGAGCTGCTGGTCGGTAAGCTGCGCATTGAAGTAACCGGCTATGATGGAGTCATACAGACCAATGACAGAGTGGGCCAGCTTGGCCACGTCATACAGGGTATTGCCATGAATACTCTGCTGATCATTGGCATCAATGCCTCTGGGATCAATCACCTTAATGCTGCAGGTTCGGAAGTCATACAGGATATTGCTGAAACAGAAATCCCCATGCAGCACATTCATCCGGCCGGTGTCTTCGGGCAGGTATTGCAGGCTGGTGTGTGCCAACTGCATCAGGCTGGGCTGGAATTTACCGTTGACCGTCAGTGGCTTATTCAGGTCAAAAGGCGCCTGCTGTTGGTACTCAGCCAATCTTGCCGTGGTTTTGCCGGCAAACAATGCATCCAGGGTCCGTTGGTTTTGCGCCTGATGTGTGCTGGCATCCAGTAAAAACTGACCACAGGCCTTGAGGATTTTTTTCCAGGCAAAAGCAGGCAGCTGGCTGAACACATACAGTTCATTGAGTGCGGTCAGATGCAGATATTCGATGCTGTAACCAAAATGATTGTCGGCGTCATCAGTTGCCAGCAACTGAGGTGTATATATCCGCAGGGCGCCCGGGATGCTCTGATACCAGTTGGCCTCGGCCGCCAGTTTGAATTTTTTATGGCTGGATTTGCTGACCACCTGACCGGTAATGCTCATCTCATTGAAGGCGCGCTGGGTAGTCATACGGGTTTTCGATTGGTAATAGGTCTGGCTGTGGCCAAAGTCATACCATTCATCCTGTTGCCAGGGTGTCAGACCCTTTTCCCGGATGTAACCGTTCAGGCCGCCAATAAAGTCCCAGCCCGCCATGATAATTTGACGGATCAGCGTCTTGGGTGCGGAAAAACTGAAAAAGCCATTGGCAATCAACTCGCTGCGCGGTGGCTCACCGGACTGGAATTTATGCAGTAATCCGGCTTCGGGGTCGTATTCGGCCCATTCATAGTTATCTTCCACCTGGCTCAGTCCCAGCAAGTCCGCCTGGCGTGGCAACTCACCGAACAGGGTGTCGCCATGCAGAATAAACAGTGGCTCTTTAGGGTCAAACTCAATCAGATTCAGGGCGAACACGATGGACTCACCCAGGCTCAGCCGGGTGGGCAAATACAACAGCTCTACGCCTCTGTCTGCCAGCGCGCGGCTGTCATAAGGCCCTGGGCTGAAGCCTTCAGGCAGGGTCAGCAGAATGCGTTCTCCCGCCGGGATCCGTGCCAGTTGATGATGAAACAGACGTTTATTGCCAACCGGCAGAAAGCTCGGTGGCAGTGGACCAAATTCAGACTGTAACTCGGAGGCGACAAAGGCCGCTGAAGTAATCAGATACATGCTTTATCTTCGGCAATCAGCTGTTCAATTTGTTCCTGACTGAGGCGGGCGAATTCTGCGGGACGCACGGCTCTGTCGTCGATATAGAAACCTTCATGACCGCACCAGGGTTTTCCTACCAGGATCTCGTCATAGGGCACCTGATGTTTATCCAGCCAGGCCGTAATGATGGGCAAGGTATGTATGTTGATTTTGCCGACATTACCTTCGAAGGTGCGCATGTTGCGGGCCGTCGAAATAACGATTTCGAACCCTTGCTGATGATACTCCCGCAATTTAGCGATTACATCCAGTCGCGGTGATACTTCGGCGTAATTACTGGTATCCGCCTGAGTCAGGGTACCATCCAGATCTACTATGAGGCGTTTCATAGGTGTCGAGCTGCTCCAAGTCGTCGTCCTGTGGTCTGCATTCTACAGGCATAATATAAGAGTCACCAAGAATTCAGCCACTAAGGAAGAATCTGCAGTTGGCAATAATAGTGAATCAACATTCACAAACTGCCGGTGAAATTGTAGGATCTGTCCTCATTCAACTGACCAGCTACAACGGAATGACTATGCACACGCGCGCAATATATCCGGGTACCTTTGATCCCATCACCAACGGTCACACCGACTTGATAGAAAGAGCATCGAGAATGTTCAACACTGTGGTGATAGGGGTGGCTGCCAGCCCGTCCAAGCAGCCGCGTTTTACTCTGGAAGAGCGGGTCAGCTTTGTGCAAAAGGTGACGGCTCATCTGAGCAATGTTGAAGTGGTGGGGTTTACCGGTTTGCTGGTGAACTTTGCCAAAGAGCAGCAGGCCGGTATTCTGGTGCGTGGTCTGCGGGCGGTATCGGACTTTGAATACGAATTTCAGTTAGCCAATATGAATCGTCGCCTCAGCCCCGGTCTGGAGAGCGTATTTCTGACTCCTGCAGAAGAAAACTCCTTTATTTCCTCAACGCTGGTTAAAGAAGTGGCATTACATGGTGGCGATGTCGCCCAATTCTGTCATCCCGAAGTGGTAAAAGCTCTGCTGGCCTCCCTTAAAAAGAAACAGGATCCCAAGTCGTGAGAAAAACTCTACTGGCAGCAGTGATTGCTGTGAGCACTTTGACTCTGCCATCGCAGGCGGCCCCCTGGGTGGATACTTCGGATATTTACCTGAGAGCAGATATTCAGGCGCTGGCGGATGCCGGTGTCATCACTGTACCGGTGAACACCTTTCCGCTGATGTGGGCCGGTATTGGCAAGGATTTAGCTAAAACTGAGCCTTCCACCCTGTCGCCTGCATTGATGGAAGCCTTTGCCCGGGTCAACTTTTACTATCGCAATGCCATTGATAATCGTGGTCCTGCCAGTGTGAAAGTTGCCGCTGCCACAGATCCTGCACGCTTTCAAAATTTTGGTGCCGATTACCGTGAACAGGGTGAGCTGAAGGCGTCTTATGACTATGTGGGCGAGCGCTTTGCCTTTAAGGTATCCGGCTCCGCCAACTATATGTCTGATGAGGAGAAAGCGCTGCGTCCCGGCGAGAAAGAATTTCGCCTGGAAGAGTCCTATGTCGCTGCGGTGCTGGGGAACTGGGTGATGACTGCTGGTACGCTGTCACAGTGGTGGGGACCGGGCTTTGATACCGGCCTTATCAAAACCAGCAATGCCAGACCCATGCCGACTGTGATGATCAGCCGCAACGATGCCCATGGTTTTGAAACGCCCTGGCTGTCCTGGATTGGCCCGTGGACGTTAAGCGCCGGTGTCAGCATGTTTGAAAAGGAGCGGTATGCACCCCATGCGCTGCTGTGGAATATGCGCGGTACCGTGCGTCCATTGCAGCAACTTGAAGTCGGCTTTTCCTGGACCACTCAGTTCTGCGGTGAAGGGCAGGAATGCGGCACAGACGTGTTCCTCAAGGCGCTGACAGGCCAAAAAGACTGTGACGCCAACGGTGAATGTACCAACTATGGCAACCAGATGGCGGGCTTTGACATACGTTACAGCGATACCTTCTGGGATGTGCCCGTGGGTCTGTATCTGGAGAAAACCTGCGAGGACTCCAGCGGACCAAGCCCACTGGATCTGGCAGACTGCGGCTATCTGTATGGTGCCGACACCCGTTTTGGCGGTAAACAGCAGCAGTACAAGCTGTTCTTTGAATACACAGATACCCTGCGTGCCTGTGGTGAAGATCCAAATGCCTTCAACTGTTTTTATGAGCATGGCACCTATCGCAGTGGTAGTCGCTACTACGGCAGAGCACTGGGCTCCACCTATGACTCAGACTCCCATGTATATGTGCTGGGATTGATTGGTCAGTATCAGAACAGCCATGGTCTTAAGGCATTCCTGCGCTATGCCCAGCTGAACAAGGACGGTAAAAGTCCTGCCAATGGCTGGTCGCCGATTGTGCCCAAGGAAGATCTGCTGATGCTGGAGATGAGCTATCGTTTGCCGGTATGGCGCGGTATGCTGAGTCTGGGCGGCACTGTGTCCAATTCAGAGTTTAAGCAAACTGACAACTCAGACACCAATGCCACAGTATTCGGCACTTACGAATATAAGTTCTGATATGACTGGATAATGCAACAAAGGCGCCCATGGGCGCCTTTGTGCTATTTGTAGTGTCAACGCTTTTGACAGACAGGGCAGAACACAGTTGCTCTTTGTCCCAGCTTAATTTCCTTTAGCAAACCGCCGCACCGAGTACAGGTTTGTCCGCCTCTGCCGTAAACATGCAGTTTCTGGGCAAAATAGCCGGGTTTACCCTCGGCGTTGGTGAAGTCTTTCAATGTAGTACCCCCCTGGGTGATGGCATGGGCCAGTACCTTTTTCACTTCATCAACCAACACCGCCAGACGTTTTTTGCTGATATTGCCTGCTTTGGCTTCAGGGTGAATGCCGGCGGCAAACAGGGCTTCATTGGCGTAGATGTTCCCCACACCCACCACGATATGATTATCCATCAGGCACAGTTTGATGGCCTTTTGCTTGCCCTTTAACGCCTCATTCAGATAGTCGACATCAAATGCTTCGGACAGGGGCTCAGGCCCGAGTTTTTGCAACAGCGGATGCACTTCTTCCGGCAACTCACACCACAGCCAAGCGCCGAAGCGGCGGGGATCGTTCAGGCGCAGCGCCCGACCATTTTCCAGCACCAGATCAATATGATCGTGCTTTTCTGCCGGGGTGGATGCAGGCACAATCCGCAAGCTACCTGACATCCCCAGATGGACAATTGTGGTGCCGGCATCGGTATCGATCAGCAGGTATTTGGCCCGGCGTCGAACTGAGCGTATGGTATGACCGATAATGTTGGCGGCAACTTCGGGCACAGGCCAGCGCAGTGAGGGGTTACGGACAATCAGATCGGTGACCTTGTGATCGACAAGATAAGGCGCGACGCCCTGACGGGTCACTTCCACTTCCGGTAATTCAGGCATCTTCAGTTCACTCCGGTATACAGTACACGCAGGCTTTGTCAGGATGCGGTAGCACGAATAACTGGCTGCAGATTATGGCGTAAACTGGGGGGGATTTCATACCAGTTTCCGGCCGGGGAGCGCAGCAGTCCCTGCTCGGGATAAAGCTGCCATGCCAGTCCTGTGTCCGCGCCGGAAACCTGCAGTATCAGTTCCTGTGGGGCGGAAAACAGCTCAGGCTGCGCGCTCAGTGCAGACACCTTCAGAGCCTCCCAGGTGCTTGCCCACTGTTCACAGTTCAATACCTGTGCATCACACTGCCAGCCCGCTTCACTGCGGTTGAGCCAGTGGTCATTCAATTGCAGCTGAGTCAGCCGGTTTTCGGCGCCGAATAGTGGCAGGGCATCGTCAGGCAGCTTGCTGGTGCGGTTATCCAGCATGGTCAGGGTGCCAATCATAATGAGACAGGCAATGATGATGATGTTGTTCCACTTGCGCCGGCTCATAGCCATAACCAATTGAATTCCCGAGTGTGATGATTGGGCTTCAGTGTAGCTTCAAGCGCCGCTCAGGTGAATAGCGGTCACCCGCCGGTGACATTCATGAATCTGAGGATCTGGCTGCCGTCGTGGCTGAAATGATGTTGCTGGGGTTTGAGTTCGATGGCCTCGACAATCGCCTGCTTAAGACGGTCGATATCGCCCGGATATTCCCGCAATATGGCTTTGAGGTCGACCGAGTGCTCATTGCCCAGGCACAGCAGCAACCGTCCTTCGACAGTGACTCTCACGCGGTTGCACTCATGGCAGAAATTGTGGCTGTGGGGCGAGATAAAGCCGATATGGCTTTGGCTGTCGGCCATATCATAATAGCGGGCCGGGCCTGCAGTTCTGGTGTGGGACAGAGTCAGCGGGAAGCGGCGCTGAATAATATCGCGCACTTCATCACTGCTCAGATGACGGCTTTGTTTGCGCTCGTCTATCTCGCCAAGCGGCATCTCTTCGATAAAGGCGATATTCAGTTCGCGGCTGCGGCTGAACTCCACCAGATCCAGCACTTCATCATCGTTCTGGCCTTTGAGTACCACGGCATTGAGCTTGATGCGCTGAAAACCGGCGGCAATGGCGGCATCGATACCGGCCACCACCCGCTCCAGCTTGCCGTTGCGGGTGAGGGCGGAAAAGCGCTCCGGGTTCAGGGTATCCAGGCTGATATTCAGCCTGTCGAGGCCGGCCTGCTTCAGCGGCCTGGCCAGTTTGCTCAGGCGTGAACCATTGGTGGTCATCGACAGTTCTTTTAAACCGGGCAAACTGGAGATCATGCTCACCAGCTCAACACAGTCACTGCGCACCAGCGGCTCACCACCGGTCAGGCGGATTTTGCTGACGCCAAGTTCGGTAAAGGCGCGGGCAATCTGTGCCAGCTCTTCCAGGCTCAGCACCTGCTCTCTGGGCAGAAAACAGGGATCTTCACTCATGCAGTAGACGCAGCGGAAATCGCACCTGTCGGTGACCGACAGGCGCAAATATTCGACCCTGCGTCCGAAACGATCGACTAACTGGCTCACTTCCGGCCGTCCTTACAGCAAATTGGCAAAGGGCTGAATAAACACCCGCTCGCCCGGCGCCGCGCAATCGACCTCTTCACCGAGGATGATCAGGCAGTTTCCATTGACCATGGAGCTGAGCATGCCCGATCCCTGAGCGCCTGTGGTGACTACATGCAGCTGACCATCATCGCCCATGCGATAGATGCCGCGCAGAAACTCGGTGCGGCCGCTGCGGCTGCGCAGTTTCTCGTCGGTAATCGCCGGGATAAACGGGGTTTCCCAGTTGGTTTCACCGGCGAGTTTGCGCAGCGCTGGTTGCACAAATTGCAGGAAGGACACCATGACAGCGACCGGATTGCCCGGCAAACCGAACAGCAGGGCATCGCCTATCTGGCCGAAGGCCAGTGGGCGACCTGGACGCATGTTGATGCGCCAGAAATTGATTTTGCCGATACGCGCCAGCACAGTCTTGATAAAGTCGGCATTACCCACGGACACGCCACCTGAGCTGATGATCACGTCCGCTTTGCTGGCAGCGTCAGTCAGGGCGGCTTCCAGCGCGGCGTCTGAATCTTCAATGATGCCCAGATCGATCACCTCACAGCCCAGGCGCCTGGCCATGGACTTGATGGTGTACCGGTTGGAGTCGTAGATGCAGTGCTCTGCCAGGGCCTGACCCGGCTGCGAGACTTCATCGCCGGTGGAGAATACGGCTACAACGGGTTTGCGTACCACGCTGGCGCTGGCGGTACCCAATGACGCCAGCAGACCGATTTCTGCGGCGCCAAGACGGCTGCCAGTGGCAAGGGCAGTGGCGCCTTTGGCGATGTCTTCACCGGCCAGACGAACATTTTGCCCAAGCTCCAGCGCGCCGTCGAAAGTGACAATATCGCCTTGCTCTGTGGCCAGCTCTTTGGGCTGTACGGTATCGGCTCCGGCAGGCAGTGGCGCGCCGGTCATGATGCGTACCGCTTCACCCGGTTTGAGCGTGCCGGCATAACCGTGACCGGCCAGCACTTCACCTACCAGTTGATATTCGCTGTGGCTGGTGGACAGCGCAAAGGCGTAACCATCCATTGCCGAGTTGGTCTGCTGTGGCACATCCACCGGCGAGATAGCATCCGCCGCCAGTACCCTGTTGTCCATCTCATCCAGAGTCACCGTCTCACAATCGGTGATCGGGCTGACACAGCTGAGGATATAACCTATGCCATGAGCCACGGATGAAGTGTTGTCACTGTTTTGCTCGCAGGCTGGCACAATTGGCATGGTCACCGCTTTGGGCTGCCAATTGGCGGCATATTGCTGAACAAAGTCTGCAATTTCGCTGATATTGTTCAGATCCAGACGGGTAATTTCTGCCGGCAGCACGGTTTCATCGCAGCAAGCAACGGCCAGAATGTTGTCATCGTGAGTATGAATAAAGGGTTTGCCATGGGCGGCGCGGTGCAGCTCAATCTTGGGCAGCTCCAGCTTTTTAAATCCTTCCACCAGCACCATATCTACCCTGTCGGCTTCGATTTGTCTGAGCAGGTGTGGCAGTTGGGGATCGCCCTCGACAGCATCTTCGGTCATCAGCGCCCAGCGAACATGGGAGGCGACCAGCATCTGACGGGCGCCGGCTTTACGCATCTCATAGCTGTCTTTGCCGGGAATATCGACATCGAAGTTATGATGCGCATGCTTGATGACAGCCAGTCTTACACCGCGGCGGTTCAGCTCTGGGATCAGCTGTTTCAGCAGCGTGGTTTTGCCTGTACCTGAGTAGGCGCAAAAGCCCAGTACCGGGACGGGCAGGGGATTGGAGAATGGAATACTCATACTTACCTCATTCCAGGCTGTCAGCCAGTTGCTGCTTTTGTTCGGGAGTGTTGACGTTGACGAAGGCCATGGGCTGATCGGCAAAATCGACAGTGGCGACCTTATGCTGGGCATACCAGAGATCAATCTTGCGATCGCCGGCATCAAGAAACGCCTGCATGGAGCTAAGCAGTTGCGGCTTGAGCAGCAGCACCACTGGCTGCTCCCGCTCGCCATCAGTGGCTACGGCCAGATCGGCACCGGCGTTCTCCAGGGCATTGACCATGCGCTCGGCCAAATCGGTTGGCAGTAAGGGGCAGTCGCAGGGGGCGGTCAGCAGATACTGAGCCTGGGTGCGCTTAAGGGCACTGACCATGCCGGCCAGCGGGCCGTGAAAGCCTTCCTGCACATCACTGAATACCGGAAAACCGAACGCCTCGTAGGCATCCAGGTTGCGGTTGGCGTTGATCATCAGACTGGCAACCTGAGGTTGCAGGCGTTCGATGGCGTAACGGATCATCGGCTGGCCTTTCAGCTCCACCAATCCCTTGTCTTCGCCACCCATACGACGGGCTCGACCACCGGCCAGAATCACGGCCTCAACTTGTGATGACATTCAGGGGCTCCTCATGTGCCTGCCGATTTCCTGAATGGAAAGGGCTGGCTGTAATTCGTTGATCTTCAATTAACCAGGTGTGACGGCACAGAGCCGTCAGGGCGCAGCTTTGATGGCTGCTGACCAAAAGACCAGTACCCTGCTGTTTGAGGGTATGGATCATGTCCATCACCAGTCTTCTGGACTCTCTGTCCATGTTGGAGACGGGTTCATCCAGCATCAGCAAGTCCGGCTGAATGACCCAGGCTCTGGCAATTGCCAGACGCTGCCGCTCACCACCGGACAGGTTGACCGCATCAGCACTGAGCAGATGTTCCAACCCTGCCATTTTTGCCGCTGCAGCGACTCTTTGCTGCAGCATTTTACCGGACATTTTGTGATGACGCCCGGCAAAGCTCAGGTTGTATTTCACACTTCCCTCATAAAGATAGGGATGCTGATGCAGGTACACCAATCGGCCCAACTGAGGGTGACGTTGCCACCATCTGGCAGCTTGAGTACCCTGCCAAATCAGTTCGCCACTGGTTGGCGGCATCAGCCCTGCCAGTATCTTCATCAGAGTCGTTTTGCCCGTGCCGTTATCACCCTGCAGATAAATGGTATCGCCACGGCGAAATTGCAATTCGTCAGTGGTAAACAGCAATCGTTCACCGAACTGCATGCGCAGGTTTGTTACTGTCAGTTGCACCATAAGTCTGCGTCCTCAGTGGCTTCGCGGTTCAGATTTGCCCCTGAGGGTTCCCAGGGCAAAATTCAGCAGCAAAGACAGTATCAGTAACACCAGTCCCAGCGCGATGGCCTGGGCAAAGTCACCTTTACTGGTTTCCAGAGCGATGGCAGTGGGGATATTACGGGTGACATACATGATATTGCCTCCCACCATCATAGAGCAGCCGACCTCGGTCACAATTCGGCTAAAAGCCATTACGATGGCCATCAACAACGGGGCTTTCAATTCGCGGCAAAGCACCCAGACGGATGCCAGCCAGGAGGCACCCAGGGTGCGGGAGGTTTCCCAGGCCCTGCGATCAACACTGGTAAAGGCTGCCTGACTCATGGCGATCAGCACGGGCGCGCAAATCATCATTTGGCCCACAATCATGCCTTTTTGGGTAAACAGCCAGCGCAGATCGCCCAAAGGCCCCATGCGGGTAAGCAGCAAATAAGCCAGCAGGCCGATGACCACAGTGGGGATGGATTGCAGAGTCTGCACCAGATTAATTACCGCCCAGCGCCCGGGGAAACGGGCAAATGCCAGTACAAAACCCAGTACCAGTGAGGGCAGCAGGGTGATCAGCAGTGCCGCCAGCGAGACATTGAAGGAGACGCTTATGATGGACCAGGTGTTGGGATCAAGTGAAAACAGCAGGCCAAAGGCCTGCTGTATCAGGGAAAACCAGCTTTCTGTCATTTACTTTCCGTAAGTGGCTTTAAACAGTTGCTCGCCATTAACGCGATAGCTGTTGATCATCTGCTGAGCTTCAGGAGAGATCAACCAATTGCTCAGAGCCTGGGCACCTTTGTGATTCAGATCAGGATATTTCTTGGGGTTGATCAGCATGATCTGGTAGGGGTTGGCGAGGGTTTTGCCACCGTCAAAATCAACCGCCATATCCAGCTTGTTCTTGTAAGCCACATAGGTGCCGCGGTCTGACAGGGTGTAACCCTGCAGTTCGTTGGCCATTTGCAGGGTTTTGCCCATGCCCTGACCCACAGAGGTGTAGCCCTGGAAGTCTGGCTGGATACCGGCATTTTGCCAGATTGCCAGTTCTTTCATGTGGGTGCCTGAGTTGTCACCGCGGGAGATAAAGGTCTGTTTGGTGCCGGCAATCTTGCTGAAGGCTTCTTCGGCGGTCTTGCTGTCACGGATCTTGGCAGGGTCGTTCTTGGGGCCCAGTACCACAAAGTCATTTTCCATGATGCCGCGTGGCTCGATGCCATAGCCTTCTTCGACAAACTTGGCTTCGGCAGCCGGAGCGTGGGTCATCACCACATCAACATCGCCCTGACTGCCCAGTTTCAGTGCTTTACCTGTGCCGGTGGCAATCACCTGGACCTGATAACCGCTTTCCTGTTCAAACTTGGGCAGCAGGTAACCCAGCAGACCAGAGTTTTCAGTACTGGTCGTGGTGGCCAGCTTGACGATGTGATCATCGGCCTTGGCGGGCAACGAGGTAATCATGGAAACGGCCAGACCGGCACTCATCACCAGACTGAAAAGACGCTTTACAGTGAACATGTTTGCTCCTTGATATGGGATATGCAGGATAAATCCTTGTGCGGCGACTGATAGCAAATTAGATGCCAAATTCCAAAGCAGGTATTTGAATATGAAATTTACCCGAAACTGTGACGCATGTCCCGCTGCTTGCGAAAACTCCAAGGACAAATTGTCCAATATGGCAGTTTCTTTGGTTCATAGTGACCCTGCCTGTCGGGGAAATGATAAACTCACGCCAATCACACTCATTACATCCATCAAACATGAGTCCGAATGCCAATATGATAAAGCCCCTGCCATCTGCTGTTTCAGTGCTGATCGTCGATGATGAACCCGGTATGCGCAGTTTTTTGAGCAAGGCGCTGTCGAAAAAGTTTGCCCTGGTCGAAACTGCCTCCAGTGTGGAAGAAGCTGAGCAGCTGCGCAGTCGTTGCCATTTTGATTTACTGATTGTCGATATCCGTCTGCCCGGGCGCAGCGGCATTGAGTGGCATGAGGCGCTGGGCGATCAGGAGCGCCGCTCCGATATTATCTTCATGACCGGCTATGCTGACATCGAAGTCGCCATTGCAGCGCTGCGCGCCGGAGCATCGGATTTCATCATGAAGCCGTTCCATCTGGAGCAGATGATGAAAGCGGTGGACCGCTGCATTGAGCGTCGTCTGCTGAAGCGGGAAAACCTGATGCTGCGCCGTGAAGTGGCGATTGGTTATTCCAATACCATCATAGGCAACAGTGAGCCGATGATGGAGGTTAAGCGGGTCATCGAACGGGTAGCACCAACCAATGCGGTGGTGCTTATTCAGGGCGAATCCGGCACCGGCAAAGAGCTGGTTGCCCGTCAGCTGCATCAACTCAGTGGTCGGCAGGGACCTTTTGTGCCGGTCAACTGCGGCGCCATCGCCCCTGAGCTGCTGGAGAGTGAACTGTTTGGTCACACCGCTGGTGCCTTTACCGGTGCCAAGGGCAGCCGTGAAGGGCTGTTCAGCTTTGCCTCGGGCGGTACCATTTTCCTGGATGAAATTGGTGAAATGCCGCTGAAAATGCAGACCGCACTGCTGCGGGTACTGGAGCAACGGGCGATTCGTCCTGTGGGCGGTGAGAAAGAAGTGGGCATTGATGTAAGGGTCATCGCCGCTTCCAACCGCAATCTTGCACAGGAAGTCGAGGCGGGCAATTTCCGTCAGGATCTGTATTACCGTTTAAATGTGCTGGATATTTTAATTCCGCCCCTGCGCGACAGACCGGAAGATATCGTCGAGCTGACCCATTTCTTCACTCTGCAGTTGTCATCTGAGCTTGGGGTGCGCGAGGTGGTGTGGAGCCATGAAGATCTGCAAAAGCTGCAGCAATACGATTGGCCGGGCAATATCCGTGAACTGCGTAACATGATTGAGCGTTGCATTCTGCTGGGCAAACCGCCTGCTGAATACTGGAAGCAGCCGCTGAAGCAGGAAGCTTCAGGTGATGATGGTTATCCTCTGGACTGGCCTCTAAAAGAGGTCGAAAAGAGTCATGTGATGAAAGTCGTGGATGCCCATGGCGGTAACAAATCTGCGGCGGCCCGGGATTTGGGGGTGTCACGCAAGACTCTGGATCGCAAATATAAAGAATGGTTTGAAGGCGAGAGTGCTGACGGAGAGGCTGAGTGAGCGTATTTCGCAAACTGTTTGGTGTCAGCTACCAGCAGATGAAGGCCAAGGTTCGATATCGGATTTTGATTCTGACCCTGTTGCCTATTCTGCTGACGCTGGTCAGTCTGGTGTTTATTACCATCTACTGGAACATCAGTTACACAGGTACTCAGTTGTTTATGAAGGTCAAAGCCGATTTGGCAGTGGCCAACAGCACGCTTAAGGCCAGTCAGAAACAGCAGCAACAGCTGATGGAAGGCGTGAAGGCATCGTTTGGGTTTCAGGAAGCCTTTCACAGCATGTGCCGGGATGACGAAAGCCGTCTGGCGGTGATTGCCGGGGATCTGCAGCAACAGCGTCAAAGCCTTGATCTGGACTTTCTGCGATTGGTCAGCGTGGCTGAGGCGCAGGCCGACCCGGATCTGCGCCTGATGCTGGCCTACACCCGCAAGGGCAATCCCTACTCCGGACTGATGGTGCTCAATGCCCAGCGACTGGCGCGACTGAGCCCTGAGTTGGCTCAGCAGGCGCGCATTGAACTGGTGCCAACGCAAAAAGCCGAACCTCCGGCCAAGCGCTATGAAACTCATGGCTTGCTCAGCCGCACCCTGTTGCCTGTACCCAATGCCGATGGTGAGGTGTTCTGGTATCTGGATGGCGGCATCCTGCTTAACCGCAATACTCAGCTGGTGGATTCCATCCGCGATCTGGTTTACGAAAAGGGAACGCTGCCGGAGCGCTCTATCGGTACAGTGACCATATTCCTCGACAATGTGCGTATCAGCACTAACGTACCGTTGCATTTCTTCCCCCGTCAGGGCGAAGAACGTGGCCGGGCGCTGGGTAGTCTGGTGTCTGAAGAGGTGCGCAATACTGTGCTGGTGGAAGGTAAAACCTGGGTAAACCGTGCGTTTGTGTTCGATGACTGGTTTATCTCCGCCTACGCGCCGCTCAAGGATATCCGCAATCAGCGTATCGGCATGATCTATACAGGATTTTCCGAGTCGCCCTTTGTGCACAATTATCTGCTGAACATTATTGAGCTAGGCACCATTCTGATGTTGGTGCTGTTTGTCTCCGGGCTGCTGGTGTATCGCGGCGCCTACAGCCTGCTGCAGCCGATTGAACGTATTCACCATGTGGTTAACGCCGTGCAGGCCGGGCGCAATGTGCGCATCGGGCCACTGGGACTGGAACGGGAAAACGAGTTGTCCAATCTGGCAGCGCAGTTTGACCGCATGCTGGATCTGCTGCAGCAGCGTAATGCCCAGATCCAGGCGGCGGCCGAGCAGCTGGAAATGAAGGTTGAGGAGCGAACCCACAGCCTGCAGGAGAAAACCCGCGAGTTGCAGGAAAACGTGCGTCTGCTCAACGAAACACGCCAGCAAATGGTGGTGAACGAAAAGCTGACGGCACTGGGTGAGCTGACGGCGGGGATCGCTCATGAGATCAATAACCCGACGGCGGTGATCCTCGGCAATATGGAGCTCATAAAGTATGAACTCGGAGACAGTGCGGAAGCTGTGTCGGAGGAGATCGATCTGATCATCAAGCAGGTCGGCCGGATCAGCACCATTATCCGCAGCCTGCTGCAGTACAGTCGTCCCGGTGAGTTCAATGCGCCACTGGAAATGCATGAGCTGACCCCGATTATCGAGGAAACCATGGTATTGGTGCGCCATTCGATCAAACAGCAGGAAGTGGTGTTGATCAGCGAGCTGGCTGCGACCTGTCCGGTGGAAGTGAATCGGCCGCAATTGCTGCAGGTGCTGATCAATCTGGTGATTAACGCCGCTCATGCCATGGAAGGGAAAGGGCGTATCTGGATCCGCAGTCGCGACTGGTATCGCAACAATGATCCGGATGATGAATTGCTTGGGGTGCAGATTGAAGTCGAAGATGAAGGCCTGGGGATCCCGCCTGATTTGCTTGGCCGTATTTTTGACCCCTTCTACACCACCCGTAAAGACGGTACCGGGCTTGGGCTGTCTCTGAGTTACGGCATTATCAAGCGGATTGGCGGCACCATTGAGGTGGACTCCACCGTAGGCAAGGGAACCCTGTTTACGATAGGGCTTTATCATCATGCCAGGGAGACCTCAGTAGGTATCTATGATGGTTTACAATTCGCCGCGTTGATTGACAGAGGCAGCGACATCTCTCCTGATTAATCTTTCAATGCCACTGTATCGCAGTGGCATTGTTTTATCAGGCGAAAAAAAGCCGGGATAATTTCCCGGCTAAAGAGTGAGTGAGCATTGTCGTGCTTGCAGGTGAGAAAACACATCTCACCAATGAACAGTGGAACCCAACCTTGCAGGGAAAAGCTCCGGAACGCAATCAAACAATAATCATTCTCATTTGGTTTTGCAAGCGTTGTTGGTACTTTTTTTGTGCTTTACTCCGACCCCGGAGAAGATAATTCCCATCGGCGCAGTGGCAGCTATTCGCTGACGTCCGGAATGGGGCTGCGGTAAGCGGGGAATTTGCAGACGTCGTCATGCTAAATCCGACAAGGATGAGTGTTTGGGGCACGTCTCCTGTCCGTAATCCTGGTTTGAAATCAACAGGATTCGGCCCGGTTGCCCAAGTGGTCATCGTGTCTTTTCATTTTCGCCGACCCGCAAGCCACATGAATGTGGCGAATGTCATTAACGCACGACTGCTGGATGCAGAAGGTAGAGCAACGCGTGAACCGTTGCCGGGGCACAGTTTATGGCCCTATCTCAAACGCATGGAACGCCCGCTGAAACAGGTCAGCGATTAAATGAAGTTGGTACCAGCTGAATGAGCGTTGTATTCAATAAAAAAATGCCAGACAGGTGTCCGGCATTATTCTTTTAAATTGTGCTTTCAAACAGGGCAGAGCACACGCAGCTTGGGGCAATTACAGGCTCTTTCTCAGCGTGATTTTGTTGAGTGCTGCGTCGTCATTGGGCTGCAGTTCAACGACCTGATAACCACAACGCACCAGCATTCCCAGCATGGGCGCAAAGCGATTCAGGGTTTTCACTTCAATGGTGCGGTATCCCTTGGCTTTTGCCCAGGTTTCCTGCTCAAGCAACATGGATTTCGCCAGTCCCAACTGACGGAAGTCGGGCAATACGCCTCCCAGCCAGCTGTAAAAGGTGCTGTCGTCCAGCGCATAGCCCAGCTTAAAGCCTGCCGGTTCGCCCTCTACGAAGCTCAGCAGTGCCAGATGGGATTGGTGTTGCAGTCTGCTGATCAGGGCTTCTGAGTCGTGGCGGCCATCGAACTCAGGAAGCTGTTGCATCATGGCAACCAGAGCGTGCAGGTGTTCCTGCGTACAACATTCAATTTTATCTATGTGGCTGGAGTACATGATTACCTCAGGTTAATTGGCGTGTGGAAGATACTTGCAGGATCCTGTCCTGCAACACCTTAAGCAAAACGCCATAGGCAGGCAGGAAGAGTCCCAGGCTCACCATCAGCTTGAAGCCGTAATCCACCGCGGCGATTTCGGGCCAATTGGCCGCCATGAAGGCATCGCTGGAGGCATAGAAGGCCACGCTGAAAAACACCAGAGTGTCGATTAAATTTCCCGCCAGAGTTGAGGCTGAAGGTGCTACCCACCAGGCGCAGTCACGGCGGATGCGGGCGAACACCTTAATATCCATCAACTGTCCTACCAGATAAGCGGCAAAACTGGCCAGTGCGATGCGAAACACAAAGCTGTTAAAGGTTACCAGCGCGTCGAATCCCTGGAATTGACCGTTGTGGAACAACACACCAATCACGTAGGACACGACCAGAGCCGGGAACATGGCCTGGAAAATAATTTTGCGGGCGGCATCCTGTCCGAATATGCGTACCGTCAAATCCGTTGCCAGATACACGAAGGGAAAGCTGAAAGCGCCCCAGGTGGTATGGAACCCAAAGATTTGAAATGGTAATTGAACCAGATAGTTACTGGCACAAATAATCAGAATGTGGAACCCGGCAAGCAGGAACACAGCACGGCGGTGCTGTTGGTCAGTGAGCATTAACATTGTTATACCTTTTTCATTTGAGCGGGGTGAGGGAACCCGCGACATCTCGCCTGTCGGCTTGCAACAGGGCTTTACCGGTCGCTGCGCATAATTTCACCGCTGACCGGGCGGCACATTATAGGGGGCTCAACGGCCAATGCAAGTGAAACGGCCACAATTGGCCCGACCAGTTGATTAAATTTGAAGCGGCTCACGGCCGGGCTCCGGAGTGACAGGGATATGCTCGTCGGGAATGGAAGTCGGAGCCTGAGGCTCCGACAGGCTCAAAAGTCGATAAGAATTGAGATGATGGTCGCCAGTTTGTTTTCCAGCTCCTGCCATTCGGCTTTCGGATCTGAACCTGCCACGATACCGGCGCCGGCGTACAGGCTGATACGTCCTGATTCCAGCAATGCACTGCGGATTGCCACAGAAAATTCGCTTTCGTATTTGTTCAGATAACCACAGGCGCCGGCATACCAGCCCCGCAGATATCCTTCCTGGCTGCGAATAAACGCCATGGCCTCAGCTCTTGGCAAGCCCCCTACCGCTGGCGTGGGGTGCAGTGCCTGCAGCAGTTCAAAGTCGTTGACGCCGGCTTTGAGCTGGGCGCGGATGTCCCGGTGCAGATGCTGAATATGGGTCAATTTGAAGATCTTGGGCGCAGTATCGGCATCGACCTTCTCGCACAGAGGAGTGAGCACATCGACAATGTGTTCCTGCACCAGGCGGTTTTCGTAACTGTTTTTGCTGTCTTCCAGCAACTGATTGGCCAACAGATCATCTTCCTGCTGACTCAGGCCTCTTACCGTTGTGCCAGCCAGTGCCTCGGTGTGCAACTGTCTGTCGCGCCGCTGGAACAGGCGTTCAGGCGAACAGGAAATAAATGCCCTGTGGGGGCTGAATTGAAAGCCGAACTGGAAGCTGTTCTGATTTCTGCCTTGCCAGCAGGCCAGCACCATCCAGGGATCGATGATTTCATTGACTTCCAGTTGGGAAACCCGTGACAGCACCACCTTGGGCACCGCATTGTTAAATGTTGGCTCGGTAACCTGTTGCACCAACTGCTGCCATCTGGGATATGCCGGGCTGTCATGACGGGCCATCAGGCCAACTTTATGAGGCGGCATCAGAGGCCGGGGAGGCAGCAGCTGTTTAATGGCATCCAGCGCACGTTGCCGTTCCAGCTCAGGATTTGGCTCTGCAAAATTGAGATTCAGCGCCAACAGAAAGTCGTCACCGCTGCGGCGCAATTCCAGACGGGGAAGAATAAAGCGGGCGCGGCCGAATTCCGGCCAGCTTTCGATACTGCGATCGAACGCCACGCCACCATAGTAGCGGATAGCGGGATCTGCTGATAACGCCTTTTGCTGCTGATAAATCAGTGCCAGCTGTTTGTCGTCAATGCTGTCCTGAAACAAGAAATCCCGGGCACAGCCAATGGCAGCCACTTCTTCCTTCTTGTCTCTGCCATGCCAGTAAATCCGGGGATACTGCTGCTGTGACGCCAGCCAGGCGATCAGCGGAATGGCGGCGTCCACTTCGACTCTCAGCTGAACGACTTTATCCTCTTGCGCGGCTGGCGGAAGAGGCAATGCGATCAGTTGTTGCGTTAGTTTCTCAATGGCGAATGACAGGGATGTGGCTGGCAAATCACACTCCGAAAACAGTGACTTAGCACCAAAGGTGCAGATGGGAAACTCGATCTATCAAGGGGAAGATATTTTCCTGAAATAGACGATAAAAGCCAGTGTCTATTGAATTTTTATCGGGTACCGCCACAAGTCGGTACATATTCGTCCCCATGGCAAAGTTAAGGGGCGGCTGTATCAGGTGTCAACCGTAAGGCGTTCAGGCTGTGATATGTATCCCTGGACTCAGTCAGATGGTTTAGCCTTGCTGAATGTACCGGGAAGGCGTTATCGGACAATTTGTCCTTTGCTGATAATTGACGGTAAAAATTGTCCTTTGAGTGGCAAACTTGTTGGACTGAATGGGTGAAAATCCGATCTTTGTTGCCAAATACTCCGCTTAAACTTGCGCCGGGCTGAAACCCCTGACCAAAATGGTGGATTTGCTCACTTTGGCAGACATTATCCATCGACATGACTCCGTTATTAACGCTCGACAAACTGACATTTTCTCCTGGTAATGACGCTGTTTCATTACTCGAATCTGTCTGTCTGACGCTGCATGCCGGAGAGTGTCATTGTATTACCGGGGCAACCGGAGCCGGTAAATCCAGTCTGTTGTTACTGGCTGCAGGTCTCCTCGGCGAAATCACCGCCGGTCAGCGAATGCTGGCGCCGGGGGCGCTGTGCGCATTGGTATTGCAGGATCCCCATACTCAGTTGTTGCGCCGCACCATAGGCGCGGAAGTGGCTTTTGTGCTGGAGAATCTCGGCGTGGCCCCCGGGCAGATGCCTGCCCGGGTGTTACAGGCGCTGCGCCGGGTTGGACTTGAATTACCGCTGAATACCCGGGTTGACAGTTTGTCACTGGGACAAAAATACCGGCTGATGATAGCTGCCCAACTGGTGGGAAAGCCAAGTGTGCTGATGCTGGATGAACCCTGGGCACAATTGGATGATGAGGGTGTCAGCGAACTGCTCAAGTTGCTGCTCAGATTAAAATCCGAAGGTCTGGGTTTGTTATTGGTAGAACATCATGCTGGCGCTTTTGAGGGGCTGATTGATCACCACTGGCACCTGCATCAGGGGCAGCTGTATGCGGCCGGGATGCTGATTGATGAGCACCTGCCTGAAGTTTTTTCCGGCTGGCCGGATAAGCCTTTGCATAACCCGCATGCGGCCACCTGTCTGCGACTCGAATCAGAGCCTTTCAGCCTGATGCCAGTATCTGCCGTCAGTGCGGCGACGGCATCCGACGCCATTCAGGAACGGCCACTTTTCAGTTCGCCGGCACTGCGGGTCGCCGCCGCGGAGCGGGTATTGCTGCTGGGTGGCAATGGCAGCGGAAAAACCAGTTTGCTGTCGTTGATGGCCGGCTGTACCGCTGAGCAAACTGTGCCTTTGCAGATTCTGGGGCGGACGCCTGAGCTGGGTGTACACGGCGCCGATTTTTGTTATTTGATGCAAAGACCCAATCGTCAGCTGTTTGAACTCACTGTCCGGGCTGAAATGGAATACAGTCTCAAACGCTTCAAATTACCGCTGGAACGCGCGCAGCGCATGATGGCGCTGCTGGATATTACCCATCTGGCCGATAAATCTCCTCACCGGCTCTCCTATGGTCAGCAACACCTGGTTGCTCTGGGATCGCTGGCTTGTCTGCAACCCAAATTGTTTCTATTGGACGATCCCTTTGCTGGACTCGATCGGCACTATTGCAACAAGGTGCTGTTATTGCTCGATAAGATGCAGCATGAAGGGTGTGCGTTGATTATTGCCAGTCACAGGCCACTGTCACTGGGCCAACATCAAACCTGGCTGATACAGGCAGGCAAGCTGGAGGTGAGCCATGTGGGTCAGGCGTAATGCCCGGGATGCCCGGTTGGCCTCAGGTCTGCCCCTGTGCCGGTTGGCTATTCTGTGGGTGTTGTTGCTCAGTGGCTGTGCTTTTTTGCTGCCTGATGGGGCTTTGCCGCTGCTGATTCTGCTGAATATTCCGCTGCTTTTGCAGGGGAGCCGACTGGGGGCCGGATGGCGCGGATTGCTGATGGTGTTTGCTGTGCAGCTCGCAGTAACCTGCGGTTTGTATTGGTTGCTGTACGGCGCAGACAGTCTTGCTGACGCTGCCATAGTGATTGCCAGATTGATGCTGGCTTTGATCCCGGGATGGTGGCTGTCTGCCCGGTTTGCCCCTGAACAACTGGGCGCCGCGCTTGGCAGTGTGCTGCCCGGTAAATGGGCGTTTGTGCTGGCGGCCACCCTGAGTTTGCTGCCCCATATCCAGCGGGAGGCGGCTGAGATCTATCGCCTGCAGTGTTTGCGCGGCGCGCCGATTACCCCAAGGGCGCTGCGTAATCCCAAAAACTGGCTGGAGCTTGGTCCCTGTCTGTTGTTTCCACTGTTGATTGAATTGATGAAGTTGTCACGTCAGCAGG
The DNA here is from genome assembly GCF_050865035.1 of Shewanella sp. GXUN23E. NCBI lineage: Bacteria > Pseudomonadati > Pseudomonadota > Gammaproteobacteria > Alteromonadales > Shewanellaceae > Shewanella > Shewanella sp. GXUN23E. Next base: position 130,482 of record NZ_JBOZWP010000003.1, on the reverse strand, counting down.
CGCTGGCAGCGCGCAGTCGACAGTTTGGCTGTCATCCCCATCCGACCCATTGGCCCTCTGACGAGGAATAACAGGAATCTTCATGTCTAAAGGAATTGAATTTAACCTACAGGATGCGCTGTTTATCGGCCTCTGTGCCACCTTGCTGGTAGCCCTGAAAGGAATGCTGAGGCTGAAGCTGGGCATATCCGGTCATACCATGTTGCTGATGAGCTTTATGTATCTGACCTGCTACTGTGTCGTGGGACGGCTTGGCAGCATCAGTATTTGTGGAATGTTGGCGGGACTGGTTGCCATGGCGCTCGGGGTTGGCAAGGGTGGGCCTATGATTTTGCTGAAATTTGCCCTGCCGGCCGTGGCCATGGATCTGGTGCTTTTGCTGGTGGTGAGCTGGCCTCTGCGCTGGCGTTTTGCGGTAATGGTGCTTGGAGCAGCCGTCGCCTGGGCGGGCAAAGTCTGGTTGACCAATATGCTGGCTGGCATGGCTGCTGAGGTTGCTACGCTGAGGTTTGGTATCAGTGTGGCTCAGGGAGCGGCATTCGGAATAGTGGGAGCATTACTGGCACTGGCGCTGGCCAGGCGGTTACAGGCTCATGATCTGTTGAAAATAAAAGAATAAGGCACAAGCATGCAGAGTCAGTTTCTGATTTGTATCGATGATACAGACGATATAGGTACCAAGGGTACGGGCGAAATTGCCGGTGAAATAGGCGATTTGCTGATGCAGATATACGGCGGGCGGGCGGGGCTGGTCAGTCGCCACCAGTTGTATGTACATCCGGATATTCCTTACACCTCTCATAATTCCGCCATGTGTTTTGCCTATACAGGTGATGTCGTGCTGGCCGATATCCGTGCTGTGGCGGCCAATCACCTGGTGGCTGAATCCGCTGCTGCTGCTGATCCCGGGCTGGCTATTATGGCACTGAACGGATTCAGCGGGCGCGATGAGCTGATTGCCTTTGGTCATGCTGCCAAGCAGGAAGTAAAAACCAAAGCGCAGGCTTATACGCTCGCCCAGGCACTGGGGATTGATCTGACCGAACATGGCGGTACTGGTCAGGGGGTGATTGGTGCGTTGGCGGGGCTGGGGCTGAGACTGGAAGGCCGTGATGGCCGGGTGAAAGGACAGATCAGGCTGGGACAGACGGATGACACAGCGGTGGTTCTGCCTGTCGGTGAAATTCTCGCCCAAACTGGCTTGGATGCCGTGGTCGATCTTTGCGGAAATAGGCTGGATGATAAAGAATCTGTGACCTTACTGGGCAAGGTAAAAGCCATCGTTTATGAAGGTGAGTTTGCTCTGCTGGTGGCCCCAGAAGCCGGTGTGTGGCGCAATGCCAGCCGCTCAGAGCTGAAAGGATACTGATATGCAACACTGGTTCAAGCAGACAGACACAGGTTGGGTATTTCGTTTTGACAATGACAACGCCAAAGAGGCTGTGGCAGCAGCACTGGCCTGCGGCAAGTTCGTTGCTGATGACGAGGATGAGTGGGTGGACGATGCCGCTGTGTCTTGTTTTAACTGTCAGTACCGGCGCTGGTTAGCGGTAGGCTTTACCTGTTGTCTGCCGGGGCGGGTTTAAACCGCAGGGGGTAAAAATAGTCGTAGGTTAGCCTGTCTGTTTGCCGTCACTGTCTATACTTCTAAGTACGCAGATCCGATTTGCGGCCTTTAAGGTTGCCGGAAGCTGAGTGGATGTGCCGACCCGGCTCGCTCATCCATGGGGATTCGCTGACTTAGAGTGTGGAGTGGTGTGAATGGCGCAAACTGCCCTGTCTTCCAGGTTGATAAAAGTTCCCCTGTCCAAACTGCAGGTTGGAATGTTTGTGGCCAAAATTGACGATGTGGGCAGTTTGAAGATAGTCACCGCCGGACTGCTGACCTCGTCGGATGCCATCAGCATGCTGGCCAGAAAAGGGGTGCAGTATGTCTGGGTGGACCCTGATCGCAGTCAGTCTGTCGAAGAGGACGAGCCTGATGCTGCCGAGGTCAGCGCTGCCAAGCCAGGGAACCGGGATCTCCGGCAGCAAAAGGCAAAGAAGTTACTCGGCGAGGCCAAGCATCTTATTCGCAAGGTACTTGGTGAGGTGTTTCATGGCAAAGAGGTTGATGCCAAACCTTTTGGTGAATTGGCTGACCGGATGATCGAGTCAGTGATGGCCGATGCCGACGCCTTCAAATGTGTTTCTGCGTTGCGTCATAAGGATGCCTATCTGCTGGAGCACTCAGTCAATGTCTCTTTTCTGTTGGTCACCTTTGGCCGTTATCTGAATCTTGATAAAGCTATGCTCAAAGATTTGTCGATTGGCGGTATTCTGCATGACGTCGGTAAGACCCGGGTGGATAATGACATTCTCAACAAACCCGGAAAGCTGACAGCCGAAGAGTTTGAAGAGATGAAACGCCATCAGGAGCACGCTATTACTTTGCTGGATAATCTTCCCGGTTTGTCACAGGTGAGTAAGGACGTCAGCTTTATGCACCACGAGAAGCTCGATGGCAAAGGGTACCCTCGTGGTCTCAAGGGAGAGCAAATCCCGCTGCATGGGCGTATGGCCTGCATTTGCGATATCTATGATGCGTTGACAGCGAGCCGCTGTTACAAAGAGGCCATGAGCCCGGCGGCCGCCTGTAAAATCCTGCTCAGTCTTACGCCTTTTCATCTGGATCAACAGCTGGTCTATCAGTTTATCCGCTGTATCGGTGTTTACCCTGTCGGTTCAATGGTTGAGTTGAGCGATGGCCGGCTTGGGATTGTCTGGGATCTTGAGGGAAGAGATGCCATGCATCCTGTGGTGAAGTGTTTTTACTCACTCAAGCACAAGAAGTTTGTCGATGTGAAGTATGTCGATCTCAACCGCTGCGATATCAATATTGCCAAAGCAGTATCGCCCTGCTCTCTGGATATTGACCCAACACCTTTCTACTAATCCCTGTCTTTGCGTTACAGATGTCCTGATATCACGCAGACCTGTATGCGATTACAGATCCTCATTGGACTTCAACAGTTGGCATCCTGTAATACATAGGTGACCGTTCCACCTGGCGTTGCAGGATAAAACACTTCGATATGACAGGCATAACCTGCTGACGGCGGGTTGGCGGCAAAGTAGATAACAAACCAGGGTAATCCGGGGGCACTGCCGCCATAGTGTTTGGAAATCGTGATATCGTTATCCAGACTGGAATACTCTCTGGCAGATACGACGAATTTGATCAAACCATAGTAGCCAATTATGTCTTTGGTACCGTTTCCGTCCAAATCGATATTGGCGGTGGTCGCATCCACGTTTTCCTGCCCTTGCAGCAGAGCCTTGCTGTAAACCAGATTGTTGGTGCTGGCAAAAGCTGCTCTGGCACCTTCCAGCGCGCTGATTTTGGCATCTTTCTGTAGATTGAAAAACTTGGGAGCGGCAGTGACTGCCAGTATCCCCAGGATGATGATCACCACTACGAGTTCTATCAGGGTAAAGCCCTGTTGCCTGAGCGCAATCCGATCCAACATGGTTGGGTTTAAGTTGGTCACTGGGCGGCTCCTTTTGCCAATCAGGTTTCGTTGCAGGCTTCGAATTAATTGTATTACTTAAGATTAAGCGTAGAAGAGCCACAGCCGGGCGACAAACTTATCTGCGGATGACTTGTTTGCGGGAGAATGGTGGCCTGACTATGAATACAAAGACCGGCTGCTTGGCCTATTCGCTTTCAGCCAAGGCTGGCAGTTTTCATGGAGGAATATATGAACAAGAGCCTGTTTTGGGCCGGAACTCTGACCTTTTTGGCAGCGCTGACCCATATCGCCATTCTTCTGGGCGGCCCGGATTGGTACCGTTTCTTTGGCGCAGGTGAAGGAATGGCGCAGCTTGCCGAAGCGGGAGATGCCTACCCCGCCATACTCACCTCAGGTATTGCGCTGGTGTTGGCGGTCTGGGGTGCCTATGCCTGGTCCGGTGCGGGCGTTATTCCTGCCTTGCCGCTGAGACGTTTGATTCTGGTTGGTATCACGGGTGTCTTTTTATTCAGAGCCTTTGCTGGTTTGATTCTGCCCTGGTTGGTTGACCATCCGGCGCTGGCGGCCAATTCCACAGGTTTTTGGATGCTAAGCTCCATCATTTGTCTTGGTATCGGCTTGCTATACGCCTTTGGCCTGAAACAAAACTGGCGCCAAATGGCGCCGGTTTAATTCGGGTGTATTGAGAAGTTGCGCAAACATCCTTGTTCGACGCATGGGGTAACTGTGGTTTTGATGCTTACGGCAGCCGTGGTCGGCTTAACCGAAATCACCATTCACATAACCTCGGGTGCGATCATCGGCCGGGGTGCTGAACAGAATGTCGGTATCATTGTGCTCTACCAGATCGCCCATCAGGAAGAATGCGGTGCGATCTGATATGCGGCGTGCCTGCTGCATAGAGTGGGTCACAATCACGATAGTGTATTTCTGCTTCAGGGTCTGGATCAGGTCTTCCACCTTCTTGGTGGCGATGGGATCCAGTGCTGACGTCGGCTCATCCATCAAAATCACATCCGGCTCCATGGCGATGGTGCGGGCGATACACAGACGCTGCTGCTGACCACCGGACAGACCAAACGCCGGGGCTTTCAGGCGGTCTTTCACCTCATCCCACAGGGCGGCGCCGCGCAGTGAGCGCTCCACCACTTCATCCAGAGTCTTTTTGTCTGTGACGCCCTGAGCACGCAGGCCGTAGGCGATATTGTCGTAGATGCTCATGGGGAAGGGGTTGGCTTTCTGGAACACCATGCCGACCTTGATACGCAGTGCGGCAACGTCGACATCTTCATAAATGTCCTGACCGTCGACTTCTACCAGACCATCGATTTTGACCCCTTCAATCAGGTCATTCATACGGTTTAAACAGCGCAACAGGGTGGACTTGCCGCAGCCGGAGGGGCCGATCAGCGCCGTCACCTGACGGGCCGGGATATCCAGATTGATGTTGTGCAGCGCATGGTTGGCGCCATTGCCGTAATACAGATTCAGGTTTTCAATGCTAATTTTGTTCATTTTCAGGCTCGGACTCAGGTTTAGGCTCTTGATTAGGCTCAGGTTCAGAGCGGGGCTCAATAAGTGGCCTTGTTGAAACGGCTGGCGATCAGTTTGGTGATCATATTGATGACCAACACCACCACGATAAGTACAGTGGCCGTGGCATAGGCCTGGTTCCATTCATGAACCGTGTACAACTCCTGGGTTAATTTGTAGAGGTGCACTGTCAGGGTGCGGCCTGAATCCATCAGGCTTTCCGGAATACGGGCAACCATACCCGCAGTCAAAAACACCGGCGCGGATTCACCGATAATCCGGCCGACACTCAGCACGATTGAGGTGACAATTCCCGGCATGGCGCTGGGCAGAATCAGCTTGCTTATGGTGTAAATCTTGGGGGCACCCAGACCGTAAGAACCTTCACGGTAGCTCTGAGGCACGGCCATCAGGGCTTCTTCCGTGGTACGGATAATCACAGGCAAAATCAGGATGCTCAGGGTCAGTGCACCGGACAGTACAGAGAAGCCCAGACCCAGAATGCCGACGAAGAAGGTCAGGCCGAACAGACCGAAGATGATGGACGGAATACCCGCCAGTGACTCGGTACAGAAACGCACGACTTTAACCAGTTTGCTGCCGGGGCGAGCATATTCGGTCAGGTAGATGGCGGTCATAATGCCGATGGGGGCAGCCACACCTATGGATGCCAGCACCATATAGATGGTGGAGACAATCATGGACCAGATGCCGGAGGCCTCGCCGATACTGGTGTACTCGGAGCTAATAAAGTCCCAGCTCACGTGGGCCAGACCATTGCTGAGGATGTACCAGAGGATCCACAGCAAAAAGCCTACCGTCAGGCCGGCACCGGCCCAAATCAGCCCCATGGCAACTTTATCCTGAATGCGACGGGCGCGGGTAAGGGTATAAGACATAGTGAGTTACCTAATCCTTGACTAATTACTTGGCCTGGCCGCGGTTGAGGTACAAGAGGGTGCCGTTAAGCAGCATGATAAACACCAGCAGCACTATGCCGGTGGCATACAGGGCGCTGGCGTGCACGCCGGAGGCGTAGGACATTTCCAATGCGATATTGGCCGTCAGGGTTCGGGCAGGTTCAAGGATGCTGCCAGGCATGGCCGGGGCATTACCCATCACCATGATAATGGCCATGGTTTCACCCAGCGCACGGGCGATACCCAAAATCACGCCGGTCATAATGCCGGAGCGTGCTGCCGGCAGCAGCAAGCGAAATACGGTAAACATGGGCGAAGCGCCCAGTGCCAGCGAGCCCTCTTTGTAGGTCTTGGGGACGGCACGCAGGGAGGTCTCGGCCACGGCAATCACTGTTGGCAGGATCATCACCGCCAGTACCAGAGTCCCGGCAAGCACTGTATTACCCGCAGGGATATCAAACAGCTGCTGGATCATAGGCACGATAATAATCAGGCCGAAGAAGCCATATACCACAGAAGGAATACCGGCCAGAAGCTCAACCGCAGGGCGGATAATATTGGCCAGCCATTTTGGCGCCACTTCAGCGATAAAAATGGCGGTCAGCAGGGCAACCGGTACCCCGATAATCACTGCGCCCAGGGTGGAGGCCAGAGATGCCACAATCATGGGCGCAATGCCGTACAGTGCCGGTGGCAGCCATTCTTCGCCGGTCACAATACCTGCGACGCCAGCTTCGGCAAAGGCAGGTAAGCTTTCCTGGAAGATAAAGTAAGCGATCACCGACAGTGACAGCACGCCTATGATGGCAGAGAGCAGAAACAGGGTTTTAAAACATTGTTCTTTCCAATCCCGGCGACGACGACAGCCCAGTTGGATAACCCCGGTGGCAACAGTTGCGGATTGCATATGGTTTCTCCCGATAACCCCGGATCTGTGTCCGGGACTATGGTCTTAGGGCCGGGTGTTGATGCAGTGCATCACGTTCCCGACCCAGTACTGCGCGTAAATCTTATTTTGGCTATTGCTTTGTTGGTTCAAAGCCCGGGTTAGTTAACCGCGATATAGCCATTTTCAGCGACAACCTGCTGACCTTCAGCAGACACTACCCAGTCAAGGAACTTGCGTGCTTCATCTGAGGTGTTGGCATCTTTGTGCAGCACCAGGAAAGGACGGGCTACCTGATACTCGCCAGCTTTTACGGTATCCACTGAAGGCGCTACACCGTCGACACTCAGGGCTTTCACTGAGGCATCAACTGAGCCCAGCGAGATAAAGCCGATGGCAAACGGGTTGTTGGCAACAATGGTCTTCATCACGCCGTTACCGTTGGCTACCTGAGCACGCTGAGAGATGGCGGATACTGACATGCCATTCACTTTGCGCTTCAGCTTCATAATGTCTTCAAACGCGCCGCGGGTACCGGATGCGGTATCACGGGTAACCACAACGACAGGCTTGCTTTCGCCGCCCACCTGAGACCAGTTGCTGATTTCACCGCGGTAGATAGCGGCGATTTGGTCTTTAGTCAGGTTGGCAACCGGGTTCTTACCATTGACCACTATGGCGATGCCATCTCTGGCGATGGTGGTTTCGTTGAGAGCAGGCTCTTTTTCAGAGTCTTTCAGTGAGCGAGAGGCCATACCCAGCATGCTGGTGCCATTTTTCGCTGCTTTGACACCGGCAGATGAACCTGTGCCCTGAACTTCGATAAAGGTGTTCTTGTTAGACTTCTGGTAGGTTTCTGCCAGTACTTCCATTACTTCAGTAACAGAGGTGGAACCGGATACAGAAATGGTTTCGCTTGCAGTGGCTGTAGCTGCAGTCATGGCGCCGGTCAGTGCCAGCAGAGCAAACATCTTGGTTTTCAAGTTACTACCCTCAATTTTAGTGATTGCCCTCGGTCGGGCGACAGCAAATGTAGGGGAGAAATGTGACAGTGAAATTTCCTGCATATGACAACCAGATGACACTGACATGGCTGAATTTGGACTGTGCCCGCCAATATTGATGGCATAGAAACCCGGTGAAATCTGTAAAACCGCTCAACATGTCCTGTGAATTATTGCCACCTGGTGAGAGTGATTGCTTACTTTTGTGGTTGATTGCTGACATCGACACGAATAGGTTTCATTGGTGACGCACAGGACAGAAGTGACAGGGAAGTTGAGCTGACAGTTGTTTTTTTGAACTTTATCAACAGTTGCGGGTAAGCTGTTGCCATTAGGGAAATAACAACAATACGACAACAAGATGAAGGCGCTTCCTCCTCCCATTCAATCCGGTATAGAGCAAGTTCGGAATTGGTTCTTCCGGCAAGTCAGTCAACTGCGTGGCGCTGTTAATGCTCGGGTTGCTGCTGTCAGGACACGCCTGCAATTGCTCTGGCAAACCCTGACTTTCTCTCAGCACTGCTATCTTGTGGCCACGCTGGGCATGCTGTTGGTGCTTTTCAGCACAGGTGAGTTCTCTGGTATCGCTGCCTTTATCCTGCCACTGATAGCGCTTGCCGGGATCAGTGTCGAGTTCTGGCCCAAATTCCTGAAAACCTGGGAAAGCTTGCCTGGCCGCGCGTTGATCCTGTTGTTTTATGCGATTGTCGCCAACTTTGCATTGGGCAGCGCATCCGGGCTGGTGAATGAGGTGTCAGGTGTCAGTGCAGGTAATATGCCCTACAGTCATAACTTTGCGTTGTTGCTGAATCTGCCCGGGTGGTTTTTTATGACAACCCTGCTGGCGTTGCTGTGCTGGCAATTGATTGTGCCTTTTTACCTGATGTTGCTGCTATTGCTGAAGCTGTTTGGTATGCATGGTCTTTGGCATCCGCCTCACTATAGATTTGTGTTTACCACAGCGCTGGTGCGTTATCTCTGGAGTTCAATTCTGATGTTTCAGTTGCTTTCTTTTGGTTTGATGACGGGCCTTGCCAACAATAGCATGGTTGATTTGAAAACCTATCAGGAATTGGCGCAGGAACTGAATGAGGCTGATAGTCAGGATCCCGGCAGCGGCACACCGACTGAAGCTGATGATGTTGAAGCCAAACTGGCCGGGAATGAGCAGGATATTGAAGACGTGTCTTTGCGGGCCAAACGCTATCACTTCGGACAACAGAAGTTATTGGCCTGGTTTATATGGCATTTTGAAGCTGACAGTTACTCCCGCTGCCGGCATGAACAGGACTCGCGGGTGATTGAATTGAATGACTACGAAATCCTGCAGATTGTCAGACTGAAAGAGTATGACAAGCAAACCGGGACTGGTTATGACTATCGGGTTTTACCCTGTATTTCACCGGCGCTGGGACACGAATTTTTGCCATCGACAACAACGCCTTGATGTGAATGTGTTAACGCAGGAGTTGAATGCTGAGGTTTAGGGAGCGGTATCGGGGAAAAATCTCTCCGTCAGCGCTAATCTGGCATTCAGATACGGACACTTTTTGGGCTTTGGCACTCAGCGCTGGAGTGCCACATCTGAGGGAATAGCCAGGGGGCCGGGTAACCGGCTGATAAATAGTCGGTAGTTGAGCGTAATTCTGAACACTGTGTTTGCAAATTATTAGGTTGTAAAATTACATCAGCAGATACTTTTCTGGCTAAAAAATTAAATGGCTTTAAAAACAAAGAGTAATAAATTGATGATTTAGATTTATTAAATTTACGTCTAATAGTTTGTGCAGGATTGATAACAATGGGCTTACGCTTTGTGTCATTGTTCTGAAGATTGACCATTGTTAATATTCGCGCACTTTCAGCTTTGAATGATTCTTTTATGCAAAATCTCGATCAAGTTTCCTGTCTGAAGCCAATATTGGTTCAGGGGGCAATGGATGTTGAAATAGAAACCCTGGTTGCCGCATTAGCGGATGTTCAGATGAAAACATTTGGTTCCTGGACTTTTTGGGAAGGTCAGATTAATGGCTATCCAATCGTGATATCGAGAACTGAAATTGGATTGGCCAATGCCGCAGCCTCAACGACGCTGGGGATCGAACACTATCGACCGGGCTTTATTATTAATCAGGGCACGGCTGGTGGTCATGATCCTGAATTATTTCGGGGTGATATTGTTGTCGGTGAATCCAGCTTCAATATGGGGTCTTATAAAACTGAGTTCAAAGCCAAAGGTCAGGGAATACATCCCGCCAGCTGGCAAAACTTCGATATGACCATGTACCTGCGGGAAAATGGCGAAGTGGTGAAGCATAATCATTTCAAGGCTGATCCGGCGCTGGTTGAATTGGCTATGTCGATGGCTCACACCTACGAGAATGGTAAAGTGGTTACCGGCGTGATTGGTACAGGTGATGAGTGGAACCGCGAAGTGGACCGCATTAACTGGTTCCACGACAACTTCAATACCGCCATCGAAGAAATGGAAACCTCCGCTGCTGCCATGGTAGCTCAGGCTTATCACATTCCGTTTGTCAGTATTCGGGTATTATCCAATACAGATCAACATGCCCAGGAATTTGAACCGCAAACAGCAATTGATTGCCAATATTTCGTTTTAAATGTTCTCAGAAAATTAATCAGCCAACAATAATCGAGTCATTATTCCGGTATATTGATTTGAGAATATATTGAGTCCATTAATTACATTTATTCAGACTCTGTCTTTATCAACAGAGTCTATATTGCGCTTCATTTCCTTTATATAAGATATTATCAATGCCTATCCTGATTAGTCTTCTGGGTATTATTACCCTGCTTGTTATTGCTTATCTGGCTTCTGAAAATCGCAAGGCGATTAATTTCCGTACCGTGGGTATTGCATTTTTGCTGCAGTTCACTCTTGGGGCGTTTGTGATGTATTCCGCGGTCGGTCAATCGATGATTTTTTCGATGGCTGAGGCAGTTTCCACTGTCATTGGTTACAGCAATGAGGGCATGTCCTTCATGTTCGGCGGTCTGGTCAGCGACAAGATGTATGAGCTGTTTGGTCCGGGCGGCTTTGTGATTGCCTTTAAGGTACTGCCGATTATTGTATTTTTCTCCGCGGTATCGGCTGTGCTCTACTATCTTGGCATCATGCAATGGGTCGTCAAAGGTGTCGGCGGCGCGCTGCAAAAGCTGTTGGGTACCAGCAAGGCCGAGTCTATGTCGGCCAGTGCCAATATCTTTTTGGGGGTGACCGAAGCGCCGCTGCTGATCAAACCTTATATGCCACGGATGACCCGCTCTGAGCTGTTTGCCGTAATGTGTGGCGGTCTGGCGTCTATCGCTGGCACCATGCTGGCTGGTTACTCTCAGCTGGGCATTAAGATGGAATACCTGCTGGCGGCCTCATTCATGGCGGCGCCTGGCGGTCTGTTGTTCGCCAAGCTGCTGATCCCGCAAACTGAATCAGTTGATGACAACACGCTGGCTATTACCGAAGAAAATCCACCACGCAATGTGATTGATGCCGCCACCACAGGCACCATGAATGGTCTGAGTCTGGCGCTGGCTGTGGGTGCCATGCTGTTCTCCTTCGTCAGCTTGGTGGCGCTGCTCAATGGCATGATGGGCGGTATTGGCAATTGGTTTGGCATGGAAAACCTGAGTCTGCAGATGGTGCTGGGTTATCTGTTTGCCCCTGTGGCCTGGTTGATGGGGGTAAGCTCGGAAGAAGCCTTGCTGGCTGGCTCTTTTATTGGCCAGAAAATCGTGATTAACGAGTTCTTCGCCTACATCAATCTGGCACCTTACCTGAGCGGTGATGCCATTGTGCAAGCCACAGGGGAGGCGATGTCGCAGCGTACTCAGGTCATTCTGTCCTTTGCCCTGTGTGGCTTTGCCAACTTTGGTACTGTCGCGATTGCCATTGCCGGTATCGGCGGGCTGGTGCCGGAGCGTCGATCAGAGATCGCGTCGCTGGGGCTGAAAGCTCTGGCTGCGGGGATCCTGTCCAACCTGATGGCGGCGACTATCGCCGGACTATTTGTCTCGCTGGCCTGAGATCAGGTGACAATTAAAAAATGGAATGCCACTTTCTGGGAAGTGGCATTTTTTTCATCACCTTTGATGTCCTTATTGGGCGGTGTAACGCAAGCTCGTGAGCCGTCATTGGTTGGAAGTGACAACGCCCTCACAGAACTGACATTAGGTTGGTTTTCGGTTTCAAAAAGATTCTTCTACTACACTTTATCAGTGGCTTAGGGATGTTTGTCTGTCGGTTTCGGCAGGTGCGGTCGGTTCCTGGCCCGCTATCAACCTCCACATCTTGCAGGACAGGGATATGTTTATTTCCATAAAAAGTCGTTTGATTACCGGCATTGTTGTGCTCTTGCTGCTGCTGTCTGTGACCGCTGCCACCGGTCTTTATTTTGTTTTCCGCCTGGACAGCAGCATCAAGAGTCTCAGCGAAGATGTCACGCCCACCATTGAAAATACCGATGACATGATTGCGTCGCTGTGGGAGCAGGGCAAAGTTGCCAACGAGATTATGGCATCAGAAAGCATGACTGAAATGGTGGAGCTTAAGGGCCAGATACCTGAGCTGGATAAGGTATTTGATGAGTCTCAGTCAGCGCTGGTTGGGCTGCTATCCTCCGAAGAGCAAACGGTTTTGCAGCGTGCGGTAAAGGCCAATGAGTCCCTGAGCCGCAACTTTGATTTGATGTTCCAGGCGCATTACGACGAATTGCAGGAGGAAGAAAAGGGTAAGCGGCTGCTGGTCGAATTTGATGATCGCGGAGCTCTTATCATTACTGCCCTGGATGAATTTGCCAATGAGAATGAAGCGGAAATGGCCAAAGCGATTGAGCAGGGCAGCCAACTCGCTCAACGTAGTGGTACGACGGCCACTGACATTGCCAATATCATCAAAGACCTGTTTGAGCACGACTATCCTGTGGTGGAGGCGGCATTGAAGCTGCAAAGGTACGTGATCGAAATGCAGGACACCGCCGGAGAGTACCTGGCGGAGGAAGATGCCGGCAAGCTGCCGGATATTCGCCGCAACTTTGATGCCTTGGGGAATCAGGTGCTGGAATTGATGGTGATTCTGGATCAACTGGCTGAATCTGAAGAAGATAAGCAGGATGCCGTAGACTTGCGTCAGGCATTTGCCAATTGGCAGAAACTGGCACTGGAAGACGAAATGCTGTTTGATACCTATCGCGATCAGCTGGAGCAGGAAACGGCCGCTGATGGGTATACAGAAGCGTTGGAAGCCAACATCCGCGAGGCGGACAAGGCACTGGAAACCTTGTCAGCTGCGGCCGATACCATCTCAGACAATGCTGATGATCAGGCTGCGACCTCTGTGGCTTCAGCTATGACAGTCATTGGCGGCGTTTGGTTGTTGGCGCTGGTAATGGGTGGCGTTATTGCCATTGCATTGATCCGTGTAATTCTTGGGCCAGTAGAGCAATTGCAGCTGAGTTTGCAGAGCATTGCCAAAGGCGATGGCGATCTGACTCAAAGGGTCAATGACTGCGGGGGCGACGAGATCTCTCTGCTGGGCAAGTCTTTCAACCAGTTTGTCTCCAAAATTCAGGCGTTGGTGTCTGATATATCCAGGGAATCAGCGAATCTGGATGCGTCCATTTGTTCTATCTCCGGCCTGTCGAGCCGAATCAGTACTGGTGTTGCGCAGCAAAGTGAGGAAGTCGATACCGTAGTACAGTCAATCAATCAGGTGAATGAGGCGGCAGACAGCATCTCTGTCAATGTCACCAATTGTGCTGAAGCTTCCCAGGCCGCCAGCGATGATGGCCAGTCGGCTCGTGAAGTGGTGCAGCACGCCATCAGGGCGGTAACCGGGTTGGCCAACAATATTGAAGAAACCACGGTGGTGATTGAGCGACTCAACACTGAGGTTGCCAACATTGTGTCAGTGCTGGAGGTGATCCAGGGAATTGCCGAGCAAACCAATTTGCTTGCGCTTAATGCGGCTATTGAAGCAGCCCGTGCCGGTGAGCAGGGACGGGGATTTGCGGTGGTCGCCGATGAAGTTCGCACTCTGGCATCGCGCACGCAAAGCTGTACCAATGAGATCCAGACCATGATCGACAGCCTGAAAAAAGGAGCCAATGATGCGGTGGAATCCATGGGGCGCTCGAAAGATGGCGGCGTCAATACCGTGGCTTATGCCAGGGATGCCGGGGAGGCGCTTAACCGCATATTGGCGGCGATCAGCAATCTCAATAGTATGAATGAGCAGATTGCCACGGCTGCCGAGGAGCAGCGTGCGATAGTGCACTCTGCGACTCACAATGCCAACCACGTCAAAGAGATAGTGGAAGACAGCATGGTTGCAGTACATGAGAATCAAACCTTTACCGATAACATGAACCAATCTGTGTCGCGGCTGAATAAGTTGGTGGGGCAGTTCAAGGTGTAATGAAACAGGCCGCTGGATAAGCGGCCTGACTTCTTTTGGGGCAGGGACCATGTATCCCGGCCACCAACTCATCTCATAGTAACAAACTCTTCTGCGCCGGTTGGGTGGATGGCAACTACAGCATCAAAGTCAGCTTTGGTGGCACCCATCTTAATGGCAACGCCAAAGCCCTGCAGAATTTCATCCATGCCAAAGCCAATGCCATGAATGCCAACGACCTGCTCATTGTCTCCGGCACATACCAGCTTGAATTTGCACTCCTGACGATGTGCCGTCACGGCGGTGTACATAGAGGCAAAGGTTGAGGTGTATACCTTCACATTTTCTTCGCCGTACTGTTCTTTGGCCTGTGGCTCTGTCAGCCCCATGGTGCCAATTGGCGGGTGACTGAATACCACAGTGGGCACCAGTGAATAATCCATGGCGGCATCATGCATATTGTTGAACAGGCGTTCGGACAGCAGACGACCGGCTTTTACCGCGACCGGGGTCAGCTCGATCCCGCCGGCCATGATATCGCCGACACAGTAGATGCCTTCGGCAGAAGTGTTTTGCTGCGCATCAGCGAAGATAAAGCCACGCTCATCCACTGTGACATCGGTGTTTTCCAGACCTATCCTGTCGGTCGCAGGTTCGCGGCCGATGGCCCAAATCAGGCAATCCACTTCATAGCTTTCGCCGTTTTCCAGCGTCAGTGTCAGGCTGCCATCGGCATTTTTCACCACTTCTTTGGGAATGCTGAAGGTATGCAGGGCTGGGCCTTCTTTGGCCATGAAGCCGGTCAGGGCATCAACCAGCATAGGGTCGAAGCTGCGCAGTGGCCCATGTTTGCGTACGAACAGATGGGTTTCAGTGCCCAGTGCATGCATCACCCCGGCGATTTCCACTGCGATATAGCCAGCGCCCACTACCGCCATGCGTTTGGGCTGCTCAGTCAGTTCGAAGAAACGGTCTGAGTCAATACCATACTGTGCACCCGGGATATCCGGAATAGAAGGACGGCCGCCGGTGGCAATCAGAATATGATCAGCAGTGTAGTGCTCACCGTTTACTTCAATGGTGTGGTTATCCACAAAGCGGCCATAGCCGTTAACCACAGTCACTTTATTATTGCCAAGGCCACGCTCATAGGCGCCGTGAATGCGGTCGATATAGGCGCTGCGGCTGGCAACCAGAGTTTGCCAGTCGAATTTGTTGATGGTGACATCGAAACCATAATCCTTGGCGTACAGGTTCATGGCTTCAGCCACCTGCGCGCCATACCACATCACTTTCTTGGGAACGCAGCCCACATTAACGCAGGTACCGCCCAGTTGTTTGGCCTCGATCAGCAATACCTTTGCGCCACGTATGGCGGCGCGGTTGGCCGAGGCGATACCGCCGCTGCCAGCTCCCAGACAAATATAATCAAAGTGTTGTGCCATTTTGGTCTCCATGGTTACCAGGGGCGTATGTTGCGAACTGTGGCCGACCTCTGCGAGGGGGAAGCCTGCACCGAGATCGCACGGGACTGATCCGCGTCTTCCTTAGCCACTGGTTTGCTTGTTATCGAGCCGAATACTGCCAAAAACTGTCCATGAGTGACAGCCTTAATTGGTTTTTGGGCGAGATAGATTTACTTGGCGGATTGGGGCAGGGACGTTCGGTTATCTTGCCTGACATTTGTCGTGATCGCCGCTGACCGGGCCTTCAGCACCGCACTTGAGGCATTGCCATTCCTGAAATCTGACAGAATATTCATCCTGTTGATGACCGTATTTTTGCTTTAGTGTGGACTCCAGTTGCTTCAATCTTTGATCCAGCCAGCGGCAACTTGGGTCATTGGCGACACTGTCGCGATTGGCCAACGCCTGTTTGCGGCTCAGCTTTTTGGCTGGCTGCGATTTTACTTTGGTTTGTTTCTCCTGCTTCGCAGATATTGGGATTAACTCAGGGGCAGGCAGTTCCAGGGCACTTTCAGTCTGCTGTGGAATGGCGATGGGATTGCCATTGGCATCAAGCACAGTATCCAGTGGCAGGGGCTCTTTGGCGCCAACGGTCAGGGTCACCAGTAACAGCCCCGGAAGCAGCCAGTGATGGCAGGGACTCATGGCTAAAAGTCCCAGATCAGAAACAAGCCACCCCAGGTGATATCCGAACCTTCCGGAACCAGATTGGTATCACCGTACTCACGGCGAATGTCCGTGCCTTCAAAAGCGTGGTGTAAATGCACACACAGCTCCACGGCTTCGGTCCATTGCCAGATGAGTTCAAGCCCTACCTGTCTGTGGTTATCGCCATTGTGATCGTCGGTGACATAGTCATAGTCAAAGCCCTGCAGTATGTAGGGCACCAAAGTGAACTCTTCATTGATCTGCCATTCATGGGACAGTGCCAGTTCGACAAAGTAGCCGGAGTTTTCCGTGGCATAGGTGTAATTCAGTGATGGTGTCAGCCAGCTCCAGCCAATGTAGGCAAGGTCAGTAAAGAATTCGTTGTCCCGGGCCCGTTCGACACCGTAGAACTCAATATGGTGGTAACCCACAGACCATTCGAAGTCGCCTGTATTTTCAAACGCATACTCAATCCCGAATTTTGTTTCGGTATAGTTGAGACCATCGCCGCGGTTGAGTTCCGTGTACAGGGTTGTCTGTTGCCAGGATGCGCTTAATATGGCCCAGTAGCGGCCGGCGTCATTGTCGAAACGTCTGCCCTGCTGAACATAGTTGCTTTCCCAGCCAATAACGGCCTCGTAACTGAGCGGGGCAGCCTGAGCCGTTGTTATCAGGCAAGCCAAAGCGATAAACAGCGAAACTTGTCTCATCGGTCGTCCATGATTTACTGAAAACATTGTGTTTTGAGTGTAGTTCCGTCACACCGGCGCTGCCACTTGCGCTGTCAGGCGGGGGGGACTGTCGATGATATTTCAAGGATTACTGGCGGCCGGATGTCATTTGCCCCGACATCTGTCCAGATCTCCCCGCCCAGGTCCATCCGTGTCACATTTCAGACAGCGCCACTCCTGCTCGCGTATGCGCAGCTCCTGTTGGTGATGCCCATATTTTTGCGGTGGTACGTTTTCCAGTTGCGTCATTCGTTGATCTAGCCATCGACAAGAAGGGTCGTTGGCGACAAAGGGCCGGCGGCTCCACTGCTGACGGTTGTCATTGTGCGGGAATATAGCTGCTGCCTGTGGTCGTTGGTGGCTTGGTTTTGCGCCAGACCGTGACGACGATGACATATTCATTATGCTGGCAGCATCTGAACGTATGGGCAGAGGATTACCGTCGGCGTCAAATGCTCCCACAGGTTTATCTCCCCACATCACCGGCGCATCCTTGATGTGCCTGGTGTTATTAGCGGGCTGTAGATCCTTGGCCTGTATAGGAAAAATAACGATTAATAACAGTGTCGCGGATAGCAGATATTTCATGGCGTCCTTGCCTGCAGCAGCGGTGAATGGGAACGAGTTTACATCCTGAATGCTGAAAATCCATTGCAGCAATCGACATACTGAGCCTTGAATAACGCATCTTCAACCCTTATCTATACTTGCAGAAAAGTCGTTATTTATTGAGGGACTCCCATGACCAATCCATTGCTGAGCAATACCGAGCTGCCGGTTTTTTCGCAAATTAAACCGGAACATATTCAGGAGGCTGTTGAAAAGGCCATTCAAGATTGCCGCAATAAGGTTGAAGAGGTCACCTCCCGTGGTCAGGGCTACACCTGGGATACCCTGGTGATGCCACTGGATGAAGTGGATGATGCCCTGAATAAAATCTGGTCGCCTGTGTCCCACATGAACTCAGTGCTCAGCACCGAAGAATGGCGCGCTGCCCACGACGCCTGCCTACCGCTGTTGTCAGACTATGGCACCTGGGTGGGTCAGCATCAGGGGTTGTATCAGGCATACAAAGAGCTGCATGAATCGGCTGACTTTGCCCATCTGAGCAAGGCGCAGCAAACCTACATAGAACACAGTCTGCGTGATTTCGAGTTGTCCGGTATTGGCCTGGAAGAAGAACAGAAAGTGCGTTATGGCGAAATTGCCAAGCGTTTGTCTGAGCTGACCAGTACTTTTTCCAACAATGTGCTGGATGCAACCCATGCCTGGGAGAAGTTGATCACGGATGAAGCTGAGTTGGCCGGTTTGCCTGACTCAGCCAAAGCGGCTGCCAAAGCCATGGCGCAGGCTAAAGATCTGCAAGGCTGGTTATTTACCCTGGATTTTCCATCCTATCTGCCGGTGATGAGTTACAGCGAGAACCGGGCATTGCGTCAGGAAATGTACACCGCCTACGTCACCAGAGCCTCTGATGTGGGACCCAACGCCGGTGAGTTTGATAACTCAGAGGTGATGAATGAAATTATGGCGCTGCGTCATGAACTGGCGAACCTGCTGGGCTTTGACAGCTATGCGGATAAGTCACTGGCCACCAAAATGGCGCAATCCCCGGCGCAGGTCATGTCATTCCTCAATGAACTGGCACTGCGATCCAAAAAGCAGGGCGAAGCTGAACTGGCTGAGCTGAAAGCCTTTGCCAGGGATGAGTTTGGTGTGGATGAGCTGGCCCCCTGGGATATTGGCTATTACGCAGAGCAGCTACAACAACATAAGTATCAGATTTCTCAGGAAACTTTGCGACCATACTTCCCTGAGGATCGGGTGCTGTCCGGGTTGTTCTATACCGTTTCCCGTCTCTTTGGTTTGACAATAGAAGAGCAAAAAGACGTTGACCGCTGGCATCCGGATGTTCGCTTCTTCCAAATTTATGATGCCCAGGGTGAGCATCGTGGCAGCTTCTATCTGGACCTGTATGCCCGCAGTGGCAAGCGTGGCGGAGCCTGGATGGATGAGTGTCGGGTACGACGCGCCACCGGCCAGGGACTGCAACAGCCAGTGGCTTATCTGACCTGTAACTTCAACGGTCCGGTGGATGGTAAGCCGGCACTGTTTACCCATGATGAAGTGACCACGCTGTTCCATGAGTTTGGTCATGGTATTCACCATATGCTGACCCGTATTGATGTTGCCGGGGTATCAGGTATTAACGGTGTGCCCTGGGATGCGGTCGAACTGCCCAGTCAGTTTATGGAGAACTGGTGTTGGTCTGAAGAGGCGCTGGTAGAAATCTCCGGCCATTATGAAACCGGTGAACCTCTGCCCAAGGAAATGCTGGATAAGATGCTGGCGGCCAAAAACTTCCAGTCCGGCATGATGATGCTGCGTCAGCTGGAGTTCTCGCTGTTCGACTTCCGTATTCATCTGGAATATCAGCCTGAGTTGGGGGCACGTATTCAGGAAACCCTGGATGATGTGCGCCGTCAGGTGACTGTGGTGCCTGTGGTCGACTTTAACCGCTTCCAGCACGGCTTTAGTCATATCTTTGCCGGCGGTTATGCGGCGGGTTATTACAGCTACAAGTGGGCGGAAGTGTTGTCTGCCGATGCCTTCTCGCGCTTTGAAGAGGAAGGTATTTTCAACCCGCAAACCGGCGCCGACTTCCTACACAATATTCTGGAAATGGGTGGCAGTGAAGAGCCTATGGAGCTGTTTAAACGCTTCCGCGGTCGCGAGCCGGAGATCGATGCGTTGCTGCGCCACTCAGGTATCGCCGCCTGATGTGTTGACACTGTGATATCTGGAAAAAGCGGCTTCGGCCGCTTTTTCTGTTTAACGCTGTTGTAAAATTGTTACCAATTGCCGGTTTATTTTCCGGGCATGGCTGGGTAGATTGAGGCTTAGCCAAATTCGACAGGATGTTGTTTATGCCCTTGCTGCCATTTATTTGTTGTCTGATCCTGCTGTGGTCGTTTTCCTCGTTTGCTCAGGCAAAGGCCGATATAAGTTTTGATGAACAGACCCTCAGTGTCCCGTTCAAACTGACCCACAAAGTCGCACCGGTCGACCTGTTGCCTGCACCCGGCAAGGAATTACTGGTCATCGGCGTTGATGACCTGCAGCAGAAATGGCTGGCGGTGTTTGCGCAAAGTGACGCGTCCCGTCCTGGCATCTATCAGTTGCAGGGGAAGATGGCGATCCCTCCGG
This sequence comes from Shewanella sp. GXUN23E, assembly GCF_050865035.1. Classification (NCBI taxonomy): domain Bacteria; kingdom Pseudomonadati; phylum Pseudomonadota; class Gammaproteobacteria; order Alteromonadales; family Shewanellaceae; genus Shewanella; species Shewanella sp. GXUN23E. The sequence continues at coordinate 110,157 of NZ_JBOZWP010000003.1, read as the reverse complement.
ATATCTACCGGTTTGATATTTATCAACCTGATAAGTCTGACCATGAGGTCGGGCAGGTATTTTTTCTGGCCAGCGATAAGCTGTATCGACTCAATCCCTACTCGCTGAGCGACAGCAGACAAAGCCTTGAACCTATATTGTCTGTGCCTTCCATGTCATTGCAATCCCGGGCTGATTTTATGGTTCGCGGCAATCTGGTGTATGCGCTGGATGATAATCCGTTGCCGGATCTGCTGGTTCAGGGACTGCAGGGCGTCACTGTGCTTGGCAATGTGGGGCCTGCAGGGCCAGCCAGCGTTCAGCAACTGCCGGTTATCCCTCATATGTTGTTGTATCCCAATGGTGCCAGATATATGCAGCCAAGACTCTTCAGCCTTGACGCCAATTTTGATGGCCTGCCGGATCTGCTCAGTGTCGGCGAAGGCGATCTGCAGGTCTTTTTTCAGCAGGCTTCCGGCCGTTATGTCTCTCTGCCCGACTATCTGGCCGTCAGCCAGCCGATCAACGGATTGGAGTGGTGGTGGCAGCGTGATGCCTGGGGCGAGGAGCCGGATCAAAGCAAGCTGGTACACCGCTTTGTCGAGGACGTGAAGGATGTGAATGCTGATGGCATCAGCGATTTGGTGGTGCGTTATGCCCGCAGCTCAGGTGTGCTGGATCGGGTCAATGACTATGAAATCTATTACGGCCTTAGGAATGACGGTCGGTTGGGATTTGGTCGCGAAGCCGATACCCTGATCAGTGGCGAAGGTACGCTGACCGGATTTGAGTTTGTTGATCTGGATGGAGACAACCGGCAGGAAGTTCTGGTCGCAGGATTTGATATAGGTTTGTCGCAGGTGATAAGCGCGTTGCTGTCCGGCAGTATCGACGAGGATGTGTACCTGTTTAAGCTGGATGAAGCCGGTCAATACAGTAAAAAGCCCGGATTTGCTGACACGGTCGAGCTGAGTTTTTCTATTTCGTCCGGTGAAACTGGAGAGCCGGTGATTTTACTGGCGGACGTCAATGGTGATGGTTTCAGGGATCTGCTGCTGTCGGGAGATGAGCAGCATCTGAAAATATTTCCGGGCAAGGCCGGGAGCGGGATGTTTGACAACCGCAATAATAAAGTCAGGTTGCCGTTGCCGCAGAAAGGCAATCTGCTGCTGGCCGATGACATCAATGGCGATGGCCGGGATGATTTGCTGATCAGTTATGGCCGGCAGGCAACGGCAGCGCAGCAAACCAGTTTTGTGGTGCTGACATCAGTAGCCCCCAGATAATGCATTTGTGGCTGTGATCAAATTCACGCTTTTTATCTGGTAAGACCTCTGCTAGCCTTGTGGTTCTTGATGGCTAACAGGTGTTGAGTGGTAAGGGAATGAATCTGATTTTCAGGATGTTATGGTTGTTCATCTGGCGTGTACGGCACTGCCGGCGGATTGGTTTTCTGGGGACCAGTGTGATCCGTTATCGGGCCTTGCCTACCGACTGTGACATCAATATGCACCTGACCAATTCCCGATATCCTTCATTTATGGATTTGGCCCGCACTTACATGCTGGCGGAAATGGGGTTGCTCAAGGCGTTTCTCAAACGTGGCTGGATGCCGATAGTCAACGCCTCTGAGTTTACGTACATTCGTGACATAAAGCCTCTTCAACAGTTTGATGTTGAGAGTAAAGTCGTCGGATGGGATGACAAGTATTTCTATATCGAGCAGCGCTTTGTGTCTGAGCGCGGACTGCATTGTATTGTTCATGTCCGGGGCGTTTTTGTGTGTCGGGGTCATCAGGTGCCCATCAGCGAACTTGTTACTGCAGCAGGGTATTGCGGCGAACCTCCGGAACTGCCGCCGGAAGTGGTGAAATGGAAGCAGTTTCTGGACCTTAAAAAGGCCCGCAACTTGCCGCCTCAGGCGGCATAAGCTGTTAGCCGGAGCGATCCGGCAAGGACTGCTCCTCTTCAAGCTCTGCCAGCTCCAACTCCTCCAGTACCAGCGACCATGAGCCCCGCAGATTGCCCTGATGTTGGTAGCGACTCAGGTGGGTCAGCTCTGTCAACTGCTGATGTACCCAGGGGTGTCTCAGGCAGGGCAGCAATGCGCAGTCAGCCAGGGTGAAGCCATCGCCGCAAATCCAGTGATGGTTTGCCAGCTGATTATCCAGCTCCATCAGAAACTCCTGCAGCTGCCGTTCTATGCGCCGCAGTTGCAAAGGCTGCGGCTGGTGGACGGCAAACTCCTGTTCACTGTCCAGTTGGCTCAACGGCAGGTTGAGATCGTTGTCGATAAGCCGGTCAAACAGCCTGACCTGTAACTCCAGATTGTGATTGATGGGCAGCAGTCGGGTACCGCTGTCGACGCTGTTGTCCAGATAATCGATGATAATGCTGGATTCCGGCAGCACATGGCCATCTGACGCGCAAAGCAGTGGCAACTTTCCATGGGGGTAGTGGGTCAGATAGTTCTCCCTGACCCCGGGGATTCGCAGATCGGTCACTCTGGGGAAAAAATTAACCTGTTTTTCGTACAGGGCAATCAACACTTTCTGGGAATGGCGTCCCAGCGGGAAATAGTACAACTCCAAGAATACAGCTCCGACACATGGCCCTGTATTAACTCTAGTCCCGGTTTATCAGCTGTACACTTTTTGACTGAGAAACTCGGCAAAAGCACGGACTTTGGGTGGCATTCCCTCTTCAAACCTGTGGGTGAGGAAGATACCTCCGGCCTGCAGATGATAATCGGGCAACAGCCGCTCGAGCCGACCTGCAGCCAGCTCACCACGCACCAGTGATTCTGCAATTGGCGCAATGCCCAGTCCCTGCATCACCATTTGCAGCATGCCGACGGTCTGGTTGCAGACCTGGTGTGGGGTAACGCGGATGCGGAATTCCTGATTGTCACTGTTGCTCAGTACCAGCGGGCGGGGCATCAGATGATGGCCGGCGCAAATCCAGCTGTGTTGCTCCAGATTATCAGGATGAACTGGCCGGCCATGACCGGCAATATACTCGGGGGAAGCCACCAGAATTTCCTGATAATCCACCAGCTTAAGGTGTTGCCACTGGGCATCGGTCTGAGCACTGTTGGCTCCTCTGGCTTGCCCGGTATAAACCGCCAGATCGATATGATGTTCTTCCAGGTTAAGACGCATGTCTTCAAGCTGCAGATTGATCCTGAGTTTGGGATACTGACGGCAGAATTCGCCAAGGCGGGGCAATATATGGCTTTGTCCAAGGGCATTGGGGACACAGATTTTCAGGCTTCCCTGCAAATCGGCGCTCGCCGGGAGTCCGGCTTGCTGTGCCTGCTCTGCCAGTTGCAGCAGTTCAGCGCAGTATTGGTAAAATCTGCGTCCGGCTTCAGTCAGGCACACCTTGCGGGTGGTACGCTCCAGCAAACGGTTATCCAAACGGGTTTCCAGCTTTTTTAAATGCTGGCTGACCATAGAGCGACTGACACCAAGTTTATCGGCGGCCCGGGTAAAGGAGCCCTGTTCCACAACGGTGGCGAATACCAGCATGCGATAGAGTTGAGAAGCGTCCATTTCTGCTCCGACTTGTTATCCCTGATAAACAAATTAGCCGATATTCTGATAATTATCTAATTATTCAGCGGGTTTGAATCCCCGCCCGGCCGGAGTAAAGTGAGGTTCACTGATGTTGAATTGCGGGCAGGGATTTATGGAATCATTCAAACAGATTTATCAACGGGCTGCTGAGCGTAAAGGTGGGGCCGCTGCGCTTGAGGCTTTGCTGCCGTCGGTACGTCAGCCCGAGGAGATTGCTGCCCTTGGCGATGACAGACTGTTGTCTGCCATGAGTATGCAGGTGATGAAAAGCGGTTTTGTCTGGCGGGTGGTCGACCACAAATGGCCAGCCTATGAAGATGCATTTTTTGGGTTTATGCCGTTCAAAGTGCTGATGATGTCGCCGGAGCAGTTATCCCAAAGGGCCTCAGATCCGACGCTTATCCGTCACGCCAAAAAGACCCAGGCGATTTATGATAATGCGCTTATGGTGCAGGAACTGGCCGACAAACACGGCAGCTTTGCCCGCTTTATTGCTGACTGGCCCACAGATAACATCACCGGCCTGTGGAGCGAGCTGAAAAAACGCGGCGTGCGCCTGGGGGGCAATACCGGCCCTTACTTTTTGCGCAGTATCGGCAAGGATACCTTCCTGTTGACCGGTGATGTGGAGTCCTATTTCAAAGCGCATAAGCTGCTGGATGCCAGCGCCACCTCCCAAAAAGGGTTGGCACAGATCCAGTCTGCTTTTAATCAATGGCAGCGGCAGTCGGGGCGACCGCTGGCGGAAATCAGTCGTATTCTGGCCTGCAGTATGGGCGATAACGTTCTGTAGCAACCAGCACTGCAGGCGCGAGGAACAGGGCTGGCGAACCATAGCGTTGGCGGGACGGCTTAAAAACGCTTGCTGACGCCGAACACCAGCCGGTCATCGAAAATCAGCGTTTGGGTGCCATAGACTTTGTGGTCTTTGTCCACTGTGCTGCCGTGGTATCTGAGGTCAAAATCCAGTCCTATATATTGGGTATTTACCCCGAGATTCCAGTGACCCCAGCCTTCGGCAGCATCGTCGGCGTCATACAGATCCTGATAACCCACTGAGCCTGACACAGTCAAGTTAGCGGCGAGTTGATAGCTGGGATGCAGAGCATAGTTCACGCCTTTCCAGCCATCAACGCCGAACCAGTCATCCAGAGTAGGGGTAATTTCGACCTGCAGATTGAGATCATCGAAGGCTTTACTGACCCGCAGCCACAACTCGGTGTAATTGGAGTAGGACGCGCCCGGGTACAGATAGGCAAACAGCATCACGTCATACTGAAATCCGGAATTACCAATTTCACCATATTTACCGAAATAAGGCGCGGTGACGATTTCCAGATTGGGGTCCTGAAACTTGATGTTGGATGCAAAGGCACCCAGATACCAACCGTTATCATGGGTCCAGCCAAGGGTGCCCTGAACGACCGGAACTTTTCCATCCTGAGTTTCTGACTCACCCCGAAACACATAGTCGGTGGCAAAGGTGAGTTTGCCGCCAATCGTGCCGCCGGCAATCCGGTTATCATTGATTTCATCAGCCATCCCCATCAGCGGCAATGTAAGCCCCAGGGTCAGTGGTATCAGGCGATTCATCATATTCATACTCCCTTTCATTATTTTAGGGAAATGCAGCTGTTGTTTTGAACAGCGCAGGATTTAAGCAGCCACATTCTGATCTTTTTCAAAAGATAGACGGCCAAACACCATTTCTCCATCCGATGCTGCCAGCATCGCGCTTGCTGTTGTCCCTTTAGCATGTAAGCCGTGGCTTAACAGAGGCATTGGGACTGATTGCTCAGCGTGATATGCTGTTATCGCTTTGTAGCTCGGATGTATGTGTTGTTTGTGATCTGGCTCAACATCAGCAGCACAATAACATGCATGAAATCGGCTGGGTATTGGACTACTGGGTTAATCTTCAGCAGTACGTTTTGTTAGGCCTGAACAAAATGATTTTAAACAATGATTTAACATTTGGTGTTGGATTATTTTAATATTTTCATTCGTTTACACTTTTCAGTCTTATATCCGCTTGTTGATACACAGGCTGTGTGAGATAAATGCTCGCTAAATTTTATCCATACTAAATTTTCATGCTCCCGGCTAAATTTTAGCCTGGAGTTTTGGTGCTTAAACTCAGGAGTTCAGATGCGGCAAATGCTAACTATTGCCACAGTAATCGCTGCGGCACTGTGGATCGTAGGGTGCGATTCTCAGGAACAACAGGCACAGGCGCCGGCAGGTGCTCATGCTGTGCCGGTCGACGTGATCAAGGTGGCCACTGCACCACAGGCGATCACTCTGGAGTTGCCGGGGCGCAGCCGTGCTTACATGGAAGCTGAAGTGCGTCCTCAGGTGAGCGGTATTGTTGAAGCCCGCACTTTTGTTGAAGGTGGTGAGGTTCAGGCCGGACAGTCTCTGTATCAAATCGATGCCGCGACCTATGAGGCTGCTCTGGTCAGTGCCAAGGCTGAGCTGGAGCGCGCCAAAGCGGCGCTGGCTTCCACCAGGGCGACCGCAACCCGTTTTAAAGAACTGGTCAAGACCAAGTCGGTCAGTCAGCAGGACTATGATCAGGCTCTGGCTGCCTATCAGGAAGCTGAGGCCAGCGTAGCCATGGCCAAAGCCGCCATCAACACTGCGGAAATCAACCTGCAATACACCAAAGTTGAAGCGCCTATCTCCGGTCGCATCGGTAAGTCCAATGTGACGCCGGGTGCGCTGGTGGGGGCCGGTCAGGCACAGGCACTGGCGATGATCTCCCAGCTGGATCCCATCAATGTTGATATCGTGCAGTCGAGCACTGAAATGCTGCGCCTTAAGCAACGTATTGCCAATGGCACTCTGGTACAGCCGGAAAATACCAGCGTGACGCTGATCCTGGAAGATGGCACTGAATACCAGCATAAGGGCAAGCTGCAGTTTGCCGAAGTGACTGTGAATGAAAACACCGGTGCCGTGGGGTTGCGTGCTGAGTTCCCGAACCCTGATGGTCTGCTGTTGCCTGGCATGTTTGTGCGCACTGTATTGAATGTGGGCACTGCTCCAGAAGCGATTCTGGTTCCTCAAAAGGCCATTACCCGTAATCCCAAGGGGCAGGGTGTTGCCATGGTCGTGAACGCAGAAAACAAAGTTGAGCCACGCATGGTTGAAACCGCTGAGGTTATCGACAATCAGTGGCTGGTGACCAAAGGTCTTAAGGCCGGCGATCAGATCATTGTCGCCGGACTGCAGAAGGTCCGCCCTGGTGCGCCGGTTGCACCTACGCTGATCACCAAGGCTCAGGCAGAAGCACAATAAGTTAAGGCAGTTTTATGGCTCGATATTTTATTGATCGCCCGATTTTTGCCTGGGTGATCGCCATTATTATTATGCTGGCGGGGGTGATGGCCATTAAAGGTCTGCCCGTGTCCCAGTATCCCAGCATTGCGCCGCCAACGGTGGCAATTAAGGCCAACTATCCGGGTGCTTCTGCCAAAACAGTAGAAGATACGGTGACCCAGGTAATTGAGCAGCGCATGACAGGTCTGGACCATCTGCGCTACATCAAGTCCACCAGTGACAGCTTCGGTAACGCCGAAATCACTCTAACCTTCAACGCTGAGGCAGATCCTGATATCGCTCAGGTACAGGTGCAGAACAAGCTGCAGCTGGCGATGCCTTTGCTGCCTCAGGAAGTGCAGGCGCAGGGTGTGAGTGTGGCCAAGACCAGTGCTGGCTTCCTGATGGTTCTGGGATTTGTGTCTGAAGATGGCTCCATGGACAAGGCGGATATCGCCGACTACGTGGCGGCCAACATTCAGGACCCCATGAGCCGGGTATCCGGTGTGGGTACCATTCAGCTGTTCGGTGCCCAGTACGCCATGCGTATCTGGCTGGATCCGCTGAAGCTTAATCAGTACAACCTGACCACCAATGACATCATCATGGCGATCCGTGAGCAGAATGCTCAGGTCTCTGCCGGTCAGCTGGGTGGTACGCCTTCGGTGAAAGGCCAGGAGCTGAACGCGACCATTTCGGCCCAGAGCCGTCTGCAGACGCCGGAAGAGTTCCAGAAGATTGTGCTTAAGTCAGATCCTACCGGTGCCAAGGTGTTCCTGGGGGATGTGGCTGAAGTGGAAGTGGGCGCTGAAAACTACATGGTGACCTCGTTCTACAATGGTCGTCCAGCAGCCGGTATGGCGATTCAGCTGGCAACCGGTGCCAACGCACTGGATACCGCCGCGGCGGTGATGGCCAAAGTGGATGAGATGAAGCCCTTCTTCCCGCAGGGACTGAACGTGGTCGTGCCATTTGATACCACGCCATTCGTGGGCAAATCCATTGAAGGCGTAGTACATACTCTGCTGGAAGCTGTGGTGCTGGTGTTCCTCATCATGTTCCTGTTCCTGCAGAACTTCCGCGCCACGCTGATCCCTATGATTGCAGTGCCAGTGGTATTGCTGGGTACCTTCGGGATTCTGGCGATCACCGGCTTCTCCATTAACACCCTGACCATGTTCGCCATGGTACTGGCCATTGGTCTGTTGGTGGACGATGCCATCGTGGTGGTGGAGAACGTGGAACGTATTATGGCTGAAGAGGGTTGCAGCCCGCTGGAAGCCACCCGCAAGTCGATGGACCAGATCACCGGTGCCTTGGTGGGTATCGGCCTGACCCTGTCTGCGGTATTCGTGCCAATGGCCTTTATGTCGGGCTCGACCGGCGTGATCTACCGTCAGTTCTCTATCACCATCGTATCAGCCATGGCGCTGTCGGTATTGGTGGCAGTGATTCTGACACCGGCGCTGTGTGCCACCATGCTTAAGCCAATCAGCAAGGGGCATACCCATGCCAGCACTGGTTTCTTTGGCTGGTTTAACCGCACTTTTGAGCGCTGGACCTCCCGTTACGAAGCCAGTGTGGCGGCGATTATCAAGCGCACCGGCCGGGTATTCGTCATCTATCTGGCACTGGTAGTGGCAACCGGTTGGGTGTTCCTGCGCCTGCCTACCGCCTTCCTGCCAGACGAAGACCAGGGCGTTATCTTTACTCAGGTAATTCTGCCTGCCAACTCGACTCAGGAAAGTACCCAGAAGGTGATGGACAAAGTGTCTGACTACCTGCTGGAGAATGAGAAAGAGAACGTGCAGTCGGTATTTGCGGTATCCGGTTTCAGCTTCGCCGGTATGGGTCAGAACATGGGTATCGCCTTTATCGGTCTGAAGCCCTGGGATGAGCGTACCGAGCCAAGCCAGAGCGTGGAAGCGATTGCGCAGCGGGCAATGGGCTACTTTATGTCCATCAAGGAAGCCTTTGTATTCGCCTTCGTACCGCCAGCGGTACTGGAGCTGGGTACTGCCAACGGTTTTGATATGTTCCTGCAGGACAAAAACGGTCAGGGCCACGATGCACTGATCGCTGCCCGTAACCAGCTGCTGGGTATGGCGGCGCAGGACAAGAACCTGGTAGGTGTACGCCCCAACGGTCAGGAAGATGCGCCTCAGTATCAGCTGCACATCGATCATGGCAAGCTGCGCGCACTGAGCCTGAGCATTAATGACGTTAACGCTGTGCTGGCAACCGCCTGGGGCGGCAGCTATGTGAATGACTATATCGACCGCGGCCGGGTGAAGAAGGTGTTTGTACAGGGTGAAGCCCAGTACCGCATGCAGCCTGAAGATCTGGATAAGTGGTTTGTGCGTAACAGCAAAGGCGAAATGGTGCCATTCTCGGCCTTCGCCACCGGCAGCTGGGAATATGGCTCGCCACGTCTGGAGCGCTTCGGTGGTTTGCCGGCGGTGAACATCCAGGGCTCCACTGCGCCGGGTTACAGTACCGGTGCGGCCATGGATACCATGGAGCAGTTTGCCAAGCAGCTGCCTGCTGGCTTTGGTATCGAGTGGAACGGTCTGTCCTACGAGGAACGTCTGTCCGGTAACCAGGCTCCTGCGCTGTATGCCCTGTCGGTACTGGTGGTATTCCTGGTGTTGGCGGCGCTGTACGAGAGCTGGTCAGTCCCATTCTCGGTCATTCTGGTCATTCCACTGGGGATTATCGGCGCGCTGCTGATGACCTGGGGACGTGGTCTGAATAACGACGTGTTCTTCCAGGTGGGCCTTTTGACCACTGTTGGTCTGGCGACCAAGAACGCCATTCTGATTGTGGAATTCGCCAAGGAATACTATGAGAAAGGTGCCACGCTGGTGGATGCGACCCTGCATGCGGTGCGTGTGCGTCTGCGCCCGATTCTGATGACCTCGCTGGCCTTCGGTCTGGGCGTAGTACCTCTGGCCATCAGTACCGGTGTGGGTTCTGGTGCCCAGAATGCCATCGGTACCGGCGTAGTGGGCGGTATGCTCAGCTCCACCTTCCTGGGTATCTTCTTCGTGCCACTGTTCTTCGTGATCGTTGAGCGAATCTTCAGTAAGCGCGAGCGCGATGCCAAGAAGGCTGGCAAATCTGAGTGATTTGCTGACACTTGATGTGATTGAAAACCCGGCTTTTACGCCGGGTTTTTTGTTTTCGTTTGGGCAACGAAAGGGTGCCTTTAGATGCCAAGCTGCGCTTGGATATACCTTTTGCAGCTTTGCTACTGCGATCACGCAACATAATCGCCGTTCCGGCGATAGGAAGATCGAATCCTTCCAGGCTTCACCCGGGGAAGGGGCTTTGCTCGCCCAAAGCCCCCTCCACCCCAAAGGGCGCCCCAACCAACGCTGACAACTCCTCAGGTTTATGCTGAAAATTGGCTAACGCGACAGACGCTCGTCCATGATTCGACTGTCGCTGCTTCGGCATCCATGCCTCGCTACGTCATTTTCAGCAACACCCTCGGCAGCGTCGGACGGGGACTGGTGTATCCCTCCAAACCGCAAATGCCCCAAAGTTACATATTTGAGCCGGTTATCCCGTTAAATCGGAGATAACAGGAAACGACTCCTGTTATCGCACACGGTACATTCACGTTTATCTGCTGGACTGCTAGAAAGTGTCGATTTTTCAGCATATTGCTGATAACGTTTATCCAATAAGCGTGACTGGTGCGCGAGATAACGAGACGTCTCGATTTGTCCGTAAAGTTATCTATCCATAGAGACGTTAAGTAGCAGATTTTTGTGACAAAAACGGATGGATAGCGTGGTCGCGCAAAAGTGGATAAACAGGCCGTCCGGTTATTCAGATAAATAGGCGTTCTCGTTATTAAAATGTTATAGCTCCGAATCGTCGAGGATAGAATGTCATACGCCCTAATCGATAATGCTTCTCTGACTGCTGTAGAAAGAGCAGTTGGACGAGTTGTTGTTAAGAACCCCGATACTATAAATGGCGATTTGGTAGCTTTTGAAAATCTTATACAGGCCATCCTTTTTTATGATGACTTGATATGCGTAGACAACTACAAGGAAGAGCATAGGGATTCAAGAATAAAGAATTTTGATTTTATTAGATTCCTATCACCAAATTCTTATGGTCTTGATCAAGTAGATGCCTTGTCACAAAAGCAGGCAAGGTCAATTAAGCCTGAAATACGGGGCGGGGAGTTTGCTGATGATGATTTTCGTGAGTTAGTAGAATTATTGAAGCTCAATATGGTTTGCACATGGGATATGCGGTCCAGTGTTTACTATTTAACCATGAAGATGTTAGGTCAACCGAATACCCCAGAGTACGAAAAATACAGTGAATTAAGCTCGGCTATTTTCAATGAGTTATCCGACGTTGGTTCAACGAAAGGGTACTGGTCAACTAATGCCACCTTGATCAGCTCTAAGGGGCATGTGCATACATCTGAGGAATTCCAAAGGCAAGTAGATGGGCTAGGCGGTGTTACTCGCCCTTTAGAAATGTTTATTGCTTCTCTGAACTGGCTTGCTTTTAAATCAATCTACTACAGTATTGCCGCGAAGCATTTGCGGGCTGATTCTTTTATTCATCCAATTAGGCATGCTTATCAGCTACATTGGATGAAAAAGACAGGGGCTTTTGGTCATGATTTCTCCGCAAAAGTACTGTCTAGTCTTTCACAAAAGATATCCACATCAATTTCTGAAGTTGTAGATCATGGTCGAGCTGCGACTGTAAGTATGGATATTCCCATTTTTAGTGCTTGGCTTGCACAAGAATCAGGTGGAATACAAAATTCTATCGGTGCAGCGTTAGAAGTTAAGAAATCCAATCATTTCATTGTTGCTAGAGAAACGCTTCGAGAAATAAAAATTGCTTATGATGAATCTGGTCTAGCTAAAGGGAACGCCAAGACCACAAAGCTGCTTTCTGAGTTAGATAAAATATCAGGTGATTTAAAAAGGACTTATGGAGTTCCTTCTCCTCAAGGAATACAAGGCAGCTTTTTGATTAAAACAATAAATTCGTTAACTTCTCCCTTCGGAATTCCAGCCATACCTGATAAGGAATTCGCTCTTAGCACACCGGACTTTATGAAAAGCAATCAAAGTAAAGCCTTTTCTACAATATTCAAAGATGTCGCCAATGAGCTTACTTCTATAGAGCGTTTAGGCGGGCATAGAGATTTACTGGCCTCTCAGTTTCAAATCGATGATGAGTATTACACTGCACCGAAAACGGAAGATCCCCAATTCCGTAGGGCAAGTTCCAGTTGGAAACTTCCGATGTAAAGCTATAACAAGGCGCTGCTGTCGGACAAATTTTCCGCTGCGCTCCAAATTTGCCGCAGAGCGCGGCGTTATCCAGTGTAACTCCTGTCCCGAACTTAGCTGAGTAGAGGGTTCTACTCAGCTGTATTGATATCGCTTTTTGCTACAGATAAAAATCTCTGATGCCTTGTAGTAGATTGCTGACGGCTACTGCGGCGAGGATGAGGCCCATGACGCGGCTGATGATGGCGGCGCCGACGTTGCCTATTAGCTTCTGGATTTTGGTGGCGCCCAGCAACAGCAGCAGGGTAATGACCATCACCAGCAGCATGATGCCTGCGGTAATTGCCTGATCCACAAAAGAGTAGCGCGCGTTATCGGTCAGCATGACGATGGCCATCATGGCGCCGGGGGAGGCGATGGAGGGGATTGCCAGCGGATAAACCGCCAAGTCTGCCAGTTGTGAGTGGCTGATCTCTTCACTCAGTCGGGTTTCCTGATCTGGCTTGCTCTCACCAAAAATCATGCTCAGGGCAAACAGCAAAAGGACCAGTCCACCGGCGGCCTGAAAGGCGGGCAAGGGGATCTGCATGGCTTCCAGCAGCAGTTGTCCGGCAATCAAAAAGAACAGCAATACACCCGTGGCGATACCCACAGCTTTGAGTGCGACCAGGCGTCTATGCTTGGCCGACAAATGCTGGGTTTGTGACAGATACACGGGGACTGAGCCGACCGGATCGATTACGGCCCACAGAACAACGAACTGAGTAATGAGTATGCTGAGCAAGGTGTTCTCCGGTAGGGATCAAAGACCTGAGCATAACATTGACTGGCTGAATCCTGCTTGACTGACGGGCAATAAATGCCGGTATTCCCGGCATTTTTCTTTACGCTCTACAATGAATGGCGCAGGGCGCAGCTGACAATCACTTCGTCTGTGTGCAGATCCCGCACCTGGCACTGGGTATCTGTCATCAGGCCGTAAGAGGCTCGTCCGCCGTTACGCGGGATGGTGGTGGACCCCGGGTTGAAATGCAGAATACCCTCCTTGTATTCCGCCACGGCAATGTGGGTATGGCCGTACACGAAACCGTCACCGGCTAGCAATTTGGGCAGTTTATCCGGCCCGTAGACATGACCATGGGTCAGAAACAGCCGCATCTGCGGCAGGATCACCTGTTGATAGGCGGCAGTAATGGGAAAGTCCAGCAGCATCTGATCCACTTCGCTGTCGCAGTTTCCGCGCACCGCAATAATACGATCGGCATAGTGATTCAGGTACTCGGCCAGCTGCGCCGGGGCATAGCCTTCCGGGATCGCGTTGCGCGGGCCGTGGTTGAGAATATCGCCCAGCAGCACCAGATAACGGGCGCCGGATTGCTCAAATTTGTCGAGCATGGCTTGGGTGGCAGTGAGTGAACCGTGCAGATCGGAGGCAAAAAACAGTGTCATGACAAAGGGCCGGAAAGGAACTCAGGGGCTCAATATAACGCTGGAATATCCCTTTGCAAGGGCTTTGCAGGTTATTAACTCTAACCCATTGATAAGCCGTTTTAATTTGGCACGATTGCCATTTTGGTAAATAAAAAAGCTATTCACCACTGAGCGCTCACTGCGTTCGCTACACAAAGGACACGAAGGAAAAACGACAGACTTATTTGGGCCTTTCTCTGTGGCCCTCTGCGAGCTCGGTGGTGTAGGGCTATTGCTTTGAAATGCTGCTTACCACAGAGCACTCACTGCGTTCGCTCCACAGAGGACACTGAGGAAAAACCAAAGTTAGAAAAGCTCTGAGTGTTTGCTTATCTCTTGCTGTTCTTCGTGGTCTCTGTGTTCTTCGTGGTTATTCGTCTTTAAGCCAGTCTTTAATTCAGACCAATAAAAACGCCCTCGAGTGAGGGCGTTTAGCTTAACTGAAATGTGTACGATTACGGCGTGTAATAGGTGGCAGCACCCGGGCCGACCGGGAAGCCCAGCGCAAATACCCAGATAAAGAAGAAACTCACCCAGCCGACGAAGAACACTAAGGTGTATGGCAGCATGGTGGCGATCAGGGTGCCTATGCCGAGGTCTTTCTTATAGCGGCAGGCTACTGCGAGGATAAGACCGAAGTAACTCATCATCGGGGTGATCAGGTTAGTGACTGAGTCACCGATACGGTAGGCCGCCTGAATGGTTTCCGGCGCATAGCCAATCAGCATCAGCATGGGCACAAAAATCGGCGCGGTAATCGCCCACTGCGCCGAGGCGCTGCCCAGTGACAGGTTGATCACGCCACACATGGCAATAAACAGTACAAACACCAGCGGGCCTGTCAGACCTATGGCTTGCAGCGCATCAGCACCGGCAACCGCCATCACAGCGCCCAGATTGGTCCAGGAAAAAAAGGCGACAAACTGGGAAGCAAAGAACACCAGCACGATATACATGCCCATGGTACTCATGCTTTCAGACATGGCGTTAATCACGTCCTTGTCGTTCTTCATGACGCCAATGGCCTTGCCGTATACCAGACCGGGAATGGCGAAACCGATAAAGATAAAGGCGACTATTCCTTTAAGGAAGGGAGAACCTGCTACATCGCCGGTTACCTGATTACGCAGAGGCGCACCCTCAGGAACCACCAGTATGGCCAGTACCAGCGCGACAGCCAGGGTAGTCCAGCCTGCCTTTTTCAGTGCGCGCCTTTCTTCTGGTGTGACGGTTTCCATTTTCTGGGCTGCCAGGTCGATGGAAGCTTCCTGTGGGTCATATTTGCCCAGGTTGGGTTCCACAATTCTCTCGGTGACAAAGGTACCCAGAATGGTGATAAGGAAGGTGGAGACGAACATGAAGTACCAGTTCACCTCAGGGCCGACAGTGTAGCTGGGGTCAATCATCCGCGCCGCCGCTTCAGTGATGCCCGACAGCAGCGGGTCTACCGTGCCCAGCAACAGGTTGGCGCTGTAACCACCGGAGACCCCGGCAAACGCAGCGGCAAGGCCGGCCAACGGATGACGGCCAAGGGAGTGGAAGATCATCGCCGCCATGGGGATCAGTACCACATAGCCCAGTTCTGACGCCGTATTGGAAACGATACCGGCAAATACGATCACCAGCGTGACCAGACGCTTGGAGGCGCCAATCACCAGCAGACGCATGGCGGCAGACAGCAAACCGGAACGCTCGGCAATACCGACGCCCATCAAAGCCACCAGTACCGTGCCCAGCGGGGCGAAGCCGGTAAAGTTGGTGACCAGATTGGAGACGATAAGGCGCAGACCTTCGCCATTCATCAGGCTGACGACATGGATAAGTCCATCTGCACCGCGTCCTGAGGCGCCTTCTGGACGTGGGTCGACCACCGACAGTCCGAAATAGCCTGCGATACCTGAAATCAGAATAACGCCCACACAGAACAGGGCGAACAGAGTGATGGGATGTGGCAGCAGATTGCCCAGGCGCTCGACGACATTGAGAAACTTGATAAACCAACCTTTTTTGCTCAGGTCGGCAGGCGAATGCACCCCTGGGGTGCCCGCCTGTTCGGAGGGTAAACTCATGCTGATTCCTTTACTTCTACTTCTAATAATTATTTTCAGAACAGGCTAACGCGCTGCCGTTAATGCTTCCTTAACTGGCGGTATGCTCCCCCTGCATGTTGAGCGGTTCATCCTGTTCAGTGCGACTCATCATACTGACTCACTTGGGGGGGATAAAGCGATAAAGTTAAATTTTTTAGATATTTAACTCAAAAAATGTGTCAAGCATGAATTTTCTATAATTATTTTGCTGAAAATTAGCGGTTTTTTCTTGATGCCAGTGTCATACTGGTTAATAAATACCGTATTGATGACATCTTTAATCTCAATTAATCAATGGGTTATATCCATTTTTTCGCTGCAGAAATGGCTTGTTGCTGACTATTGGACAGCAGCCTTAAATTACCAGGCGAGAGTTGTAAAAGTGCTTGTTCAACAATGGATTATGAGATTTTGTCAGGTCGGTTATTTGTGTTGCTGTATAAAAAATCACAACTGCTCGAAGTGCTAAAAAGAGCAGGTGCAAACGGAGAATGGAATTGAAACTGGCTGGTACAGGGATGCTACTGATATTACTGCCGTGGTCGCCATTGCTGGCGGATGATGGGGGCAATAAACCCAGAATTGTCGCCCGCTATTCCGAGCAGGGGATCAGCAAAGAGCAGGATAAAGTCAGGGTATACCGGCATTTAAAAGCTGATGGCCGGGTGGTTTTCAGTGATAAACCACCGATAGAGGGGGAGTTTGATATCCTGCTGTATGATTGTTTCGCCTGTCAGCCGGAGTCCAAACTCGATTGGCACCGAATGGCGCTGGAAACCCACAGATATGCCCGCGCCATCGACAAGGCTGCCAAAGCTCATCAATTGGATAGCGCCTTAATCCGGGCTGTTATCCATGCTGAATCCAACTTCAATCCCCATGCCCTGTCACGCCGGGGAGCCATGGGGCTGATGCAACTGATGCCTCCGACGGCCAAAGAACTGGGCATCAGCAATGCCTTTGAGGCCGATGCCAATATTTTTGGGGGCAGCGCTTATCTGTCGAAAATGCTGGCCCGTTTCAATGGCGATTTGGACTTTGCCCTGGCCGCTTATAACGCCGGGCCGACCAGTGTGGATGAATACCAGGGAGTCCCGCCCTTTGCAGAAACCCGCGCCTATGTGGAGCGGGTTAAAATACTGCTTAAGCGATATCGGGATGAAATCTAAGGTGCGACGGCCTGCGGCCTTCTAGGGCTCGTTTCACTCACTAAGAGAGCGGCTGCGCCCTCGCTGGGAACTTGTTCCCGTTCTTGCAGCAAAGCGTCCTCGAAGAGCCGAAGGCTCGCTCAGCTTCTTTGCTTACTCGCCCACTTCCCACTCGACTCTGGTAAAGCCGTTACCGCGGTTGAATTTGCCATCCAAGTACGCCAGTGTCTCTTTGGCCTGCTCATCCAGCTGCCAGGGCGGATTGATTACCCACAGTCCGGCGGCTGTCATGCCTTTCTCGTTGGTGTCTGCTGAGATGCCCTGTTCAATCCGCAATTGACGGCGAATGCCTGAAGCTTTGAGGCGATTAAACATGGCCTCGGTACGTTCACGCTCCACTACCGGATACCAGATCATGTATATACCAGTGGCAAAACGCTTATAGGCATCAATGACAGCATCGGCCACATCCAGATAGTCAGATTTGATCTCATAGCTGGGGTCGATCAGAATAAGGCCTCGACGCTCAATCGGCGGTACAGCGGCAATCAACCCTGCCAAACCATCTTTGTTCAGCACCTTCACCTGACGGTCACCGGCAAATCCCTGAAACAGTGTTTGAAAGTCAGTGCTGTGCAGCTCGTGTAATACCATGCGGTCTTTCTCCCGCAGAGTCATATCCACAAACGCGGGGGAGCCGGGGTAATAATCCAGATCATCAGATTCGGTGTTGAAGGCATTCACCGCTTCAACATATTCAAGTAACGGCTCAGGCAGATCCGTTTGATCCCAGATTTTTGCCACACCGTCCAGATATTCACCTGTTTTCTGGGCGAACTCATCTTGCAGGCTGTAGCCACCGGCACCGGCGTGGGTGTCGATATACACATAAGGCTTGTTTTTCTTTTGCAGTGATTTGATGGCCTGCAGCAGCATGGTGTGCTTGAGCACGTCGGCATAGTTACCGGCGTGGTAGCCGTGGCGATAACTGAGCATCTGAGTGGATCCCGGGAAAATGAAATTGGCGGGATTATACCTGATCCAGGCTCGCGGCGGCCATGTCGGACATTACGGCCGGCGTTAACTTCCTCAGGCATGCCACGCAAGACAATGGCATAATAGCGCCAGAAACTGACCACTGAATGATTGCCGTGAGCCAACACATCTTCTTCGACCTATCTGATAGCCGCATCTGCGAGATATGCGCAAGCCAGCAACTGATCTTTGATGCAGATGCGCTGTTTGAACTGGTGTTTGACAGCGACTGCCTGACACTGAAAAAACGCGATGAACCCAAACTGGGGGGGATTTTTGTGGATTTTGTCTCCGGCGCAGTGGCTCACAGGCGTAAATTCGGTGGTGGCAGAGGGCAGGCGATCGCCAAGGCAGTCGGTCTCAAGCAAGGCGAAAGTCCTTCGGTAGTGGACGGTACCGCTGGTTTGGGGCGTGATGCGTTCGTGCTGGCGAGCCTGGGCTGCAATGTCACTATGGTTGAGCGTCACCCTGTGGTGGCGGCGTTGCTGGAAGATGGTCTGCGCCGGGCTTATGAGGATGCTGAAATCGGTGCCTGGATGCGTGAGCGTATGTCCATGGTGCACGCTTCCAGTCTTGAAGCCTTACCGGCTTTGGGGCTGGCGCCGGATGTGGTGTATCTCGATCCTA
Organism: Shewanella sp. GXUN23E; assembly: GCF_050865035.1. Classification (NCBI taxonomy): domain Bacteria; kingdom Pseudomonadati; phylum Pseudomonadota; class Gammaproteobacteria; order Alteromonadales; family Shewanellaceae; genus Shewanella; species Shewanella sp. GXUN23E. Next base: position 91,630 of record NZ_JBOZWP010000003.1, on the reverse strand, counting down.
TGTATCCCCACAGAGAAAAGTCAGCGCTGGTGAAAAAGGAAATGCGGGTGTTCCAGTCCTTGGTCGGCGCCGATCTTGATGCCGATGGTTTGCTGGCTCCTGCATTGATGCTGGCGGGCAAGCGGGTGGTGGTCAAGCGCCCTGATTACGCCGAGGACCTCGACGGCGTGAAGCCAAGCACGGTCATTGCCACCAAGAAAAACCGCTTCGATGTCTATGTCAAAGCTGCGATGAAGTCTGCTTAAGCATATAAACGCCCCTTCCCTGAGTCATTTGTCGCTAAGCCCTTACACAGGCCTTAGCGGCCGGTAGTCGTCTCATGAACAGAGACCGCCTCATTGTGAGAAAGGGGGCTGTGGTCTTATGCTTGGTCTATTTTTATAATTAATTTCAGTTTGTTACGCATTACCTGTTGCTTGTATAGACAAGTGGTGGAATGACCTATTGTTGTGGATTGTGGCGCTGTTTGTACTGGGGGCGCGCTGCTTTCACTCTGCTTAGCGTCTGCCTTTATTTTCCTGCTTCGCTGTTTACCACTTCGATTATCCCCACAAACGAGTGGTATTTGCACGCGCCATTTCCCGCTATGCTGGGGTCATAACCAAGCTGTGGTTGTAACCAAGATAAGGGAGTATTTCCATGATTGCGCAAGGTGATAAATTACCCGCTGCCGTACTCAGTGAATTGACTGACGAAGGCATGCAGAATCTTAATACCCAGGAACTGTTTGCCGGAAAAACAGTAGTGCTGTTTGCCGTGCCCGGCGCTTTTACCCCGACCTGCTCTGAAGCGCACTTGCCCGGTTATGTGGTGCTGGCGGACCAAATCAAAGCCAAAGGCGTGGATATGATTGCCTGCGTCGCGGTGAATGATGCGTTTGTGATGCGAGCCTGGGGGAAAGTGCACAACGCCAGCGAAATCCGCATGCTTGCCGATGGCGATGCCAGTTTTACCAAAGCACTTGGGCTGGAAATGAATACCGGCAGTTTTGGTGGCATTCGCTCAGTGCGTTACGCCATGATCATCCGCGATGGCGTAGTCGAAAAACTCAATATCGAACAGGCCAAGAGTTTTGAAGTCAGCAAAGCCGAATACGTGCTGAATCAACTGTAAAGCTCAACTTATAAAAAACGCCTCGATATCGAGGCGTTACTCTATTAGCCGTTCACTCTTGGCTTTTTCATCAACCATACCTGAGCGCGCAGACCGCCTTCCGGGCGGTTGGTGAGTACGACTTTACCTTTATGAATATCGACAATACGTTTGATGATGGCAAGGCCCAGGCCTGAACCAACGCTGCCGCGGGCGGTGTCGCCACGGGTGAAGGGCTGAAACAGGGTTTCTATTTGGCCTGGATCTATGCCCGGGCCGTTATCTTCCACGCAAAATCCCACCCGGTCGGGCAGATGCTGGGTACTCAGGCGCAGCCAGCCGTTGCCGTAGCGCAGGGCGTTTTCCACCAGATTGCTGACTACCCGCTTGATGGCGATAGGTGCCATGGGGACTTCCGGACAGTCTACCAGCGTCACTTCGATATTGTCGCAGCGGGTCGTCTCTGCCTGGGCCACTTCCTGAATGATGCGGTTGATTTGATCCGGCTGCAGGTTGGGCTTTTGATCCCGGCGAATGTAGGCGATGAACTGATCTATGATGGCGTCCATATCCTCGATGTCGTTGATGATGCCTTCTTTGAGGTACTCATCCTCTTTAACCATCATTTCAGAGGCGAGACGAATGCGGGTCAGCGGTGTGCGCAGATCGTGTGAGATGCCGGCCATCAGCAAGGCTCTGTCCTGCTCCAGCTGGTGCATGCTGTGGGACATCTGATTGAAGGCGTTGGTCACCTCAATAATCTCTGTCGATCCCTTCAGTGGCAATGGTGGCGGGAAGTTACCGCTGGACACTGCAATCGCGGCTTTCTCCAGCGACTTCAGCGGACGGTTTTGCTGCCGCGCAAACAGCCAGCCGCCGACGACACTCAAGGCACCAATGACAACCAGATACAGGGTGAGGGGGGAGAGTTCGTATTCATTGAAACTGGACAGGGTGACCCGGATCCACACATTGGGCTCCTGCGGCGGGCGGATCCAGATAAAGAAGTGTTTACCCTGCTCGACTCTGACCTCGGAATCACCGCCCAGGTATTCTGACATTTGTGCCGACAGGGTGCTGTAGTAACGGGCGCGATCGACGCCTGAGTCCTTGGCCTGTTGCAGGTTATAAACCTGCATATCATCCTGACGGATCTTGCTGTTAAGGGCATCAACCACGGTCAGATTGTCGCGGTCGATCTCTACGCCGTCATAGAACAGGAAGTTCACCTGGTGGGCGATCAGCTGGTTAATCTGTTGATAGGTGGGCCTGATAAAGTAGTAGGCCACAGTCACATAAGAAACGATTTGATTAATCAGCAGCAGGCAGGCTATCAGCAGAAAAATCTGACTGAAGGCGCTGCGCGGCAGAAACTGACGCCACCACTTTCCCATCATTTACGGGCGCTGCCGTCGGGCACGAATACATAGCCCAGACCCCATACGGTTTGTATATACCTTGGGCTGGCAGGATCTTTTTCAATTAACCGGCGCAGGCGTGATACCTGCACATCGATGGAGCGCTCCAGTGCCGAATAGTCACGGCCACGGGCCAGATTCATCAGTTTGTCGCGGGACAGTGGTTCTCTGGGGTGAGACACCAGTACCTTGAGCACGGCGAATTCGCCACTGGTCAGTGCGATGGCTTCATCCCCTTTGCTCATTTCCCGGGTGGCCAGATTCAGACTGAATTCGCCAAAGGAGATAACTTCCTCCTGCTGAGAAGGGGCTCCGGGGACCTCCTGTACCTGACGGCGCATCACCGCCTTGATGCGTGCCAGCAGCTCGCGTGGATTAAAGGGTTTGGGCAAGTAATCATCGGCGCCCAGCTCCAGCCCGATAATGCGGTCCACCTCGTCGCCTTTGGCGGTGAGCATGATGATGGGCAGTTGGCTGCCCTGTTGGCGCAGACGGCGGCATATCGATAGCCCATCTTCACCGGGTAACATCAGATCCAGTACCAGCAAGTGGAAATTTTCCCGCTCCAGCAGACGGTCCATCTGCTCGGCATTACCGGCAGCCCTGACCTGATACCCCTGCTCGACCAGATAGCGCTCCAACAGTGCGCGCAGACGCATGTCATCATCCACAACCAGAATTTTTGAGGTTTCTTGTCCCATGGGATTTTCCGTTACTTACTGATTTCAGGCACTTATATCAGGCTACTATAGCGGGAATGGCAGGCGCAAAACAGCGTTTGCAGGTCAATGACACGCCATTGTCACATACCGATATAACATCGGCGATTTATCCATTTGATTTGAAAAGACTATCAGCGCATTTCGCGGGAGCTGAAAATTGTAACCAAGTCTTTGATGGCCGCTGTTTCGCCTGTGGTTGGCTATCGAAGCCATAAACGACCAAAGCCGAAGTTTTGGCTGGCAGCCGCAATGGCGTTAACTGTGCTGCTGCCCGGCTATTGGGCAGCAGTGGTGTCAGGGTTCTGTTGGCGATGTGCCAATGGGCGCAGCTGGGGTTCAGGCAGGCTTTGCTCTGGTTTTGAACAAGGCCAGCAGCGGAATAAGCACCAGATAAGACACAAAGATAAATCCAAAGGTGTAGACAAACGCCAGCATGGTGGATTGTTCGTGCAGCTGCTGGGTTATCCAGGCGATGAAATCCGGGTTGGTAATCTGGGTGTGTTTCAGGGCCGCTGCTTGCTGCAGCAATGGATTCTCCGGCGTTAAGCCTGCTCCCAGGTTGTGCCAGTTGGCCTGTTCACTGCGGCTGAAGTAGGTATTCACGATGGAGATACCAAAAGAGCCACCTATGGTGCGGCACAGATTGAATACTACTGCGCCGCCAACCGTATCCTGTTTGCTGAGAGTGGCATAGGCCAGCTGGCTCAAAGGCGCGAACACCAGTCCCATACCCGCACCCTGTATGATACTGGGCAGTACCATCCAGACGATATTCACATTCAGCGAATACTGAGTCATATACCAGGTGCCGGCGGCATTCAATGACAGGCCTATCAGGATCAGCAGTCTGGCATCGATCCTGTCCATAAAGCGCGACATGATGAGCAGCACTATGGCTGACGTCAGCCCTCGGGGTGCCATCAAAAACCCAGTAGTTTCAACCGGATAGTTCATCAGCTGCTCCATCATCATGGGTTGCAGCTGGGTAATGCCGAACATGCCCATGGAGAAGCAGGCCATGATCAAACAGGACACCGCCAGGTTTCGGTCTTTAAGCAGCCACATAGGTGCAATATCGCCCTTGGTCATAAAGGAACGTGCGACAAAGAACACGATGGCGATGGCTGAGATAATGGCGGAGAACAGGATCAGATTGTCGCTGAACCAGCCGGATTCGTTGCCCCGGTCCAGCACCATCTGCAGCAGACCAATACCTATGGCCATACCGATCACCAGCGGCCAGTCGACAGAGGTTTCACCGCGGCCATCCAGTTTCACAAAGAAGTGCAGCAGGGTCAGGCACAGTATGCCAACCGGCATGTTGACGTAGAAGATCCAGCGCCAGTCCATATATTCAGTGATGATGCCGCCTACCGTTGGGCCAAGGATAGGCCCCAGCAACACGCCGACGCTGAACAACGCCATAGCCTTGCCTCTTTGCTCCGGCGGAAATATCTGCACCATGATGGATTGCGACAGGGGGATCACTGAGGCCCCAAAGGCGCCCTGCATCACCCTGAAGGTGACCATTTCCGCCAGAGAGTCGGCCTGACCACACAGGGCTGAGGTGGTGATGAATCCGGCAACGGAGATCAGCAGCAGATTGCGGATACCGAATCTGAGCGACAGATAGCTGGCCAGCGGAATAAATATCGCTTCAGCCATGGAATAGGAGGTGAGCACCCAAGTGATCTGCTCGGAGGTGACGCCCAGGGCTCCCATCATATGTGGCAAAGCCACATTGGCGATGGTCATATCCAGCAACACCATCACGGCTGACAGCATGACTGCCAGCACTATCATCAGGCGCGCATTGCCCTGAATGGGCGCGTTGTCTGTCATTGAGCGCTGGCTCCGCTGGCCGGAGCAGTCAGCGTGTCAACGGTAACTGTGGCACTGGCACCAACACGCAGTGCTGGCTCATCCGGCGTTTTTTCAATGCTGACACTGACCGGGAATCGCTGAGGTACTTTAACCCAGTTGCCGGTGGCATTTTCAGGAGGTAACAGTGAGAAAGAGGAGCCACTGGCGGGAGAAATGGCGATGACCTTGCCCTGATAGGTCACATCCGGGTACATATCCAGCACGATATTGGCAGTCATTCCGGGCTTGAGCCGGCCGACGGCGGTTTCTTTGTAGTTGGCTTCAACCCAGAAGGTATTGTCTTCTACCAAAGGCATCATAGCCGTTCCCGGTGCCACCACACTGCCGGGACGTACACTGACTTTCCCCAGGTTGCCGGCATGGGGCGCGCTGATGTGGGTGTAGGACAGATCCAGCGTGGCCTTGGAAAGCGCCGCCGCAGCCTGTTTGACCTGAGGCGCTTCATCACCCTTGGCCCCCTGTTGGGTGATCAGTTGCGACATTTTGGCCCGTGCGGCCTCTACTCCGGTCTGGGCGGCAGCCAGTTGTGCCTTGATGTCATCCCCCTGTTGGGCGGGTAACAGCCCTTTGGCGACCAAATCCATGGTGCGGCGGAAATTCATCTGTACATCAGTTAATTGAGCCACGGCACTGTTAACATTGGCACTGGCGGCAAGAATGGCATCATCGGTGGCTTTGTTGGCCTGAGTGGCAACTTCGTAGGCGGCTTTGGCCTGTTCATAAGCCGCCTGATAAGGTGCAGGGTTGATGGCAACCAACAGATCCCCGGCATTAACGTGTTGATAATTCTCTACAGTCACCTGAATCACTTCACCGCTGATCTGCGGCGCGACATACAGCACATTGGCATGTACATAGGCGTCTTCTGTGCTGGGATACTCTTGCTGATGCTTGATATAGAAGTAACCGGCGGTAACCAGTAAGACGGCAAGGATGGCCAGTACCATGAGGTTTCGGGCGAATTTGGAACCGGTTTGGGTCATCGGATACCCCTGAAGTGCGTAGAGAATATGTTGGCAGGAATATTTGAAAATAGCAGAAGAGTGTTACCTAAGAGATTAAGGCTGACTTAAAAATAGTTTAAGGTGTTTGTCGCTGTTTTTATTTTGATTTGCAGCATCCGGTGCAGAAGCCACGACAGGTAAACAGAGCAAAGGTTCATCTTTGTGATCGCAAAAGGTGAGCGCACCTGAGTTTTTCCCGCTGCGCCCTGCAGATCCCTGTGTTGACTCACAGTTACGGCCCCGGAGGCTGGGGTGGGTTATCCGGCCGGAGTATACTGCCGGGCGAATTTGAGTCTCTGTTGGAACCACCCGCATGTTCAAACCGCTTTGCCGTATCGGCATGTTGACCTTTGCCTTGTCTGTATCCTCCGTATCCTGGGCTGCGCTGACCGGAATGAAACCCATGCCTGTGGACAATGCGCCACTGGGTTACCTGATCCACAATCCTTACGAGAATGCGCCGTTGACGGCTCTGGTGACCCTCAATGGTCACAAAATCTCCGATGTGGAAGTGACTGTGCATGCCAGGGGCGAAGTGGGGGTGCCAATACATTATCAGGTGTCTGATATCCGGGTGATGGATGAAGGCGGAGTGCCGGTATTTGGCCTGTATCCTGACTATCTCAATACCTTTACCGTCAGCTGGACCGAGCAGGGTGAGCGTAAATCCCACGACTATAAGATGATGACCCCGGATGTGGATCTGGGCTTCTCTGAATCCCAATGGGCCAAGGCACCTTTGGTGAAGGTGGAGCATGTAGACCCTGAGTTCAAAGACCGTCTGTACTTCCTGAACTGGAGTAACCCGGACGGCAAGGCATCGCCCTTGATGCACAATAACCCGGATGCCCCCGGCGCGTTTTCCTGGGATGGCAAACCCGGATTTTTCATTATTGATACCGCCGGTGATATCCGCTGGTACATGAATCCCAATACCACCCATAACGCCAAGAACTACGATGATGCCGGTTATGCCATGGGCATGAACATCACCAAAGACGGCAATATGGTGTGGGTGCAGGGCCAAAGCTGGAAGCAGATGACCCTGATGGGGCGGATGATCGCTTCCCACAGTCTGCCAGGCAATTTTATCGATGCATCCCATGAAGGTATTCAGGTGGAAAACGGCAATTACCTGCTGCGGGTTGCCGCCAAAGATTATCGCCGCGCCGATGGCAAGCTGGTCAACACGGTACGTGACCATATCATTGAAGTGGATGCTACTGGCAAGCTGGTGGACTACTGGGATCTGAACGAGATCCTCGATCCTATGCGCGATGCGGCGCTGTTGTCGCTGGATGCCGGCGCCGTGTGTCTGAATATCGATCTTAAGCAGGCGGGTAAGATCTCCTCAGAAGCTGAGCTGCGCAACGCCCCCTATGGTGATATTCACGGTGTGGAAACTGGCCGCAACTGGGCCCATGTCAACTCCATCGACTATGACCCCAAAGACGACAGCATTATTATCAGCTCGCGCCATCAGTCGGCGGTGATCAAGATTGGTCGCGACAAGCAAGTGAAGTGGATTTTGAGTCCTTCCATGGGCTGGAAAGGCGAGCTGGCAGGCAAGCTGCTGACCCCGGTGGATGCCAAAGGCAAGCCGATCACCTGCACCGCTCGCGGTTTCTGTGCCGGCAGTGATTTTGATTTCGTCTATACCCCGCACACCGCCTATAAGGTGGATGAGAAAGGCACCTGGACGGTATTCGACAATGGTGATGGCCGTCATCTGGCGCAGCCTATGTTCCCAACCGGTAAGTATTCCCGCGCCGTGGAGTACAAGATCGATGAAGACAGGATGACAGTGCAGCAGATCTGGCAATACGGTAAAGATGAGCTGGGCTATGAAGGTTACTCACCTGTTACCTCAATTGTGAAGTATCAGGCCGACAAGGACAGTGTGCTGAGTTACTTCGCTTCAGCTGGACTGTTCGGCCTGGGCGGCGGCTATGGCAACATGAAACTGGATGACACCACGGGTAAAGTGCACTCGATTCTGGTGGAGCACAAATACGGCGAGCAGCAGCCAGCAGTACGCATCAATATCGACAGCCATGATATGTTCGCCACCGGCTATCGCGCCCAGGTGATCCGCCCATCCGAGATGCTGAAGTAACGGCCAGTCAAAGGATGAGTGGTGTCTGATAACCAGACAGGAATGAACATTGAGGAAAATGAAGAATACGAGGAAACACAAATACGCAGATATTGGTTTTCTCTCCCTCTGACCCTCAATAGTTTCTTGGTGAAGTGAAATGCTTCGTGGTCAGTTGCTTATTTTAAACCAGAGCGCCCTGTTTTACAGGGCGCTTTTCTTTGGGGAATAACTGATATCAGCGGGCTTGTTAGTGCAGCTCTACTGGGCCTTAAGCCTGCTTGTATATACGACCATCTTTCATCACGAAGCTGACCTTTTCCAGCAGGCTGATGTTATCCAGCGGATTGCCTTTTACGCCGACAATATCGGCCAGAAAGCCTTCGCGGATCTGGCCGATATCCTGCTGTTTCATCAGCTCGGCGCTGTTGATGGTGGCGGCCTGAATAGCCTGCAGCGGCGTCATGCCAAAGGTGACCATGCGGGAGAACTGCTTGCCATTGTCGCCGTGGGGATAAATCGCAGCATCTGAGCCAAATACCATGTTGGCTCCCGCCTTAACCGCCTTGCGGAAACTGTCGCGCTGGGCCTGGGACACCTGCTTTTCCTTGTTGATGTTTTCTTCCGGCACGCCATTAGCCGCGCCATAGGCCAGGGTGTACTCAGTGTTGTAGATATCGCAGGACAGGTAAGTACCGTGTTTCAGCGCCAGTTGAATGGCTTCTTCATCCATAAAGCTGCAATGCTCTATGCTGTCGATACCGGCGCGGATAGCATCCTTGATACCGCTGGTGCCGTGGGCGTGGGCGGCGATCACCATGCCACGCATATGGGCTTCTTCGGCGGCGGCTTTCATCTCTTCCAGAGTGTATTGCTGAATGCCGACCTTGGTGCCTTTGGAAAATACCCCGCCGGTGACACAAATCTTGATAGTGTTGGCACCGTACTTAATGTTTTCCCTCACTTTTTCCCGCACGGCCCAGGGGCCATCGGCAACTCCGCCGGATGTGGCGTGCCTTTCTGGGGCACTGAAATTGTCGTCGCAGTGACCGCCTGTGATGGAGATGGAGTGGCCTGCGGCCCAAATGCGCGGACCAACAATATCGCCGCGGTTGATGCCTTCCATCACCCCGATCACACTGTAGCCATCGGCCCCCAGATTACGCACTGTGGTAAAGCCAGCTTCCAGCGTTTTGCGGGCATTGCTTACCGCAATGACAGTTTGCAGAGGTACAGAGTAGTTTTGCGCCTCAAGGAAGTTATCTTCGGCATTGCTGCTCAGATGCACATGCATATCCATCAGCCCGGGCAGCAGGGTGATGCCGGGGAGTGATTGCACCCGGGCGTCTGCCGGAATGGCAAGTTGCCCCTGCTTGCCGATTTGCAGGATGCGGTTGTCTTCAATGATGATGGCCGGATTGGCGATCAGTTTGCCGGTTTTCACATCCAGATAGGCGTCGGCAGTCAGGACGCTGGTGGCAGCCTGAGCCGAAAAGCCCGCCATGAATACCAGTGGTGTCAGCAGGGGAAGCAGGGGTTTCATTGATATGCCCAATTTTGTTAATAGTTTGTGTTTGAGCATAGGCCAAAGATGGGCGACGGAGAAGTTGTTGTCTGTTACAGAATATATAAAAAAGACCAGCACTTAAGTGCCGGCCAAGGGGCAGGGCGCAGGTTTGAGCCGCCACTCAGTTGGACATGGCCATATCCAACTTGCCCATAGATACACCTTTAATTTGGGCCCAGACAGTTGTGCCCACCTGCAGGGCCAGCTCGTCACAGGCCCAGGGGGTGATATTGGCCCAGAGTTCATCCTGTCCCAGGGCGATTTTCAGCTGAATCTGCTGGCCATCATCCGCCGGATACAGCTCTTTGATTGTCCCTTTCAGCTGATTACGTATGCTGCTCTGGTGTGGCGGCGCTATGCAGATGGACACATGACTTGCCTGAATGCGGACTTTCAGCCGATCACTGGCAGACTGGGTCACATCACCATTGACCCAGAGCTGATTGCCATCGTCCAGTACCAGCCGGGTCATGGCATAGTCAGGGTGGCGGCCGGCGATGCGCGCGCTGAGCAGCGAACTCAGCTCTTTGGCCGGCAACCAGGGGCGCATCTGTTCACTGTTCCATACCTGAGCCAGTGGTCCCTGAGCGATCACCTGTCCCTGACTGAGTACCAGCATATGGTCGGCCAGCTGCAGTATTTCATCCAGGCTGTGGCTGACATAGATGATGGGCAGGTGCATCTCCCGGGCAAGATTTTGCAGGTAGGGGATAAGCTCGCGTTTACGGGGTAAATCCAGCGAGGCCAGCGGCTCATCCATCAGCAGCATGGTGGGCTTGGTCAGCAGCGCCCGGCCGATGGCAACCCGCTGCTTTTCGCCGCCGGACAGAGTAATGGGGTAGCGCTCCAGCAGATGCGCGATGCCCAGCAACTCGATGACTCTGGTAAACAGCTCAGGATCTTTGTGCTTTACCCCATAGTTGAGATTGCCTCTGACTTTGTAGTGCGGGAACAGCCGGGCTTCCTGAAACACATAGCCTATGCCACGCTGCTCCGGCGGCAAATTAACCTTGCCCTGCTGAAACAATATCTGTCCGCCCAGTTTGAGAATGCCTGCATCCGGCGTGGACAGGCCGCCGAGAATATTCACCAGTGAGGTTTTGCCGGCGCCGGAGCGGCCGAAAATGGCCGTGACGCCGCTCATCGGCAGGTTAGCATTGACACTCAGGCGCATATCGCCCAGCTGCTTTTCAATATTAATGGTCAACATGCGCTTGCCACTCTTTGCTGGGCTTTTTGGGTCAGGTATTGGGAGGCCACCAGTGACGCCAGGGCCACCACCACAGAGATAATACACAGGCGCATGGCCTGATATTCGGCCCCGGGTGTTTCGATGAAACTGAACATCGCCAGCGGTATGGTGCGGGTTTCGCCGGGAATATTGGAGACGAAAGTGATGGTCGAGCCAAACTCTCCCAGGCTGCGGGCAAACGCGATAATCATACCGGAGACGATACCGGGGGCTGTCAGTGGCAGGGTGATGGTGAAAAATACCCGCCAGCGATTGCTGCCCAGGGTACGGGCAGCCTGCTCAAGGCGGATATCCACCGCCTCGAACGATTGACGTATGGCTCTGACCATCAACGGAAAGGAGACTACCGCTGCCGCCAGCGCGGCTCCGCGCCAGCTGAAGCTGAAACTGATACCAAACCATTGGTACAGCCAGTGACCGATTGCACCCTGGCGTCCCATGGTGACCAGCAGCAGGTAGCCCACTACCACCGGGGGCAGTACCAGCGGCAGGTGGATGATGCTGTCAAACACAGGTTTGCCGGGAAATTCGACCCGGGCCAGCAACCAGGCACAGAAAATTCCCAGCGGCAGACTGCCAAGCACGGCGATGGATGAGACCTTAAGACTCAGCATCAGGGCGGCAATTTCATAGTCAGTTAACACTGCATCAGTCTCTTACTTAGTGACTAACCTGAAAACCGTAACGTTCAAATACCGCTCTGGCCTGTTTGGCCTGCAGGTAGTCATAGAAGGCTTTTGCCTGGCTGTTTTGCGGTGTTACCAGTGCCATGGGGTACTCAATAGGGTCATGGCTGGCAGCGGGAAATGTGGCGACAACTTTGACATTGGCGGCAACTTTGGCATCTGTACCATAAACGATCCCCAGTTGTGATTCGCCGCGCTCAACCAGTGCCAGTGCGCCGCGCACATTGTTGGCCCGTGCCAGCAGGGGTTCCGCCTGTTGCCATAATCCCAGGCTCTTCAGGGCTTCCATGGCATACCGACCGGCAGGCACATGGTCCGGATCGCCCACTGCCAGACGGGTGTTATCCAGTGACGTTTTGATATCCCAGTCGGGCGTCAGCGGCACGTGTTCAATCGGGCTGGATTTGGGCGCGATCAGCACCAGGGTATTTTTCAGCAGAGTCACCCGGTTGGCCGCATTGACCACTTTCTCATCCACCAGATAGTTCATCCATTTCTGATTGGCAGACAGGTAAATGTCGGCTGGCGCCCCCTCGGCTATCTGTCTGGCCAGAGTGGAGGAAGAGGCAAATGACAATACGGTCTCGGTATCGTGGGCTTTGTCATACTCCCGGGCAATATCCGTCAGGGCATTGTTAAGCGAGGCCGCGGCAAAGACGGTAATCTTTTCTTTGGCAAAGGCTGGACTCATGCTCAGCACGAGACCCATGAGGGTGACAGAGGTGAATTTCAACAGGGACTTAAAGGGTTTATTGGGCATTTGGAGTTATCTCCCCAGAGGAATGTGAAGCGATATATACATTGGTATATATCGTTCAGGCAAAGTGGATATCGTTTATCGTGATCCACCCCGCGCTTTGGGTGGTCATTTTCGGCCCGCAGTTATCGGAGGCATTTGTCGATTGGTATTCCCGCGGGAATGGAGGAAAATAGTGTTACTTTCATAACTCCCTGGTCATCATGGATTTAACCGCCCAACTGTCACTGACGTTAAATGACAAAGCCTTTGCCAATCCAAGGCGTATCGCCCTGCTCAGGCAGATTGCCCATACCGGCTCGCTCAGTCAGGGGGCCAAATTGGCCGGGATCAGTTACAAGGCGGCCTGGGATGCCGTCAATGATATGAACACCGCCATGTCGCAGCCTGTGGTGCTCAGCGAAAAGGGCGGCAAAGGTGGCGGTGGCGCCAGGCTGACTGAATTTGGCGAGCGACTGCTGCAGGTTTACTCGCTCACCGAGCAGGTGCAGACCATGGCCTTGTCAGCGCTGCTCGATGAGTCCGTGTCCATGAATACCCTGCTGGATCTGATGGCACACTTTTCCCTGAAAACCAGCGCCCGCAATCAGCTCACCGGTGTTATCAGCCGGATTGAGAGTCGCGGCATCAATGATCTGGTGTGGATCACCTTATCCGGTGGTCAGCAGGTCAGGGTGTCAGTCACCCATGCCAGTTGTGAGCAACTGGCACTGGCACTTAATAAGCCGGTATTGCTGCTGTTCAAAGCGCCCAATGTGGTGCTTGAGGATATTGCTGCAGCGTCGACCCAGGACAGCCGTAACCTGTTGACCGGGAAGCTGGTCGCCGTGACCTCCCAGGGGGACAAAACCGAACTCACCCTTGATATTGGAGGGGGAGATATGGTCTATTCCGTGATGAATACCGACAGGGCACAGCCCTGGATTGAGGGGCACTGCTATCAGGCCTGCTTCCTCGCCAGTCAAACCATTATCGCCAGTATGAATTGATTTTACGCCATGAAAAAAGCCCATCTGATTACCCGAGCCGGCTGGCAAACTCTTGATCGCGAATTGAAATATCTGTGGAAAGAGTACCGTCCTGAAATCACCAAAAAAGTGCAGGAAGCGGCGGCCCAGGGGGATCGCTCCGAGAATGCCGATTACACCTATAACAAGCGCCTGCTACGACAGATCGACAGCCGGGTGCGCTATCTGGTGAAGCGCCTGGAAGAGCTGAAAATTGTCGATTACGACCCACAGCAGGAAGGCAAAATCTTTTTCGGCGCCTGGTTTGAGCTGGAAAACGAAGAGGGTGAGGTGGTGCGTTACCGCATCGTCGGCAAAGATGAGCTGGATACCAAGCTGGGCTATATCACCATCGACTCGCCCATGGCCCGGGCGCTGATCGGCAAGCAGGTTGACGATGAGGTCAGCGTGCAGACGCCATCAGGGATGAAATACTGGTATGTCAACGCTATCCGTTATCAACCCTTCGATGACGCTGAATAAATGCTGTCTGGCTCAGAGAATGGCGTCAGAGTTCACCACAATTCTGCCGCTGTGTTATCTTGGCCGGAGCTTCTTTTTGAATCCCACTGATTATCAGATATCGACATTATGCAGAATATTGCCCGGATTATTGCTCAGGAACTGAATGTTCGTGAGCAGCAGGTGAATGCCACTATTGGCTTGCTGGATGAAGGCGCGACCGTGCCTTTTATTGCCCGTTACCGCAAGGAAGTGACAGGAGGCCTGGACGATACCCAGCTGCGTAACCTGTTCAGCCGTCTTGGTTACCTGCGTGAACTGAATGATCGCCGCGCGGTGATCCTCTCCAGCATTGAGGCGCAGGGTAAACTGACCCCTGAACTGAACGCCGCCATCAACAGTGCTGACTCCAAGACCCGTCTGGAAGATCTGTATCTGCCTTACAAGCCCAAGCGCCGTACCAAAGGCCAAATCGCCATTGAAGCGGGTATTGAGCCATTGGCGGACATGCTGCTGGCTGACAGAAGCCTGCCACTGGAAGCCCGGGCCGCGGAGTTTATCAATAACGATGCCGGTTTTGCCGACAGCAAAGCGGTACTGGATGGCGCCCGCTACATTCTGATGGAGCGCTTTGCCGAAGATGCCGAGCTTATCCGCAAGGTGCGTGAGCAGCTTGAAGGACAGGCGCAACTGGTCAGTAAAGTGATGGCCGGTAAAGAGAAAGAAGGCGCCAAATTCCGCGACTACTTTGAACATCACGAAGCCATCACCAAGGTGCCTTCTCACCGGGCGCTGGCGATGCTGCGTGGCCGCAACGAAGGTATTCTCAGCCTGTCGCTGGATGCCGATCCCGGCTCAGAGGCCAGTGGCAGCGTGTGTGAGCAGACCATTATCGACCACCTGAAACTCAATCTGGGTGCTGGCGAGGTTGATCAGTGGCTGCGCACTGTGGTGACTTCCACCTGGCGCATCAAGATTGCGCTGCAGATGGAAACTGAATTTATTGCCCGCATGCGTGAGCAGGCTGAAGATGAGGCCATCAAGGTGTTTGCCCGTAATCTGGGTGACCTGCTGATGGCGCCGCCTGCAGGTGCCAAGGCGACCATGGGGCTGGATCCGGGTCTGCGTACCGGCGTGAAAGTGGCCGTAGTGGACAATACCGGCAAGCTGGTGGCACACACCACTATCTTCCCCCATGCACCGCAAAACCAGTGGGAAAAATCGGTACGCACTCTCGCCAATCTGGTGAAAATGCACAAGGTTGAGCTGGTGGCCATCGGCAATGGCACTGCCTCGCGGGAAACCGATAAGCTAGCGGCTGAGTTGCTCACTTATGTGAAAGATGTCGCGCCGAACCTGACCAAGGTAATGGTGTCTGAAGCCGGGGCGTCCGTCTATTCCGCTTCTGAGCTGGCGGCTGCCGAGTTCCCGGATCTGGATGTGAGCCTGCGTGGTGCGGTATCCATTGCCCGTCGTTTGCAGGACCCGCTGGCGGAGCTGGTGAAAATCGAACCCAAGTCCATCGGTGTGGGTCAGTATCAGCATGATGTCAGCCAGAGCCAGCTGTCGTCCTCGCTGGAAGCCGTGGTGGAAGACTGCGTAAACCGCGTGGGTGTGGATGTAAACATGGCCTCTGCGCCGCTACTGGCGCAGGTGGCGGGTCTGAACAAGACACTGGCCAAGAATGTGGTGGATTACCGCGATGCCAATGGCCGCTTCAATACCCGCAAAGAATTGCTGAAAGTCTCCCGTCTCGGCCCCAAGGCCTATGAGCAGGCGGCAGGCTTTTTGCGTATCAGTGGCGGCAGCAATCCGCTGGACACCTCAGCCGTGCACCCTGAAGCCTATTCCCTGGTGGAAGGCATTGCCGCCGCCAAAGGCGTTCCTGTGGAGGCATTGATTGGTAATACCGAGCTGCTGCGCAGCCTGAATGCGGCTGACTTCACCACTGATGCCTTTGGTCTGCCGACCGTGACTGACATTCTGGCCGAGCTGGATAAGCCGGGTCGTGACCCCCGTGGCGAGTTCAAGACCGCCAGGTTCAAAGATGGGGTAGAAGATCTTAAGGATCTGAAGGTGGAGATGATCCTCGAAGGTGTGGTGACCAATGTGACCAACTTCGGTGCCTTTGTGGATATCGGCGTGCATCAGGATGGCCTGGTACACATTTCCTCGCTGACTGACAAGTTTGTGTCGGATCCGCACACAGTGGTGAAAGCCGGTGATGTGGTGAAAGTGAAAGTGATGGAAGTGGATGTGGAGCGCCGTCGCATCGGTTTGTCGATGCGACTGGAGGAGAAGCCACAGCCTCAGGGACACAAGCCTGCACATAAAGCTCAGACGAATAAACCCCAGACGAATAAAGCCGCCGGTCACAAGGGCGGCCAGAAGTCCGGTAATCGTCCGCAGGCGAATCAGCCGATCAACGCTGCCATGGGCAACGCCTTTGCAGATGCTTTCGCCAAGTTGAAGAAATAACGTCAGTATTGGTACGTACATATAAATCCCCGCAATTTGCGGGGATTTTTTTTAACTCTTGCTCGCATTGAGGTGAAACCAATGTTAAAAAGCACCGTCAAATCATAACTATAACAATAACCATCCGACGATATCGGACGGTCTTTTTCGGGTAACCAAATTGACGATAACAATAACAACAAATGCGACACCCCCGGCTCTGGCGCGGGAACAATTACTGGGATTGGCACGTTTTGCACTGTTGAGCCTGCTGTTACTGAGCTTATGGCGCCTCGGTCTGATGACCTGGTACTGGTCCAGAGTGGACGCGGCGGATGGCATAGGTAGAGTGTTGCTGCAGGGAGTGCGGGTGGATATCGCCATCCTTTGCTGGCTGTGGGGATTGGCGGCATTGATCACCCTGATGGCCGGTCTGTCTTCCCGGCTGGCCGGTATCTGGGGATGGGGGCTGCGACTGTGGCTGGTGGCAGGTTTATGGCTACTGATGATGCTGGAAGTCACCACGCCTTCTTTTATCGATGAATACGGCTTTCGCCCCAACCGCCTGTACGTGGAATACCTGATTTATCCCAAAGAAGTGCTGTCTATGTTATGGACCAGCCGTAAGGGAGAAATCCTGCTCTCGGTATTGGTTGCAACTCTGGTGGCTGTCGGAGGCTGGCGATTGGCTGCGCGTTGGGTGCCGGTTTCCGGCGCAGCACTCAGACGCTGGTGGGTTGCGCCGCTGATACTTGTGGTGGCGGCACTGGTAGTTCTCGGTGGTCGCTCATCTCTGGGACACAGGCCGCTCAACCCCGCGATGGTGGCTTTCTCCACCGATCCACTGGTGAACTCACTGGCGGTGAATTCTGCCTATTCACTGGCGTTTGCCATCAAGCAGATGGGCAGCGAAGCGGATGCGGCCAAGGTATATGGTGCTCTGCCGGAAGCTGAGATTATCGACGTTGCCCGCCGTGAAAGTGGCCGTCAAACCTTCGCCAATGCGGCATTTCCCAGTCAGTCTTTCAATCAGGCCAGCTACTCCGGCAAACCCAGGAATCTGGTGATTTTGCTGCAGGAAAGTCTGGGGGCGCGCTTTGTGGGTACGCTGGGAGGCAAGCCGCTGACGCCCAATCTGGATGCGCTGTATCAGCAGGGCTGGGCGTTCAACAATCTGTATGCCACAGGTACCCGCTCGGTGCGCGGCATTGAAGCCGTGCTGACTGGCTTTACTCCAACTCCGGCGCGCTCAGTGGTGAAACTGGGCAAGAGCCAGACCAACTTCTTTACTCTGGCGTCTTTGCTCAGGACGCAGGGATATCATACCCAATTTGTGTATGGCGGCGAGAGTCACTTTGACAACATGCGCAGTTTCTTTCTGGGCAATGGCTTTGGCGATATCGTGGAGGAGGGTGATTATGCCAATCCAGTATTCAAAGGTTCCTGGGGGGTGTCGGATGAAGATTTGATGGCCCGTGCCCATCAGGAGTTTGAGGCACTGCATCAGCAGGGCAAGCCTTTCTTCAGTCTGGTGTTCAGCTCCAGCAATCACGAACCGTTTGAATTCCCGGACGACCGCATTGAGCTGTATGAGCAGCCCAAGCAAACCCGCAATAATGCTGCCAAATATGCCGATTATGCGGTGGGTGAGTTTTTCCGTCAGGCCCGCAATGCAGCTTACTGGAACGATACTGTGTTTCTGGTGGTGGCTGACCATGACAGCCGCGTCAGTGGCGCGGATTTAGTGCCGGTATCACGCTTTCATATTCCCGGCGTGATTCTGGGCGGCGGCATTGACCCAAGACAGGATGGCAGGTTGGTCAGTCAGATCGATTTGGCGCCAACCCTGTTGTCGCTGATGGGCATATCCGGCGACTACCCTATGCTGGGCAGAGATCTGACCCAAATGCCTGATGACTGGGAAGGACGGGCCATGATGCAGTACGACCGGAACTTCGCTTATATGCAGGGGCAGGATCTGGTGATCCTGCAGCCTGATCGGGAACCACTGGGATTTGTGCTGGATGACAGCGGCAGTCTGCAGCCCAAGGCGCAACCTGAGTCGTTAAGCCGCCATGCGCTGGGATTGGTGCTGTGGGGCAGTCTGGCCTATCAAAATATGTTGTATCAATGAGCCGCAGGAGGGCGCGTTAAAGCGTCAGACTGAGTTCGGGGGCGGCGGGGACTTCGCTGCTCTGGCGATATACCGCCGCGATGACTGCACCAATCCGGCGATAGACCTTGGGTGCTTCGTTGGGCATGGGGTGAGCTTTGGCCTGGGCTTTGACAGCTGGGGCATTGCTTTGGGTGCGGTCGCGAACATCCCGGCGATTCAGCGCGCCACCTTTGGCTGCCAGTTTCATCAAAGCTGCCTTTTCGGCCTGCGGCAATTGTGGCTGGCGATGAGGCTGCTGTTGTTCTGCCTGTTGATGCTGCTGTTTGGCACCGCGCTCGGCTATGCGATTTAATCGCTCCTGTTGCTGCTCGGTCGCGCGATCCTGACGTTGCTCCAGCGCTTTTTCGGCAGAGGTCTTCGCCGTTTCCTGAGGTGGTGGCAAGGGTGGTTTTTGCTGATTGTCTGTCCGCACGCTGTCGGTGGCCACATTGGATGTTGCCACCGGTACGTTGGGATAGTGCGAGACAATCTGCATATTCAGATCAGCTAACAGAGTTGAAACCTGCTTAAATCATAGCCAACTCATGTTGTCGTGGAAAGCCTGTTGTTGTGTTATACCAATCCGCATAGAAGATTGACCTCATCGCAGCCATGTCAGCCATTTTAGTTCCATCCAAATTGGTGACGACATAGTAGTGCTATGGCGAGACAATTTGGGCGGTAATCGCGTGTCAGACAGGCTCCCAGAGGGCGGATTGAAAAGGCTCGCTGAGTGACTAAACTCCTGTGCTGATTGCTATTATTGACACACACGCCCAAGCCAGGTCTCCAACCCGGTGACAAATTCCTGAGTGTGGGAGATGAATGGCGCGTGGGAGGCTTTGGCGATGACCAGATCTTCACTTTCGCTTGTCACCGGCATTTGCGGGATAACTCTTTTGGGCACCAGACCATCCAGCCGTCCCCATACCCGCAGCCAGGGCTGCGCCAGGTTACCAATTTCTGCGCGTAAATCTTCCTGCTCCAACATAGTCAGACCTGCTGCCAGTGCCTGTTGTTCGGGCAATGGTCTTGCCAGTACCAGTTCACGAATACGCTTGATATCCTCTTTGGCGGTAGCGCTGCCCATGGCCTGAATTGCCAGAAAGCGTTCAATGGTTTTAGGTAAATCCTTGCCCAGTTGTTCACTGAACTGGCTCAGTACCTGCCGGGGAATGCCATACCAGCCTTCTTCTTCCCGGGCCATAAAGCAGGGAGAGGAGGCGATGGTAACCAGACCACGAATATGCTCTGGATAATCCAGTGCTGCCCGGGCAGCAACCAGACCGCCCAGTGACCATCCGGCCCAGATTGCGCCTTGGGGCAGTTGCCTGACCAATTGGTCAGCCCAGGATTTGAGCGAGTTTCCGGCAGCTTGACTGAGGCCGAAGCCAGGCAGATCCACATAGTAGACCCTATACTCAGACAGGTAGTCATACAGGGGCGCGAATGCCGCGCTGTTGACGCCCCAGCCATGCAGCATCACCAGTTCCGGGCCTGTACCCCGAATATCGATATGAAGTTGAGTCACTGAAGTGTGCGTTCCAGGTATCCAAGAGTGATAAATCGAATTTTCAGTCAGTTACTAACACTGATGAGAGCCAGTTTACCCAACCGGTGTTTGTTGTGTCATCAAACTATTGGCGGTGATGGCAGTGGTCTGTGCCAGGATTGTCTGCAGCAGGGCTGTTATCATCAGCCCGTATGTCTTGGGTGTGGTCGTGGTATGACGCTGCAGGCAAAATATTGCGGCAGTTGTCAGCAAACCCAGCCGCTGCCGGTAGTTGCGCCTGCCAGCTATCATCAGGGACTGGGCAGCGTCGTGGCGGACCTCAAATACCGAGGTGAACTGGCGCCATTGCAAGCGTTATGTAGCGCATTGGTGAGCCGAATTGAAGAACTCGAAGCGCTGAATATCATCACTCGCCCTCAGGCATTGCTGCCGGTACCTCTGCACGCCTCACGGCTGCGCCAGCGTGGATTCAATCAGGCTTATGTGATTGCCAGGGCATTGTCTGCGGCGCTTGATATTCCTGTGCTCGATGATGTGGTGGTGCGCACGCTGGCGACCAGAGCCCAGGCCGGGTTGGATGGCAAAGCCCGAAGACATAATCTCAGGGGCGCATTCATGCTGGTTCAGCCGGTACCGGTTGTCCGTATTGCCATCATCGATGATGTGGTGACCACGGCTTCGACGGTGGAAGAGATGGCAGCACTGCTGGCGTGGCAGGCACCGGATCTGCAGGTGTGGTGTCTGGCCCGGGCTGAGGCTCCGGGCCTGTTGGATTAACTGACCGGATCCGTTTATTTCATGCTGACGGGGACAAAGTACAAGGCATTGGCGTAAAGTTTTTCTGCGCCCAGCCAGGTATTGCGAAACAGCAAGTTATCCGCCAGTGCGACCAATGCACCCTGACCTTTGGTTTCAACCAGCACGGCAGGTGTACCTGCCAGTTTGTCCTGATATTCCTGCGCCAGATAACCACTTTTGAGCATTGGCTTGCCATAGCTGGCGGCAACGATGAAGGGTTTCTCGACCGGTTTGAATCCCAGCACCAGGTTTTTCATGACCGGCAGTGTGGCGCTGTTCAGCCCAAAGTTGATGGGATGGCCGGGATCCAATGTCAGCTCAACGATAGCGCCGCCAATGGTTTTGCGGGCGTTGAGGTTGTCTCTGTCGGCAAAGCCAAGCCCGGAGACATCAAACAGCTTGTCGAATTCTCTGGAAGAGATGAGCTCTGCGCTCATCAATTTATGTTTATCCAGCCATTCCAGTGCGCTTTTCTGGGCGATGACAGTGCCGCCCTGACGCATGAATGCCCCGATATCATCGGCCAAATCTGCATCAAGTAGGCTGTAACCGCCTCCGGCCAGGATCAAATGGCTGTATTGATTCAGGCGGATCTTCTCCAGACGCGAGGCGTTGACCAGCGGCGTGGCAATACCCAGTTTGGCATCGAGGAATTGCCACAACTCACCGACTTCGGTGGTGCTGGTTCCTGTACCTGCGATCAGCAGTGGCCTGACTGGTTGGATCACTTTGAAATCGTCACTGCCCAGATCCCGGCCGCTGACTGCGGCAAAGGTGCCCGTGGCAGTGATTGGAATCTGCCAATCCTGACTTAATTTTTGCAACATGGCTTTGACGCTGGTTTTATCCAGTTTCTGTTGTTTGGCGGGAATAAGCAGACTGCCCGCAGGCCAGTTCATCTGAGTGTTGCCTTGCAGACTGAAGTCACCGGTGGCAACTTTCACGATCATCTCCTGATTGAGCAGTTGCTGCAGCAACCGTGGGGCATTGCCGTGGCGCCAGTCAATCAGGTAGGCCACGGCATCGTCCGGCAACAGGCTTTTCGGCTCCGTCGGAGGGGCGTCGCGCAACTGTTTGTCAGCGAGTTTTACCTCTGAAGCCATCACGAGGTCATAGGCAGACTGCAAATCAAAACTTGAGATATCGTAAAAAGTGGCATCCTCAAACTCGGTTCGTTTATCAAACATGGCGGCAATCAGCGCCTGTTGTGGCTGCTTTGCGGGAATAAACAGGCTGTCCTGAGGTGTAAAAGTCTGGTTATCGGCGCTGACCGTTTGTGCCAGGTAACTGAACCGGATTTGATGTTGCGTAAACAGACTGGCCAACGCGTCCCGGCGCGTGGGATCCAGTTTTGCCTGCAGCAACATGCCCGTCATGCGTCCGCTTTGTATGTTTTTATCGCGGAAAAACTCCTGCTGATACTGCTTTAACTCTTGCTGCAGCGCCAGTGCACCTTTCAAACTGGAGATAGAGGTCGCAAACTGGTTGGCAATTGCTTCGGCCAGTACCACCGGGCCATTGGCTGACTCCTGCAGCTGTCCCCTGGCGCTGGCCTGCTCAAACAGTACTCCGACTGTGCCGTTGATATCCGGGTAAGTTGAACCCTTGCCATAGTAAAAGTCATCAAAGCCCTGACGGCTGAAATAGGGCTGATCTCTGGCGTCCAGCGCGGCACGGTGAAATTCGGCAAGCTTTTCTGTCAGCTGTTGATTGATGGCGGGGGTCAGCGGGTGAGTACGTTGTGGTACTCCTGGCTGGAAAAAGTAGCTCTGCTCATGACCCATTTCATGAAAGTCTCCCAGATAGTGGGGCTGCCATTTATGAAATAAAGCCACCCGCCCCTGACTTTCAGGGTGAGCAAGAAATAGCCAGTCGCGATTCAAATCTGCCAGATAGTGATTAAATCTGCCTCTTGGCCAGTCTTGGTTGTGCTCACGGCTGTGGTTGTCGGCAACCGCAACGTTGCCTTTGTGACCATTAACCCAGGTTGCGAATCGGTCCAGACCATCAGGATTCTGGCTGGGAGTTATGAGGACGATCGCTTCATCGAGAAGTTTGTTGACCCATGGCTCATCGCTGGCGGCCAGATAGTAGGCCAGAGCGGTGGCAGCATGTGCACCGCTGGCTTCATCCCCATGAATCGAGTAGGCAAGCCAAACTACCAAAGGACCATTGACATCCCGCCCTTGTTTGACAGTGGCTCTGGCAGCCAATATGCCAGCGAGATTTTGCTGGTTATCTGCTGACGTCACCACGGCGGTGAGTTGCTGTCTGGCCTCATGGCTTTGCCCTGTGTGCTCCAGGCTGACTCTTGGACTTTGGGTGGCCAGTTGGTTGAGATAAAAGTTAATCTGGTCATGGCGCAGGTGCCATTCACCCAGGGGATAGCCGAGAAACTCCGCCGGAGTCTGGATTGTGCGCAGAGTATGATGTTGTGGTGGATACCAATCGGGAGTTTGGGCAGCCAGTGCCAACGGCGATAACAGGGCGCAGGTACAAAGCAGGGTTTTCAGCATGGGTCAGATTTATTATTGAATTTTCGAATAAATTATCATCTCACCTGACCTGATGCTACTTTTGTGTTAATAAAGTGATGCGTGAAATGCATTGAAAAAACAGCAAAAAAGCGCTGATTGCATGGTTTTGGGGCTACAAACAAACCCGCCTTATGAGTATCATAGAGCTAATTCTTACCAAAATACTCAGGTTTACCCTGACGGAGCAGGTTGTCATGATTACCATTTCCGAAGCAGCTCAGGCGCATTTCGTTAAGTTATTGGCGGATCAGCCTGAAGGCACCAATATTCGTGTGTTTGTTATCAGTCCGGGAACCCCTCAGGCTGAGTGTGGCGTATCTTATTGTCCACCGGATGCGGTGGAAGATGATGATATGGAAATTGAGTTTGATGGTTTCAGTGCCATGGTGGATGAGAAGAGTGCGCCTTTCCTTGAAGAAGCCTCTATCGATTTCGTGACCGATCAGCTGGGATCTCAGCTGACACTCAAAGCACCCAACGCCAAGATGCGCAAAGTTGACGATGATGCGCCGCTGAAAGATCGCATTGAGTACATGATCCAGGCCGAAATCAATCCTCAGCTGGCCAGCCACGGCGGCCATATCATGCTGGTGGAAATCACTGCTGAAGGTATTGCCGTTATTCAGTTTGGTGGCGGTTGTAATGGTTGCTCCATGGTAGATGTCACACTCAAAGATGGCATTGAAAAGCAGATGCTGGAGCGTTTTGCCGGTGAGCTGAATGGTGTTCGTGATGTGACAGAGCATCAGCACGGCGACCATTCATACCAGTAATCATCTCTTTGATGATGACGCACAAGTACCCCGTTCACAGCCGCTGGACGGGGTATTTTTTTATCTGGACAGTACCAACCGATAGTGCAGTCCAAGCGTCAGGCTGCGGGCCAGCATAAATGCCGACATCGCGGCCCACAGCGCACTGTTGCCCAAGCTTTGCAGCACCCACCAGACCGGGAAAAACACAGCCAGGGTGCAAAAAAGCATGCTGTTGCGCATGATTCGGCCCTGGGCTGTACCTATGTAGACCCCATCAAACAGGTAGGAGCCAAACGCCAGCAGTGGCATACCGATGAGCCAGGGCAGGTAGTCAATCGCCAATGCCTGTACCGGCGTAATATTGGTCAGTGTCCGGATAATAAGTTCTCCGCAGGCGAGGAACAGCAAGCTGAACCCCGCTGCTGCAATGGCTGACCATTGGAAGGCGAGAGTAACCGTATTACGTAATTCCGTTATGTCCTTATTGCCCCAGGTGCGGCCGGTCTCGGCTTCGGCATAGTAGGCTATACCATCCAGTGCATAGGAGATCAGCAGCAACAAATTGAGCAGCACCGCATTGGCGGCTACCGTGTTATCACCAAGGCTGGCACCGTGAAACGTCATGAACGCAAAGGCAGCCTGCAGGCACAGGCTGCGGACAAAAATGTCGGTATTGAGCCTGAGTAATTGGCTGTAACCGGCAGGATGCAATGCCCACAATTGCTCCATCAGATGGAAGCCACCCTGCTGTTTGAGTTGTTTGTGCACCATGGTCAGGGCAACCATCATGGCGGCAATGTCGGCAATTACCGAGGCCAGTGCGGCGCCTTTTACTCCCCAATCCAGGCCAATCACCAGCAGCAGATCCAAAGCTATATTGATGCAGTTGGCAATAATCAACTGCCACATTGCCGCCTTGGGTTGCTGACGTCCCAGCAAATAGCCGAGCAGGACCAGATTCAGCAGCGCAAATGGTGCGGACCAGATGCGGATTTGAAAGTATTCCTGACAGTATTTGATCACGTCGCTGCTGGCATCAGTCATTGCCAGTGCCAGCGACAGAATAGGGCCCTGCAACAGCAAGATGCTCAGGCTGAGCAATAGTGTCAGACTGGCACCCTGGAGCAGCAATTGGAACTGTCTTTGGGTATCATTGGCGCCCCAGGCTTGGGCAACCAGGCCGGTCGTTGCCATGCGAAGAAAGCCTAATAGCCAGAAAATCAATGTGATAATCGTTGACCCGAGGGCTACACCGCCTAAATAATACGCGTTGCTCAGATGTCCTATCACGGCGGTATCCACCAGACCGAGCAGCGGTACTGTCACATTTGACAGAATCATGGGCAGCGCCAGCGCCAGCAGGCGACGATTACGTTTGGCGTCAAAAATCAGGACTGTTCCAGTCATATTTATTAGAGGTTTATTTATGTTGAGAGTGTTGTGTGCGCTCATGGCATCACTGGTATTCAGTGTTTGTGCCGCGCCTGATACCCAATCAGGCCCAATCAATGGCGCCGTGATTCTCCAGTATCATCATGTTTCTGAAACCACACCAAAAAGCACCAGTGTGACTCCAGCCCAGTTTCGGGAGCAAATGGCATACCTGGCGGACAATCAGTTCAATGTGATTTCCCTCAGAGCCTTGGCCGAAGCTATTCAGGCCAGGCAGAGCCTGCCAGAAAAAACCATAGTTATTACCTTTGATGATGGTTATCAGAATATTGCTGATGCCGCTCACCCTATTTTGAAGGAATACGGATTTCCCTACACTCTGTTCGTGGCTATTGAACCCATTCAGAAAGGGTACCGTGAAATGATGAGCTGGGATCAGCTCAAAGTGCTCGCCGCTGAGGGGGCTGACATCGCCAACCACAGCTGGGCACATGAACATTTGATCCGTAAATTACCGGGTGAATCTGATAATGCCTGGGAAACCAGGGTTATCAACAATATTCAGGCCACCGAGAATGCCATTGAAGAGGCGACAGGTCAAAGCTGGAAGATGCTTGCTTATCCGTATGGAGAATACAATGCGCGTTTGCAGACACTGCTTGCCAGTCATGGCTATATTGCCGTCGGTCAGCAGTCCGGCGCGGCGGGCATTTACTCTGAACTCACCGCTCTGCCGCGCTTTCCCGTGGCGGGGCCTTACGCAGACTTAAGCAATCTCAAGGTGAAAATGCACAGCCTGAATATGCCGGTGTTGAGCCAGAATACCTCGGATCCTGAACTCAAAGTTGGTAATTGGCGACCAGAACTGAGGGTAACGCTGGACACTTCTGATATCCATCCTCACCAATTGATGTGTTTTGTGCAGGGGCAGGGGGCCAAGAAGCCGACCTGGTTGTCTGCTGACGAGTTCAGCATTCAGGCTGATCTTGATCTGCCGGCCGGTCGCTCCCGATACAACTGTACCGCCCCCAGCAAGAGTAAAGGGCGGTACTACTGGTTTTCCCAGGCCTGGGTCAGACCTAAAAATAACGGTGAGTGGGTTAAAGAGTAATTAGTCCACTTTCAGCAACTGCAGCAGGCGTGAGGCCATTTTATTCAACGACTGCTGCTCTTTTGCTGCGCCTATATCCACCACAGCACCAGGCATGCCCCACACCACAGAACTGGCCTCATCCTGGGCGATAGTGTAAGCCCCCTGATTCATCATATTGAGCATACCTTCAGCACCATCTTTACCCATGCCGGTCAGCATTACGCCTATGGTGGTTTTGGCTGCACAATTGGCAATGGAGTTAAACAGTACTTCAACCGAAGGCTTGTGCCGATTAACCGGTTCTGTGTCCTGCAACATGGTGTAGAGATGAGCGCCGCGGCGTACGACGACCAGATGCTTGTCTCCCGGAGCAACATAAACATTGCCCTGCTTGAGCATTTCATTGCCACAGGCTTCCTGCACCGTCATGGCTGATTTGGAATCCAACCTGCGGGCGAAAGAGGCACTGAATGCGGCCGGGATATGTTGCGCAATCACTATTGGCGGGAAATTTTCCGGCAACTGGGATACCACCTGGGCAATGGCTTCGGTACCGCCGGTTGAAGCACCAATGGCGATCAGCCGGTTTTTAAGTTTGAGCCCTTCTTCCACGGCTGGCTTTGCAACCAGTGGTGTCGCCCTTATCCGGCAACGGGCGGCCAGTCGGATTTTTTCCAGCAGCTCATCCTGGTATTCGGTCAGTTTGTTGCTCAGATCGTTTTTGGGTTTGGCTATATAGTCAACGGCACCCAGGCTCAAGGCTTCCAGTGTAATCGCTGCGCCTTTTTCCGTGAGCGTGGAGATCATGACGACTGGCATAGGCCGTAATTTCATGAGATTACGCAGAAAGGCAATGCCATCCATTTTGGGCATTTCCACATCCAGCGTCAGCACATCGGGATTGAGCAACTTTATTTTGTCTCTGGCCTCATAGGGGTCTTCCGCCGTACCCACAACTTCGATGTCCGGTGCCTGAGATAGCATATGAGTGAGCAGTTGTCTGACCAGGGCCGAGTCATCTACCACTAATACTTTGATCATATCCCTTCCTTATTCTTTTGCCCCGTTACCTGGGTTTATAAATGGTATGTCCCAGAAGTGTGAACTCATCAGAGATTTGGTGCAGCGTTTCTGAATGGCCAATAAACAGCACGCCATCATCTGCAAGCAATCGCCGAAATTTTTTGATGATTTTTTGCTTTGTTTCATTATCAAAATAAATAAGTACATTACGGCAAAAAATCACATCAAAAGGTCCCTGCATAGGCCAGTCATTGAGCAGATTAAGTTGCTTGAAATGTATGTGCTGCTGCAGTTTCTCTTTAATCTTTATCTGGCCGGGAGAGCGCATCAGAAACTTTTCGTGATAGTCGATTGGAATATTCTCCAGGGCGTCCGAACTGTAAATTCCGCTCTGCGCTTTCTGTAGTACATTGGTATCCAAATCGGTGGCCAGTATCTTGATGTCGCATCCGGCATTGCCAAACATACCGGCGACTGACATGGCAATACTGTATGGTTCTTCTCCCGTTGAGCAGGCCGATGACCAGATGCGGATACGGCGTTTACGTTGTTGCATCCAGTCATTCACCACAGTGTCTTTCAGATACTCAAAGTGATGCTTCTCCCGGAAGAAAGCGGTCAAATTCGTTGTTAACGCATTGATGAACTGACCAAGTTCATCCGGGGTTTCCAATAGATACTGACAATAGTCCTTAAAGTTCAGTAGCCTGAGTGCTCTTAAACGGCGGCACAGGCGGGAATACACCATATGCTGTTTGCGTTCCGGTAACACTATTCCGGTTTGCCGGTAGGCGAGTTCCCGGATAAACCGGAAATCCGCCGCCGTCATTAGGAATTCCTTATCCTCACTCAGTTCCAATTGTCCTGCTCCTAGAACTCATTCCATTCTTCGTTGGCAATACTGGGTTTTCGGGCGGACTCGCCTGAAACCAGTGCCAGTGGGGCTGCAGATGCAAATTCCATTTGGCTGCTGCCAGCATTTTTATCCATCTTGAAGAATCCCAGCTGACGCCTCATATTACGCGCTTGCTCGGCCATCGCATCTCCCGCTGCAGAAACCTCCTCTACCAACGCGGCATTCTGCTGGGTCATTTCATCCATTTGCGAAACCGCTTTATTTACTTCGCTGATACCGGATGATTGCTGCTCCGACGCGACACTGATCTGATTAATCATTTCCGCGACTTTGGATACCGCATTGACGATTTCCTGCAGAGTTTCACCAGACTGGTTCACCAGTGCGGTGCCATCGGTAACTTTATTGACGCTGTCACGGATGAGATCTTTGATCTCTTTGGCGGCACCGGCACTGCGTTGCGCAAGGTTCCGCACTTCACCGGCAACCACAGCAAAGCCCCTTCCCTGCTCACCGGCACGCGCCGCCTCAACGGCTGCATTGAGTGCCAGCAGGTTGGTCTGGAATGCGATTTCATCAATCACTCCAATGATGTCTGAAATCCGCTTGCTGGATTCGTTGATGGCCTCCATGGCGCTCACGGCCTGTTTCACTACTTTGCCACCATGGTTGGCTTTGCTGCTTGCTTCCTTAGCCAGGTTGTCGGCCAGATTGGCGTTGTCGGCGCTCTGACGCACTGTTGTGGTCATTTCTTCCATGCTGGACGCTGTTTCTTCCAGTGAGGCAGCCTGTTCTTCGGTGCGCTGACTGAGATCTGCATTGCCCTTGGCAATTTCTTCAGCACCGGCAGTCACTGTACTTGCAGATTGCAGAATGCCATTCAGTACTTCGGTCAGGCGGGTTACTGTGGCATTGGCATCGGTCTTCAGTTTGCCAAACTGGCCCTGGTAGTCGCCTTTAATCTGGCGGGTCAAATCACCTTTTGCGAGGCCATCAAACATATCCACTACATCTGAGATAACGTCATCGGCGATACTGACCAGTTTGTTCAGACCATTGGACAGATTCAGGAAGAATCCTTCTTTGTCGTGGGTCGCGATACGGCAACTCAGGTCACCGGCATTGGCGGCCGATATGATGTCGTCGATCTCGTGTTCGATGGCCACTTCTGCGGTGCGGTCCGCCCACTCCACGACGGTACCGATACGTTTGCCGGTTTCATCTTTGATGGGGTTGGCAATGATCTTAAAGGTACGGCCACCCACATTGAGTTGGCTGGAGAAGGTGCTGTTCAGGCCTGCCAGCATGTTGCGCTGATGTGCCGGATTCTTGTGGAAAATATCGATATTACTGCCGATCAAATTGGCACTGTCGAATCTGGGCAGATCTTTGACAATGTCGTTCTGTGCGGCGCGGAACATGCTCAAGACCGACTTATTCATATAGATGATGTTGCAGTCAACATCGGCCACCATGGTGTTGGCAGTAACATTGTCCAGAGCCTGTTTGATACGGGCATTTTCCGCGGCCATCAGACGCTCTTCCTCCTCTCGCTGCAGACGCTCAGTAACGTCGGCCCATTCCACAACGGTACCTGTACGGATACCTTTGTCGAAGATGGGGGTTGCGATCAGATTGAACTTCAGGCCCGCGACCTCAATCCGGGTTTTATAACTGCTGGTCAGATTGGACAACATGCCACGCTGGTGAGCGGGATTCTGATGGAACTTGTCGATATTGGTTCCAATCAGTTGCTTGGCACTGAACTGAGGCAATGTTTGCTTCAGCTTGGCTTCATTGGAAGACAGCATCTGGTTCAACGATTCATTGAGGTAGATGATATTCAGATCAGCGTCTGCCACCATCACATTGGCCTGACAGACATCCAGTGCCTGTTTGATACGGCTGGTTTCTCGCTGCAGGTTCTCACTCTCTACCTTGCGAGCTTTCTCTGCGGTGAGATCCTTCCATTCCACCACAGTTGCGATTCGTTGATGATCATCATCAAATACCGGGGAAGCAATCAGACTGAAGGTGCGGCCGCCGACTTCAATTTCACTGATATGGGCATTGCGCAAACCTGCTATCAAGCCACGCTGATGCGCCGGGTTACGATGGAACATGTCCATATGGGCGCCTTTAAGGCGTTTGCTGTCAAAGTCCGGCAGTACTGAACGGATATCTGCTTCTGCTGCGTGCAGGGTACTTTGCAGTGACTCGTTGAGATACAGGATTTCTCCGTCGGGGCTGGCGAGCATCACATTGGCCTGACAGATATCGAGTGCCCTGTTGGTTATTATGCCAAGCTCCCGATTACCACCCTTGCGGCCAAACTGACTGGTCAGGGCTGACCAACCGGGCAATGCAAGATTGGAGAATCCGTTTTTTTTGCCGTCCAATGCCTGATTGATTTCGGCAAAGGCTTGAGCCACCTGGTGTTCAAACTGGTTTATTCTCATAAATGCCAGTGCAAACAGTGCAATGGCACCAGCCTGAGCGGCCGCGACCCAAACAGAGGGAACACTGGCCAAACTGAGCACCAGGCCCAGTAGACTGACCCCGATACCTGCGCCGGCGAGAGGAGTAACCCCCAGTGATGTCGAAGTATCTGCAGTGGGCGCTGCAGTCATTTTGCTTGCTTCCATTCGTCCGTCCTCTTCAAGACCCTGTTACGCAATTGCCTCAGTGGGTTGTGCTTTATCGAGTGTTTCAATCATTTGAGACAGCCTTGCTGCTTCTGGCAGCACTTCTGTTCCCAGCAGTAAGTTGATATCCAGCAGGATGACCATCTTATTGTTCACGTTGGTCAACCCTTTGATAAATCTGAGATCCGCCTCATGGCCGAAGTCGGGTGCCGAGCGAATATTACTGTGGTTGGTGCTAAAGACGTCTGACACTGCATCAACCACTATGCCTATGACTTTTTGACTGGACTCGACCCTGACTTTCACGACGATAACCACAGTCGTTGGGCCATACTCCAGCGATGCGATACGAAATCTCTGTCTCAAATCTATGATAGGTACAATGGTGCCCCGCAGGTTGATAACGCCTTTGACATGGTCAGGCGCATTGGGAATGGCCGTTGTCGGCTCCCAGCCCCGAATCTCCTGCACTGAGAGAATATCGACGCCATATTCCTCATCGGCCATGATGAAGCTCAGGAACTGTTGTCCTTCATGTTCTGTACCGGTCATAAGTTCTTCTTTGGCTTGATTTTCCATTGTCAGCTTCCTTACGCCGCGTGCTCGTTGCTGTGGCCTATTCCGGCAAGATTGACCAGACCTGCGACATCAATAATGAGCGCTACAGTACCGTTGCCAAGAATGGTGGCACCGGAAACTCCGGGGATACGGGTATAATTGTCTTCCAGGTTTTTAATCACGACCTGTTGTTGTGCCAGCAATTCATCTACCAGCAGCCCGACTTTTTCATTGCTGTTGTCTACAACCATGACCAAGCCATCTTTGATTTCTCTGGCCTCAGCCTGATGACCGAATTCCTGATAGACCTTAACGACAGGGACGTATTCGTCCCGCAGCCGGATCAGTTCATGCTCGTCACTGAGACGGTTTATCCTGTCAGCAGGGACCTGCAGTGATTCGTAGATTGAAACCAATGGCACTACATAAATATGTTCACCAATGCGCACCAATTGGCCGTCCAGAATTGCCAGTGTTAGCGGCAATCTGATGGTGAAGCGACTGCCTTCATCCTTACGGGAACGTAAATCGATAGTGCCATTCAATTCGTGGATGTTGCGTTTGACCACGTCCATGCCGACACCGCGACCGGAAAGATCAGACACGGCGTCTGCCGTGGAGAAGCCGGGTTTGAAGATCAATTGATGAATCGCTTCATCGGATAGTTCTTCATCAGGGCTGACAAGGCCTTTCTCTATCGCTTTGCGAAGAATCTTCTCGGTATTCAAACCGGCACCATCATCAATGATTTCAATGACGATATTGCCGCCCTGATGGTAGGCATTAAGTGTAATTGAACCGGTTTCTGGCTTACCCTTGGCTGCTCTCTCGGCAGGGGATTCCAGACCGTGATCAAGAGAGTTGCGCACCAGATGAACCATGGGATCGACAATTTTCTCCATCACAGTTTTATCCAGTTCGGTTTCTTCTCCCTTGAGGATCAGCTCAACTTTTTTGCCCAGTTGTTGGCTGGTATCTCTAACCAGTCTTGGGAAACGATTAAAGGCAAAACTGATGGGGATCATGCGTATCTGCATCACGCTTTCCTGCAGATCCCTGGTGTGGGAGGCCAACTGTTCCAACCCCTGCTGCAGCATCAGAATTGATTCCTGCGATATCTCTTCCTGCTGCCCTATCTGACCCAACATGGCCTGAGTAATCACCAATTCACCTACCATGTTGATCAGCATGTCAATTTTTTCGGTACTGACCCGAATCGAGCCGCCTTCATTACTTTTGGCTTTGGCGGTGGATGACGCCGGAGATTGGGCTGCCAGTGGTTTGGCGGCCTCCAGCTGAGGTGAGGGCGCGACCGCCAGCTGTGGCTGAGTATCTTGCTTGAGTTGCTGGTAACTTATCTGGCACTCATCTTCGACCCATTCAAAGGCTTCTTTGATTTTTTCCTGAGGGTGCTCAGTCTGCAGCTCCA
The DNA here is from genome assembly GCF_050865035.1 of Shewanella sp. GXUN23E. Lineage (NCBI taxonomy): Bacteria > Pseudomonadati > Pseudomonadota > Gammaproteobacteria > Alteromonadales > Shewanellaceae > Shewanella > Shewanella sp. GXUN23E. The sequence goes on along the minus strand of NZ_JBOZWP010000003.1, from coordinate 58,473 downwards.
GATCCCAACTGAGATAACAGGCTTCCGGATCGTAGGTATCAAGGGGCGGTAAGTTTCCCTGACAGAGCGTAACCTTTAACTCTCCGATATCCCTTAACTCGTTGAACATCAGCATTGGGTCGTTGCCGCAGCGCATTATGTGCTCACCGGCAACGAAATGAATTTTCCAGGTCGTTTTCTGCTGAGTATTGGCGGCTTCGACAATTTCCTGTGGCGTTTCTGCGACTGTATGATCGCTACCCAATGCCTGGGTCAGGCGGCGTTCCAGTTCCTGCAATTTGGGATCGTTGTATTCGCTTTCTGCCATCAGGGCATCCAGCATACCTCTGAGTACATCGACCGAATGCAGCAGGATATCGACGTGTTCAGGCAGCATTTTTCGTCTGCCGTCGCGGATTTCATCCAGCAGGGTTTCCAGCAGGTGAGTGAAGTTGGCCACGGCAGTAAAACCAAAGGTACCGCTGCCGCCTTTAATTGAGTGTGCTGCTCTGAAAATGGTATTGATGGATTCAGAATCCGGATTGTCCACATTCAGATTCAGCAGCTCTGCCTCCATCACAGCCAGTCCTTCGATACTCTCTTCGAAGAACACCTGACTGAATTGACTGAGATCGATATCCATATGCCTTTGAGCTCCGTGATCTGATGATTAACCCAGTACTTTCCGTACGGTTGCCAGTAATTGATCCGGATTGAAGGGTTTCACAATCCAACCGGTTGCTCCTGCTGCACGTCCTTCCTGTTTCTTGTCGCCACCGGATTCTGTGGTCAGCATCAGCAACGGAGTGAACTTGTAAGCAGGTAGGTCCCGTAAATTTTTGATTAGGGTAATGCCGTCCATCACCGGCATGTTGACGTCTGAAATAACCAGATCGTATTGGCCCTGCTGAGCTACTTTGAGCGCTTCATCACCGTTGCAGGCTTCGGTAACATCAAAGCCGGCTGTCTTCAGCGTAAACCCCACCATTTGACGCATTGATGCTGAATCATCAACCGCAAGTATTTTCTTCATATGCTGTGTTCCTTTCAGATGTCGGAAAATAGCGCCGGGATTTCAATTCCCAAGCTTTGAAGTTGTGCCTGCAACTCAGCAGTGCCATTTTTCCAGGTTAATTTGTGCGAATCGCTGTCATCCAACCGGGCCAGCAAATACAGCATTTGTGCCCCGGCGGTATCGACCTGGATAAGTTTGCCGGCATCCAGGATCAGGGCATTCCCCTGCGCCAGCTGCTCATGCAATTTGGTATATACATCCTGTACCGATCTGATGGTGAGTTCTGTCTCGAACGTTTCTGTGTGTTCTGACATTGGTCATCCCCTGAATAAGACCTGTCGTCTCCCTCTACCATCAAAAGATAGTCGTCAATTCAGAGTATTGCCTGTGATACAAAAATTTTTTTTGAAGGCGTAAGCCCGGTGCCAGGCACCGGGTCAGGCAAAGGTTGCAGCAGGGGAAGCGCGCTGGAGGAGTTGATCAGAGTTGTTGAATTGCTTGAATATCTGAGACCATTTCAGAAAGCCGGATTTGCGGCAGTGATTGACCATCGCTGCGGGGTTTCACTACTGCCACTTTTCGTCCTTCTGGATCAATAAGGACCATAGAGGCACTGTGGTCAATCGTGTAGCTGTCGCCCTCGCCGACCATTGAATAAATCATCCCCAGTTGTCGGGTTAGCGGATATAAATCGCTGTGTGGTCCGGTTGCAGCCACAAATTCGGGATTGAAAAATTCGATGTAGCTGGCCAGCTTAGCTTGGGTATCCCGCTCTGGATCGACTGACACGAAAACGACCTGAAGCGGTGCTTTAGCATTCATCCCGTCGTAGGCCGCAGCCAGTTTTCCCATCGTGGTCGGGCAGACATCGGGACAGGAGGTGAAGCCAATAAACATTAAGCTCCAGTGCCCCAGTAATCTGCTGTTGTCGAACACCTGACCATGCTGATCGGCGAGATGAAAGGGGGCGAGCGGCCGGGCTTCTGGAAAGATAAAGCTGGTCGCAAGTACCGGTGGCGAAGGCCGTTGCCATTTGGCTGCGGTGACGATACCCAGTCCCATCAGCATCACGGCGCCGACCACTGCCAATGCCATTTTGTTCATGCTCAACTCCAGAGGTAGTGATCCGCCAGCAAAGCCAGGAACAGCAACATTAAATGGTAGATGGAGAACTTAAATACTCTCATGGCCAGCCCTGGCTCGTCGGCATATTTAAGCTGCCATGCTTTGTAGATAAAAGCACAACTGAGCAGTGTCGCGATTACCAGATACAGCGGGCCTGACATTCCTACCAATACCGGCAACAAGCAGGCGATGGCCAGTAAAATGGTGTAGAGCAAAATACAGGTTTTGGTGAATTCAACGCCATGGGTAACCGGCAGCATGGGGATATCGACCTTGGCATAGTCTTCGCGACGGTGAATTGCCAGCGCCCAGAAATGTGGAGGTGTCCAGGTGAAGATGATGATTACCAGCAGCAGCCCGTGGCCATGAAAATCTCCGGTCACAGCAGTCCAGCCAAGCAAAGGTGGCATGGCCCCGGCCAGCCCGCCTATCACTATATTCTGGGGGGTGGCACGTTTCAGATAGGCAGTATAGACAATGGCATAACCAATCAGGCTGGCAAAGGTAAGCCAGGCGGTCAGCGCGTTGACCAGAGTGTAAAGTAAGATGAATCCCAGCAGTGCCAAGGTCAGTGCAAAAGCCAGCGCATGAGCGGCGCTGACCCGTCCTTTGGGGAGCGGTCTGTTATAAGTGCGTGCCATTAACCCATCAATACGTCTGTCAATCAGGTGATTTAAGGCCGCTGCGGCGCCTGACATCATGCCGATACCGACAAGGCCAAAGACAAGTGGTTGCCATGGCACGCTGCCGGGCAGTGCCAGACACATTCCCACCAGGACAGTAAGCAGCATCAGGGCAACAACTTTGGGTTTGGTCATTTCGTAGTAAGCACGCCATTGAATATTCGGGAGCCTGTGATGGCTATCCGTTGCATGACTTGCTGAGATCTGTGCAGATTTCGCCATAACTGAGCTCCCTGTTATGCCTTGCGCCAAAGGGCGTAGTTGATAAAAACTATGGTGAGCAACAACAAGGCTGCCCCGACGTTGTGTGCGACCGCAATTCCCAAGGGCAGATGCATGACGACATTGGATATCCCAAGTGCGATTTGCAATGCCAGCACTATCACCAGCAGCATGGCACTCTGTTTCAGGATATGGCTTCTGGATTTGTGCCAGAGTTTAAATGCCAGAAACAGCAGTAAAGCGGCGGTAAGCAGAGCACCGAACCTGTGGGTGACATGTATAGTCATGCGGGTGTGATAATCGAGTACGCCAAATTCGAAGCTGGGATGATCTCCCTGAAATGGTGAAAACGCCTTTGCAAGCTGCAGGTTGTCAAACCAGTCACCTTCGCATACAGGCAGTTGGGTACAGGCCAGTGCAGCGTAATTTGATGATGTCCAGCCACCCAGCAAGATCTGTAGCACCAATACTGTTAGGCCAAGCAGTGCCAGAGGCGCCAGTCGGCGAGCCTGAGGATCACCTCCCGGGATTCGCAATGGCCGGGTCCTCAAGTAAAGCAACAGCAGTAGCGAGATGAGGGTGAATCCCCCCAGTAAATGGCTCATTACAACGATTGGCATCAGCTTCATGGTGACGGTCCACATGCCCAACAACGCCTGAAAGATAATCAGGGCCGAGATAAAAATGGGCAGTTTGTTGGGATAGTCCCGGCTTCGCAGGCAGAGGATAAGGATCCAGAGCACCAGCAGACCCAGTGTGCCGGCAATATACCTGTGGATCATCTCCAGCCAGGCCTTTTGAGGCTCGACTTCATGGCCTGGAAACAGCTGATCGGCCTTGGCGAGCTCATGAGCTTCATCGGGAACGGTCAGATGACCGTAACAACCAGGCCAATCCGGACATCCCAGGCCTGCATCTTCAAGCCGGGTATAAGCGCCCATGATGATGACAGTAAGGGTAAAAATCAGGGTCATTTTCAGCAACGATTGCATGGTCATCAGCCTATCCTCGACAGCTTTAACATCTTTCTGAGATCGGCCAGCAGGTCTTTCCCCTGTGTGAGCTGCGCTTCCATGCCGGTGACCATCACGTACCGCATGACCAGATTCCCCAAAGGGTCGACGATAATGATGTCACCGCTGAGCAACAATGATTGCATGGCTGCAGAGGGGATTGCCGACGGCAATTCGTGACCTAGTGGCGCCGCAGCTGACTCTGCCTGCATGACGACAGGTGTAACCCTGTCCTGCTCTTTACCCAGCGCGGTATGACTTTGTCTGAGGATGTAAAGCCGGTCCTGGCACGCTTCGGTACAGCTGGTGGGCGGCATATAGATCAGTTGCCACCGGCCTGGGTGAGGGTTGCTCATGCCCAGACTTGTATAGCTGATACCTTGCTCCAGCAGGCCGCCTTTATTGGTGACTCCACCGTGATACCAATGGTTATCGAGAACGAGTTTTGCCAATAACACCGGTAAGCCAAAGGCGACCAGTACCATCAGTAAACTCATGCGATTCTTAAAAAGGGAGTTCATACCGTCTCCTCTGGTTATGACGTAACATAACGTCTTTAGCCCGAATTTCTGTGCCTTTGTCTCAGTACAAAAAGGACACTCAATAACAGTAAGGCCGCTGCCATTGAGAACCACTGCAATGCATATCCCAAATGCTTTTCCGGTGACATCGGGAGTGGATGCCAGGGGCGGGGTAGCTCAATACCTTCCAGTACATCCGGCTGTAAAACCAGAGGCATTACCTGGTAGCCCAATTGCTCACTCAACTGGGCAAAATGCATATTCTGAATTCGCATTGGGGACTGGGTGTCAGCAAACAGTTGCTGGCTCAAGGGGTTAACCTCCTTGCGATAGACCTTTCCCTGCAAAAACATTTCACCCTGAACAGCGGGAGGCGATGGCAGCTGATAACGCTGTTGCTGCGCAGCAATAAATCCCAGCTCAACCAGCAGTTTCGGGCTGTCAGGAGTGACCTCAAATAACTGATATACCAGATAGCCTACCTTGCCATCGAATACCTGGTTATCCAGCAATATCAATGGGGCAGATAACGCTTTTGCGGTCAGCGCAAAACGATATCCACTGGGATTGTCTGTTTGCTCAGACAGCACCAGCAATTCGCTGAAATTCAGCGCTCTGTCATGCATTCGACTGGTGAGCTCTGCCTGCCACTGGCTCTTTTCTTCCGCCCGGGATAGTTGCCAAAAGCCAAGCTTGACCATCAGTGCAAATATCCCCAAAGTGAACAGTACAAAAAATATTCTTATCATCTGGCCTCGATACAAGGACTGCCAATGAATCCGGTATTGCTGTTCAAAGTCGTGTTGGTACTGTTGTTATTGTTTGTGTTGTTTAATCTTGGACGCGCTCTGTTCATCATGCTCAAAGCTGACAGCAAACAATCCATGAGTCAGTTTCTCGGTCGACGGGTCCTGTTTTCCGCACTGATTATCCTGTTGTTATTGATTGCTCTGGGCAGCGGGTTGATTGCCCCCAACCCGCGACCTTACTGATCCTTAAAGGATGTAAACAAACACAAACAGACACAGCCATACCACATCCACAAAGTGCCAGTACCAACTGCCTGCCTGAAAGGCGAAGTGATGTTGTGGTGAAAAATGGCCTTTAAAAATCCGCAGCAACAATACGATCAGGAAAATGGCGCCGAGGGTAACGTGCATGCCGTGAAACCCAGTCAGCATGAAGAAAGTGTTGCCGTAAATACCTGAGTCCAGCGTCAGCCCCATGTGTTGGTATGCAAATCGGTATTCATAAATCTGCCCGCCAAGGAATGACAACCCGAGTAATATGGTGATTGCCAGCCACAGCTTCAGCGCGCCGCGCTTGCCCTTTTCCAGGCTGGTATGGGCAAAATGCAGCGTTATCGACGAGACAACCAGTAATATGGTGTTCATCAGTGGTAGCCCCTGCCATCCCATGGCATTGGTTTCCGTGCCGTCAGGTGTTTTGAGCACTGGCCAGAATGCTTCAAAGTTTGGCCAGAGCAATTCATGGGTCATGGCATTGTTGGAAGCGCCTCCGAGCCAGGGCACGGCAAAGTTACGGGCATAAAACAGCGCACCGAAGAAGGCGATGAAAAACATGATCTCTGAGACGATGAACCAGGCCATCCCCTGACGGAATGACCTGTCCAGCTGGGCTGAATACAGACCGCTCATCGATTCACCGATGACATTTCTGAACCAGCCAACCAACATGAACAAGATCACCGCTATTCCGGTGATCAGAATGTAAGGACCAATGCCACCACCTGTATCCAGCTGGGATACCAGCGTGCCTGCGCCAAAGGCGATTAAAAACAGCCCGATTGCACCGACGATAGGCCAGGCACTTTGTGCCGGCACATAGTAGGCTTGATATTTGGTTGTCATTTCGCAGCTCCTTGCTCTACATTCCCGCTGCTCAGGCTTTGAGCGGTAATATCAAATAGGGTGTAAGAGAGAGTTAAAGTGGTAATGCCCTCCGGCAGTGCAGGATCTACATAAAAAATCAACGGCAACTGAGCACTGGCATGGGCATTGAGTGTTTGTTGATTGAAACAGAAACATTCGGTTTTATTGAAATAGGCAGCGCCTATCCCGGGAGACACAGAGGGAATTGCCTGACCAATCATAGTGTGGTCGGTCAGGTTGGCTGCGTTAAAATGAGTACGGACCAACTCACCCGGATGAACGTGTATACGTTTTACCGAAGGGGAGAATTCCCAGGACATCTGTCCAGGTACCATGGCTATAAATTCCACTGCAATGCTGCGGCTGGTATCTATTTCCATCTTTTGATAAGTCACCGCTGTAGTGCTGGTTTTGCCATTTATTCCCAGGGCATCGCACAGCACGTCATATAAAGGCACCAACGCAAAACCAAAACCAAACATACCAACTGAGCCCAACAGCAGCAGTCCTATCAGTTTGCGGTTTTGCCTAGCCTTATCCATGACTACTTCACCTCTGGTGGTGTGGTGAAGGTGTGGTACGGCGCAGGGCTGGGTACTTCCCACTCCAGACCTTCCGCACCTTCCCAGGGTTTGGCCGGCGCTGGTGCCCCGCCCCTGATGCACTTGATGACCACTACCAAAAAGATCAGCTGTGACAGCCCAAATGCAAACCCGCCTATGGACACTATCTGGTTAATGTCGGCAAATTGCAGCGCATAATCCGGGATTCGCCTTGGCATACCCGCCAGGCCGACAAAGTGCATTGGGAAAAACAGTACATTGACTGAGATAAGTGAACACCAGAAGTGCCATTTGGACAGAGTGTCGTCATACATGTGTCCGGTCCATTTTGGGAGCCAGTAATAGGCTGCCGCCATAATGGAAAACACCGCTCCTGATACCAATACATAATGGAAATGCGCAACCACAAAATAGGTATCGTGATACTGGTAGTCAGCCGGTGTGATTGCCAGCATCAGCCCTGAAAAACCCCCGATAGTGAACAGGATGATAAAAGCCAGGGCAAACAGCATAGGAGTTTCGAATGACAGCGCGCCTCGCCACATGGTTGCGACCCAGTTAAAGATTTTGACGCCAGTCGGTACAGCGATCAGCATGGTGCAGTACATGAAAAACAACTCACCGGCCAGAGGCATCCCTGTGGTGAACATATGATGCGCCCATACCAGGAATGACAGAATTGCAATACTGGCTGTGGCGTAAACCATAGAGGAATAGCCGAACAGCTTTTTACGGCTGAAGGCCGGCACGATGGATGAGATGATCCCGAACGAGGGCAGGATCATGATGTAAACTTCCGGATGCCCGAAAAACCAGAAAATATGCTGAAACATCACAGGATCGCCACCACCGGCGGCATCAAAGAAGCTGGTGCCGAAAAATTTATCGGTCAATACCATGGTTACCGCTCCCGCGAGCACCGGCATAACCATAATCAGCAGGAAGGCAGTAATAAGCCAGGTCCAGACAAACAGCGGCAGTTTCATCCAGGTCATCCCGGGGGCACGCAGGTTGACTATGGTAACAATTACGTTGATTGCACCCATGATGGAACTGATCCCCATGATATGCACCGAAAACACAAACAGGGCGGTAGTATCAGGGCTATAGTTGGTAGATAAGGGAGCGTAAAAAGTCCAGCCAAAGTTAGGGCCTCCGCCCTCCATAAACAGTGAGCTGATAAGGATTAAAAAAGCGAAGGGCAGGATCCAAAAACTCCAGTTATTCATCCGAGGTAACGCCATGTCCGGCGCGCCGATCATCAGTGGAATCATCCAGTTGGCCAGTCCGGTAAAGGCTGGCATGACAGCGCCAAAAACCATCACCAGACCATGAACAGTGGTCATCTGATTGAAAAAATTAGGTTCCACCAATTGCAGACCAGGTTGGAATAATTCTGCCCTTATCACCATCGCCATGGCACCGCCGATAAGGAACATGATGAAACTGAACCAAAGATAGAGTGTGCCAATGTCTTTGTGATTGGTTGTCAGAACCCAGCGCATAATTCCTTTGGCAGGACCATGGTCATGATGTTCATCACCATGAGATGCGGGGTCCAAGACGGTATTGGTATCGTGAGTCGTGCTTGTCATCTTGTGCGCTCCCCGTTATTTCTCAAAGTTACTGACATCTGCGGCCTGAACCAGATCGCCGCTGTCATTACCCCAGGCATTGCGCTCGTAGCTGATTACGGCGGCAATTTCCTGAGCTGTCAGCTGTTTACCGAAGGCCTGCATAGCCGTTCCCGGCTTACCATTAATGACGATATTGAGGTGTCCGGCTACTGGGCCCTGAATAACCGGGCTCTTGTGCAGGCTGGGGAATACGCCGGGCAGGCCGGCACCATTAGGCTGATGACAAGCAGCGCAGCGAGCCAGATAAACCTGTTCGCCTTGAGTCATCAATTCTTCTTTGGAAAGAGTTTGGCTGAGTGCCGCCTCGGCCTGAGCCGCGGCAGTCGATGCGGCTTGCTTCTGCGCCGTGACCCACGCAGCAAACTCGGCTTCCGGCATAGCCTGAACAACGATAGGCATAAAGCCATGATCTTTACCGCACAACTCAGCACACTGGCCTCGATAGGTTCCAGGCTGCTCGATTTTGGTCCAGGCCTCGTTGATGAAGCCGGGATTTGCATCTTTTTTAACGGCAAAAGCAGGTACCCACCAAGAATGAATTACGTCTTCAGAGGTCACCAGAAAGCGGATTTTTTTATTGGTGGGCAACACCAGAGGTTTGTCCACTTCAAGCAGATAATGGGGATCTTTCGGAGCCTGATTGTCGATTTGATCTCTGGGGGTCGACAATATCGAAAAGAATTCGATGTCTTCATCAAAATATTTGTAGTGCCATTTCCACTGAGAGCCGGTAACCATCACAGTAATATCGGCATCGCTGGTGTCCTCCATGGCAATTAAGGTTTTGGTGGCAGGTATCGCCATACCAATCAGGATCAGGAATGGGATCAGGGTCCAGATTATTTCAACTTTAGTGCTTTCGTGAAATTGTGCCGGAACGGCACCTTTGGATTTACGGTGATTGAGCATGGAATAAAACATCAATCCAAATACAATCACGCCAATGGCACAGCAGATCAGCAAAATAGTCATATGCAGGTCATAGACTTTATTGCTGATTTCTGTGACCCCCTGGGTCATATTGAGCGGCAATTCCGATGCCGTCAGTGCAGGGGCAAACAGCCCTACTAAAAGATACAGCCAATGCTTCAAAAGACATCTCCTCTGTATAATTGCAACCGCAACTACAAAGAAGAGTCACACAGTAAATCTCTGCTCTATGTTAACTCTTCGGTTCCCACAAAAAGCAATGAGACTGTTAGTGTATTCGGCACCGCGCTTCATTTGAACACGGTATACCGACAGCAAAACGACACACTAATCGCCGTCCATTTGACTTTAATTCTGCTACCAACTTCTTCCGGTCAGTTTTATTAGAGGAGAGTTGGGCAGAAAATTTGCCCTTTAAATTTACATTACTTGCTGCGCAAATATTGATCAAGCTCAAGGCGCAAATGAAATTTTTCAGGGGAATATAAACGGTTAGGCCCCTATCAAGGGGCCTGGTGGGAAAATACAGACTGAGTGCTCAGTGAAAGTTTTGCAATTTTACCGTGTTGATCAAACGGTGCTCATGTCTGAATTGTGAGTGAGCATTCACATCTTCAATTAACCATCCTATTGCTCTGGCGCTTTTGGCAACCAATTGCAAGCGGCGTTGATCCCTTTCATCAAGAGGCGAACTCCAAGCTATCACTGCACTGGACGTACCACTTGTCAGTGCTCTTTCCATCGCCCATAAGGTTTCAACTTCATCTCTGCCACGAACCAGCAGGATTCTGTCCATACGCACACCGGCCTTCGCTAATAGCTGACGATATTCGAACTTGGGAGCATTGATAAGAACAATCCAGCGGCCCTGCTGACTCAGTTGTGCCAGTTGAGGAGCACAGCTGTGCAACTCACTCAGCCCGCGATTTTCACTTTGCAGTGTCAGGATCCGTCCTGCGTCGCTGTCACTGCTGTGAGAGCGCCACAAGCCTGGATGGCGGGGGGCAGTGCCGACGAGTTTGTTCATAGCCAGTCTCCATTGCGAATGACTCCAACAGCCAAACCCTCAATGGTTAGGTGTTGGCAGGTCAGATCTACCTTGATAGGGCTGTAGGCAGCATTTTCAGCGTGCAAATAAACGACATTGCCTTTCTTTTCGAAGCGCTTGACGGTGACATCGTCTTCCACTCTGGCGACTACAACCTGTCCGTTGCGGGCATCCTGTACTTTATGGACTGCCAGCAAGTCGCCTTCCAGAATGCCGATATCTTTCATACTGTCACCGCGCACCCGCAGCAGAAAATCAGCATGGGGATGGAACATGGCAGGATCAACCTGATAGTAATTTTCCACATGTTGCTGCGCCAGAATGGGTTCGCCGGCAGCAACCTGCCCGATCAATGGCAACCCAGGGTCGTCATTTTGTGCTTCTTCCTGAGGCAGACGAATGCCTCTGGAGGTGCCGGGCATGATCTCGATGTAGCCCTTTTTGGCCAGGGCCTTAAGATGCTCTTCAGCCGCATTGGCGCTGCGGAAACCCAATGTTGAAGCGATTTCTGCTCTGGTAGGGGGCATGCCTGTATCGGCAATGTTGCGTTTAATCAGCTCAAGAATTTCGGCTTGGCGTGGCGTCAGCGGTCTCATGTCGGTCCCTGTTTTTTCATACAGTACCTGTCAGTATATACAGTATTTTTTGCAGTGCAAGTATTGTTCAATTCTGTTAGTTGAGAGTGCGTGGCGCTGGGCGGGTTATGTCTGATATTCTATGTCACAATTCAATGTGATGTAGATTGCAGCAAATAATGTCCAAACAAGACTCTTTTTGGTTGAAATCCCTCAGGTGGATCCAGGATAAGCTGGTTCACACTATTACCGTGCCACAGCGCCCGTTCGATGATCTGAATCTGGATCCCGAGCGGCCGATGATTTATGTCCTGAAGACATCGTCCTTCAGTGATATGAACGTGTTGCTGAATATCAGCCAGCAGTTGGGGTTGCCCAGTCCAAACGAACCTTTGATGTTGAAAGGGCGAATGATCCCAAGAGTGGTGTGTCTGGAAGGTGCCAAACCGCTGTTTGGTCGCAGAGCGGGCAACGAACCGTTCCTTGAGGCGTTTACCCAGTTGCTGGAATTACACCGTCAGGACAGTGAGCTGGATGTGCAGTTGGTTCCTGTGAGTCTGTTTTGGGGACGGACTCCGGGTAAAGATGATGACACCATGAAGGCTGCAGTGCTTGAACGCGAAGACCCGAGTTGGTTGCGCAAAGCCCTGATGATTCTGTTCCTTGGGCGTCACAACTTTATTCAGTTTTCCAATGCAGTATCTCTGCGCTATATGGCAGATGAGCACGGCACGGATCAGTCCATTGCTCACAAGCTTGCCAGAGTCGCCAGAGTGCACTTCCGTCGTCAGCGTAAGGTGATGACAGGACCTGCGCTGCCTAACCGTCAGGCGTTGTTCCATTCGTTGCTGAATGCTGAAAATATCAAGCGGGCTATTGAAGAAGAGGCCGCATCCAAGCAGATTTCCGAAGCTGAGGCGAAAGCCCGCGCCATTGAGTATATGGATGAAATCGCGGCGGACTATTCTGACTCGCTGGTGCGCATCGCTGAGCGTATTTTGACTTGGTTGTGGAATAAATTGTATAAGGGCATCAATATCAAAGGTGCCGAGCATGTACGCCAGTTACATCATGATGGCCATGAAATTGTCTATGTGCCTTGCCATCGCAGCCATATGGATTATTTGCTGCTGTCTTACATTCTGTACTTTCAGGGCATGGTGCCTCCGCACATTGCGGCCGGTATCAATCTGAACTTCTGGCCAGCCGGTCCTATGTTCCGCCGTGGTGGCGCATTTTTCATCCGTCGCAGTTTCAACGGTAATAAGCTTTATACCGCAGTGTTCCGCGAGTATCTGGATCAGCTGTTTGCCAAAGGCTATTCGGTAGAGTATTTCACCGAAGGTGGTCGCTCACGTACCGGTCGTTTGTTGGTACCTAAAACCGGAATGCTGGCGATGACGGTCAACAGTGTATTGCGCGGTATTGAACGCCCGGTGACTTTGGTGCCTGTGTATCTGGGGTATGACCATGTAATGGAAGTGGCTACATATCACAAAGAACTCAGTGGTAAGAAGAAGGAAAAAGAGTCGGTTTGGCAGGTGTTTGGTGCCATTCGAAAATTGGGTAACTTCGGCCAGGGTTATGTAAATTTCGGTCAGCCTATCAATCTGCAGAATTTTCTTACCGAGAATGTGGCAGATTGGCGAGAGCAGTTGGCAAATGAACCTGAAAGCAAGCCCAGTTGGTTGACGCCTGTGGTGAATCAGCTGGCCACCAGAGTCATGACCAATATCAATGATGCCGCTGCGGCCAGTGCCGTTACGCTGAACAGTGCGGTATTGCTTGCTGCAGAGCAAAATGCACTTGAGCGGAATCAACTGGAAAAGCAACTGGATCTCTACCTGAAGTTGCTTAAAGGTGTGCCTTACACCGGCTATATGTCTGTCGTTGAGGGAGATGGCCAGTCGCTGGTGGATCAGGGGCTGGAATTGAAAAAACTGGTGCAGGAATCTGACGGACTGGGAGATATTGTCAGAATTGACCCGGTGCATACCCTGTCGATGACATACTATCGCAATAACATCATTCACTTGCTGATTGTACCTGCGTTGATTGCCAACTGCCTGACCCGTTATGAGGCCTGCTCCAGAGATTCAGTGCAGGATACAGTGAAGGAGTTCTATCCTTTGCTTGAGGCAGAGCTCTTTATGGGAATTGATGATCTGACCGGATATGTCGACAGGCTGCTGAGTGAGTTTGTTGAAGAGGGATTGATCTCAGGTGAAACGGTTTATCAGGTCAATCAGGGTAAAATCAATATGCTGCTGTTGCTCAGTGGCCTTATCAGCGAAACCATGCAGCGTTACGCCATTATCTTTAATCTGCTGGCGTCCCGTCCTGCTATTGAGCGGGCCGAGCTGGAAGCAGAAAGTCATCTGTTGGCGCAGCGTCTTGGGGCTTTGCACGGGGTGACCGCTCCAGAGTTTTATGACAAGAAGCTGTACGGTACGCTGAGTGTTCGTCTCAAGGACCTGGGTTATCTGGCCGGTAAGGCGAAGCCTGAGGTCATTGAGCGGGTTCGCAATCATTCAAACAGCTTGTTGCGGTCGTCGGTCAGGCAGACTATTGTCGAGGCCGTTGCTGCCGAACATTAACGGATCTGCCATACCTCTGGTATGGCCTTGAATCAAGAAAACGCCTGCCCTGCAGGCGTTTTTTATCGCTGAACAGAATAACGGAAGATAATTATGGCGAATCATATGAATGCGGCCCCCGGCGGAAAATCTTTGTTGGGAGGCGCGATGATTATTGCCGGGACGACTGTCGGTGCCGGCATGTTCTCCCTGCCGGTGGTCAGTGCCGGTATGTGGTTTGGCTATGGGGTAATCTTGCTCATCGGCATCTGGTTTATCATGTTGATGTCTGGTTTGCTGCTGCTGGAGGCTAATCTTCACTTCGAACCTGGCGCCAGCTTCGATACGTTAACCCGCGAAACGCTGGGACGATTCTGGAGAATTGTCAGCGGGGTGTCGATTGCTTTTGTGTTGTATATTTTGACATACGCCTACATCAGTGGTGGTTCATCTATCGTTAACCACAGTCTCGACAACCTGGGCATCCATCTTCCTCAAAGCGTGGCCGGGCTGGTATTTGCCGGCGTTCTGGCATCCATAGTGATGATCAGCACCAAGGCGGTTGACCGCATTACTACCGTGATGTTGGGAGGCATGATAATTACTTTCTTCCTGGCCATTGGTAATCTGCTGATCGAGATAGAACCGGCAAAATTACTGCAACCAGATGGTGAGGCTGTGTATGCGCCTTACATTCTGGCAGCCCTGCCTTTTGGGTTAGCCAGCTTTGGTTATCATGGCAACGTGCCCAGCCTGGTTAAATATTATGGGCATGCAGCGTCGACCATCATTAAAGCGATTTTTGCCGGTACTTTTCTTGGCTTGGTGATTTATATCTGCTGGTTGGTTGCGACCATGGGAAATATCAGCCGAACCGGCTTTATTGAGATTATTGCTCAGGGGGGCAATATGGGCGTGCTGGTTGGCGCACTCCAGCAGGTGATGGCTCAGCAATGGCTGAGCAGCATGTTGACGCTGTTTGCCAATCTTGCGGTGGCTTCGTCATTTTTGGGAGTGACGCTGGGGCTGTTTGACTATCTGGCTGACTTGTTTGGATTTGACGACAGCATGGCGGGACGCAGTAAGACCGCCATGGTGACCTTTGTTCCTCCGACGTTGATGGGTGTGCTGTTCCCCAACGGCTTTTTGGTTGCAATCGGCTTTGCTGCGCTGGCAGCCTGTATCTGGGCGGTGATCGTTCCCGGACTGATGGCCTATCAAACCCGTAAAATGTTTCCGGATAGCAAAAGCTTCAGAGTGCCGGGCGGTACATTGGTGATTATTCTGGTGATCGCTTTTGGTGTGCTGACAGCAACCTGTCATTTGTTGGCTATGGCAAAGCTGCTGCCAGTATATGGTTGAAATCTTTTTGGCATTGTATTGACATCGTTTTAAACATCAGTAACTTATGGGTATGTCGCGGGTGTAGTTCAATGGTAGAACGGAAGCTTCCCAAGCTTTTAATGTGGGTTCGATTCCCATCACCCGCTCCAGATATGAATAAGGGCGCCTATTGGCGCCCTTATTCATTTTTATCCGTGGGTCGTGGCTTATACTTTGGCCTGCGGAGTAACATCCCGCGCCGCAATAAAACCATAGAATATATAGCCAAACAGAGTCAGGATGGCGCCGTAGAATACGGCCTCTTCACCGCAGGCATACACTCCATAGATACTGTAGACCACAGCCAGTGTGCCGACGACTGAACCAATCTGGTATTCCTTGCTGCTGACATTATTACTGCGAAGTATGACTTCGAGACCGGTCAGCGACAGTATGTATGGCACCATGTTAATAAATACTGCCAGGTTGACCAGAACGTTGAACTGCTTCACCAAAGTAGGCGAAATGGTCATCACCGCCAATGCCAGTTCCAGTACAAGCATGATCAGCATGCCCTTGATAGGAGCATTGTCTTTACTGACTTCACCAAAGATTTTTGGAAACAGCTTGATATCAGCCGCTGCTCTGGATACCTGAGCGTTGGTAAACTGCCAGCCCAACAGCGAGCCGATACAGGCGATTACCGCCAGCGCGGTAATGACCAACCCTATTTCCTTGTTGAACATGAAGGTATAAACCAAGCCAAATGGTGCATCTGACTTGGCGAGCTCAGCATTGGGGACGATGCCCTGAATCACAGCTGTCGAGGCAATGTACACGATGGCGGTGAAACTGGTTGCCAGCATACAGGCCAGTGGCACGTTTTTCTGTGGATTCTCCACCGTGCCTGAGTTTGCCCCGGCTGATTCAATACCCAAAAATGCCCACAAAGTCAGCGCAATCCCTGAGGAAATGGCATCCATGGTGGTCATTTGGTGGGGATTCCACGCTTCGCTAAACAGCTTGGGATCGAACCAGAACCAGCCTATCACCGACAGTCCAACCACTGGAATGATGATACCCCAAACGGTAAATGCAGATATCTGACCGGTGATTTTTGGACCTTTGAAGTTGGCTATCATGGTCACAATCAGGATGGCGACAACGCCGACAAAGGTATTAATCGGCTTTTCCTTCAACCAGGGGATAAACTCTTCCAGATAGCCAGCTGCTGACACCGCAATGGCCACGGCACTAATCACCAGACAGACATAGTAGGTATAGGAAGCGATGAAGAACGAAGATTTGCCGTGAGCCTCTGCTGAGTATGCCGACATACCGCCATCTTTCGTGCAATACATGCCACATTTGGCGAAGGCGTATGCGATACACATTGCGCCTATTGCGGTGACCAACCAGCTCAGCAAAGAGATGGCGCCGGTTTGTGCCAGACTGGCTGGCAACATAATAATGCCTGACCCCATCATGTTGACGGTTACGATAGTCGTTAACCCAACCAGCCCCATTTTATTGGATTCAGATGCCATTCGATGTACTCCCAGGTTATTGGAAAGTCGTTAACTGGGCAGTGGCTTGGCTGACCCAGCCAAGCACAAAGCTGCACGGAGTTACAACTTCCCTGGATCAATTACGTTCCACTAGCCCGGCAACGTCAAACGGCTGCATTGCCAATTATTCAACGAAATATTTTTATTTGTTTCAGTAGATTAAAAAATGCCAGTCACGAGCTTTAAACACTAGCAGGCGTTTATGACATTTTCACTCAGGAGATTATTGATGAAATTATTATTATCTGAATCAGTTTAGAGAGATTGGTCAAGTGATTACAAATATTTTTTTACATGTAATCCGGACAGGTGACATTTATTTATGACATATCAATGACTAAGTAGAATATGACCAAGCCCAATAAGTGATCTACGCATAACTTATTGAAATATAATGAAAATAAATTAATTTGTGGTTAAGGTGTTGATAATTAAGAAAATAATAATATTTGTCAAATAGTCACTACTTCTTCTAAGTTAAGAGCTTACACACAATTCATCTGATGATGATAAAGCGAATTATGCCTTATTTGCTGAATCTGTCCCTGCTGTTGTTCCTGATAACTGGTCTTCGCTTATTGCTGAATAGGCGAGTTATATCCCTTTAATCTATATGAAATTGTTGGAGTATGACCAATGAGAAGTTACGGTAAAAAGTACACAGTCCTGATCCTTGAAGAGGCACCCAAAGAAGGGGTAGTAGGTAGTGCCATTAACCGTCTGATTGAAGAGTTATCGGATGCCGGAGCCAAGGTTACAGTAGCGACTTCTTTTGATGATTGTTATTCCATTCTGAATGCCAACATCGCCATTGATTGTCTGATGCTGACATCTACCATGAGTGGCTCGCAGCATGACGAAAATGAGCACTTTTTCTCACTGATCGCAAAGTTGAACAAGCGTCAGGAAAATGTGCCCGTATTCCTGCTGGCTGAGCGCAAAAAGATTACCCTGACCGTCAGTCGCGAGTTGATGGCCAATGTTGATGAATTTGCCTGGATTCTTGAAGATACTCCTGACTTTATTGCAGGGCGCGCGTTGGCGGCCATGCAGAGATACCGTGACCGACTGCTGCCGCCTTTGATGTCAGCTTTTATGAAATACGATGATGTCCACGAGTATTCCTGGGCGGCGCCGGGACATCAGGGCGGGGTTGGTTTTACCAAAACCCCGGCAGGGCAGCGTTTCTATAGTTACTATGGCGAAGGCTTGTTCCGTACGGACATGGGGATTGAGCGGGGAAACCTGGGGTCCATGCTGGATCACACAGGGGCCTTTGGTGAGAGTGAAAGATACGCAGCCAAGGTTTTTGGGGCTGACTCCTCATACTCTCTGGTGACAGGTACCTCCGGGTCAAACCGGACCATCATGCAAATCTGTATGAAGGAAAATACCCTGGCTATCTGCGATCGCAACTGCCACAAATCCATTGAGCAGGGCTTAATGTTGTCCGGTGCATTGCCGGTTTATATGGTGCCGACCCGCAACCGCTACGGTATTATCGGCCCTATTTATCCAGAACAGATGACCAAAGCGGCACTGGAGGCTACCGCCAAGGCCAACGAAATGACCAAAGGTGAGGCCGGTAAGGTGGCACCTTACGCGGTACTGACCAACTGTACCTATGATGGTCTGTGTTATAACGCCAAACGGGCTCAGGAAATTCTCGCTGAAAGCAGCAATCGTATCCATTTCGACGAAGCCTGGTACGGATATGCCCGATTCAACCCTGTCTATGAAGACCACTATGCCATGCGTGGTGAGCCAGACCCGGATTACGATGGTCCAACTATTTTCGCGACGCACTCCACTCACAAGCTGCTGAACGCACTGTCTCAGGCTTCCTGGCTGCATATTCGTCATGGTAAAGACGCTATTGATTTTCAGCGCTTTAACCAGGCTTACATGATGCATGCCACGACATCGCCTCTGTATGCCATTGCTGCTTCCAATGACATTGCCGTATCTCAGATGGATGGCAATCGTGGTTTGTCTCTGACCACTGAAGTGATCCGTGAAGCAGTGGATTTTCGTCAGGCAATGGGCAAGCTTTACAAGGAATATCAGCAGGATGGCGATTGGTTCTTCAAACCATGGAATGCGGAAATTGTCAAAGATCCGGCCACCGGGCAAAGCTATGCCTTTGAAGAAGCGCCTCCTGAGCTGTTGGCGACCAATCAGGATTGTTGGAAGATGCATCCGGGCGACAGTTGGCATGGCTTCAAGGATATGCCTGCAGACTGGTGTATGCTCGATCCTATCAAAGTCAGTATCCTTGCGCCGGGGATGGGAGATGATGGCAACCTGCTTGAATCCGGCGTACCGGCTGCATTGGTGACTCAATATCTGGGGCGCTACGGCATCATTCCAACCCGTACCACAGATTTTCAGGTGATGTTCCTGTTCTCTATGGGGATTACCAAAGGTAAGTGGGCAACACTGGTGAACACCTTGCTGTCGTTCAAGAAGCACTATGATGCCAATACGCCGCTGGAGGATGTGCTGCCAAACCTGACAGACAACTATCCTGCCACATATGGAGGAATGGGTTTGAAGGAGCTGGGTGACAAGATGTTTGACTATCTGCGTACCCATAACCCTTCTGAAAAGTTGAATGCTGCCTATTCAATTTTGCCTCACGCCGATATTACGCCCAGAGCGGCATTTCAGGCCATTGTCGAAAACAATGTGGAAATGGTGCCAAGTTACAAGCTGGCCGGGCGGGTGGCAGCCAATGCTGTTATTCCATACCCTCCTGGCATTCCAATGTTGATGTCAGGGGAGAACTTTGGGGATGACTCCAGTCCGCAGATTGGTTACCTCAAGAGTCTTGAGATCTGGGACAAAGAGTTTCCCGGTTTTGAGCATGAAACCGAGGGGACTGAAGTGGAAGATGGTGTCTATCACGTGATGTGTTTAAAGCAGTAACTTAAATTGCCGTTAAAGCCAGGAGGCCCGCCTACGCAGCGGGCCTCATTGCTTGTTTCATTGTACTGGAAACCAACCTGAGAACTGCGATCCAGGCTTCTTTGACTTCAGGTGTGAAGTCTTTGTCTCCCAACTGGCACTTCAGGCTGAACAGCAGTGCATTGCCGACGGGGGTAAAATGTTCCGGTTTGGCGCCGTATTTTACATGGCGGACGGCCAAATCATTCAACACCGGCACCAGCGCATCGAGATCATTCAGTGCTTCTACTGCCGCTTTTAGCATTACGATGAGTTTCCGCTGCTGGGATTTCATATCTGCTCCAAAGAGGGGTTTTACTCCGGGAGCGACTTCAAACAGCGTTTTGTAAAAGTGGGCGGCCAGTTTATCTGCGTGAGGGGCTGCCTTCATAAAGGATTCCTGAACCAATCTGATCTGATGTGCTGAAATGCTCACGGTATTTCCTCGCTTTAGGGTGCGTTATTCATTAAAGCCTAGACCAGTTGTCAGAGAATCGCCCCTTCAAGTAACGCCAACTTTTCTGTGGTGAGTGGAAAAAATCCTGTAAGACCGCTAAGTTAGGTTCATGAAGTCAAATTCGAGCCAGGCGTGATGTGCGTTTGGACCGGTACAGCCCTTCATATGAACCACATTCACAAGGAGCAAAGGATGCAAGTCACTCAGTATCTTCAGGGATTGCCATGCTGGACCGAACTGGCGGCAACTGATGCCGGGCAGGCGAAGGCCTTTTACACTTCATTGTTTGGTTGGACGCTTGCGGATATTCCTTTGCCTGAAGGTGCCTACACCATGTACAGCGTTGATGCTCAGAATCAGGGGGCCATTTATGCTGTCACTGACCAGATGGATTTCGTTGTTCCAGGTTGGAATATCTATTTCGCAGTGACTGATCTCAACCGGACGCTGGGGCTGATCCGTGAGGCCGGTGGTGTGGTTCGCACCGGGCCACATCAGGTGGGCGACGCCGGTCATATGGCAATGATTTCAGATGCGGAGGGGGCATCCTTCTGTTTGTGGCAGGCCGGTAATCATCAGGGCGCAGCCAGTTTTGGTGAACTGAACACCCTATGTTGGGTTGAATTGGCCTGTCGCAATCCGGTTCAGGCGTTGAAGTTTTATCAGCAGTCACTGGGATGGCAAAGTCGGCGTCTGGAAGTGGAAGGGCATGTCTATACCGAATTGGAACAGCATTCGCTGGCTTTCGGCGGGATGCTGCAGATGACAGATGACTGGGGTGATATCAACAGTCACTGGATGCCTTATTTTCGTGTTGCGAATGTAGATCTGACGGCGGCCCGCGCACAGGAACTTGGTGGTGAGGTGTGCGTGCCCCCAACTGAAATCGAGGGCGTGGGCAGGTTCGCGGTACTGAATGACTCTCAGGGCGCCGTGTTTTCTGTCATCACTCTGAGCAATTAATCCACCAGCTTGAATTTACTCGGGCAGGAGCCTTTGTGAGTTGGTTCCGCCCGGGTCAACAGTTCGCGTAATGGTGCATCCAGGTTCAATGGCAGTTGCATTTGTACTTCCGTTAAAAGCCCCTTGTGGCATTGCAGTTTAACTCTGCGGTGTGCTCCCTGACCAAAGCTGGAATCAAACGCCTGCTGCCATTGTTCACGGCTGACTTTTTCCCCCCTATGGCGGGCGATAAACTCAGTGACGAAGGATGAGCTGTTGATTTGATTAATTAATTTTGCTGACATTGCAAAATATTCATCGGGCTGAGCAGTCATACAGCTGCCGTGCTTCCAGTATTCATGTCGCTGCAGGCAGGTGCCGTACCTGGCACTGGGCATTACCTGTTCTAGCTGAGTTCTGACATCGCTCGACAAAGACAATGCCGGGTAGTCACAGAAAGTCCGGGGTTTAGTTTTCACCTCGCCACAAAAACCATATTTCACACCGCAGGACGACTTGTTGGGCCACAGACCATGCAGACTAAATTGTCTGTGGGCAATGGCCTCTGGGTTTGCATCCAGCATTCTGCATTCGGTTTTATCCCGACCATTCAAATCACAGAATGCCGGTTGCCAGCTTAGTGCCAATACGAAGCTGTCCTGTTGAGCCCGGGTATTGCAGTTGCCCGTTTGCTTTTTGTTATCAGCTTTGTGAGCGGAAAATTGCTGCACATCAACACAGTCTGCCGACAACCAGCGAAGTGGAGTCTCAGTGGCAGTTGTTCGCACCCGGAACCATTGCGGTGCCTGAGGCCGACCCAAATACTCGGTAATTTGATATTGCCTGCCGGCCGTTGTTTGCAGATTTCCCGGGTTGGTGAGTTTGTTTTTTGATTGGTAAAGCGGGCAGGTCTCGGTTGCTGCGAGCACGCCATCTGCCGGTGCCGACAGTGCAGGGAGCAGATAACCGCATAGCAGCAGGGTTAAAGTTAAGCGTTTCATTAATAAACAGTGGGTTGGGGCAATTTGATGTGATTATACCCGCCCACCAAAGACCTCGAGTAGTCCTGGGTATTACGCATGAAAAAAATGCCAAATCCTGCAACAGGATTTGGCATCAAAATACTCTCTGGGGGACTATCAAGAGTGCTTGCAAGTACGCTTGCGAGATAGAACCAGTATTCCTGCAATATATTGCAGCGATGTGACAGCATCCGGGGTTAACCCTGGATGCTGACTGTTTCATGCTTAAGTATGACGCCCGATGTTGTCAGGCTTCATTGTGCTGTGGCCTGCTGAGCTTACGGCCATAAATCAGCAGATAGAGTGCAGGCAGAACGAACAATGACAATATCGGTGCCGTAACCATACCGCCAACCATGGGGGCGGCAATTTTCTGCATCACTTCATTCCCGCTGCCTGCGCCCCACATGATGGGCAATAGACCAAAGAAGATGGTGGCTACCGTCATGGCTTTTGGCCTAATACGCATGACCGCTCCTTCTATCAGTGCATCTTTCAGGTCGTCAGTGGTCTGATATCTGCCTTGCTTTTGATGCTGCTTAATGGCGTTGTTCAAATACACCAACATCACCACACCAAATTCGGCTGCGACGCCGGCCAGCGCAATCATACCGACCGCGACCGCAACCGACAGGTTGAAGTCGAGCAGGTACAGTAACCAGGTCGAGCCGACCAGGGCAAATGGCAGACTCAGCATAATCACACTGGCCTGTACGGCAGAGCCGAATGTCAGCATCAGCAGCATGAAGATCACCGCCAGCATCATGGGGATGACAGTCTTGAGTTTGGCTTCTACCCGCTGCATGTATTCGTACTGACCGGCAAAACTGTAACTGTATCTTGGTGGCAGTTGTAGTTTGGTGCTGAGCGCCGACTTGGCCTGGTCAATATATTCACCGACAGACATGCCTTTGATATCGACAAATACCCAGGAGATTAACCGACCATTCTCGCTCTTGAGCATAGGAGCGCCATCGGTGATCTGCAGATCGGCCAGATTAGCCAGCGGCAGGTAATGCCCGGTTTTGGTGATTACCGGCAAATCCCGCAGTTTTTCCAGATTATCCCGCAACTCTCTTGGATAGCGCAGGTTGATCGGATAACGTTCTGCACCCTGCACCGATTCGCCGACCTTCATGCCGCCTACTGCATAGCGTACCACATCCTGAATATCGGTGAGCGTCATGCCATAACGGGAGGCAACTTCCAGTTTCGGCGTCACGTCTATGTAACGTCCGCCACCAACCCGCTCCGCATAGGCCGACTGAGTGCCGGGCAATGGTGCCAGAATGGCTTCAATTTCGGCACCGATCCGCTGCAATTCTTCGACATCGGCACCGGTGATTTTGATACCCACAGGGGTTTTAATGCCAGTGGAAAGCATGTCGATCCGGGTCTTGATGGGTTGTACCCAGGCGTTGGTCATACCTGGTACTTTCACTGTTGCCTGCAGCTGATCTATGACCCCTTCGAGCGTCATGCCTTCACGCCATTCGTCTCTGGGTTTGAGCATGATGGTGGTTTCCAGCATGGTCAGTGGCGCTGGATCGGTTGCTGAATCGGCGCGGCCGACCTTACCGAATACCCGCTCCACCTCAGGCACGGTTTTAATCAACCGGTCCGTTTGCTGCAAAATTTCCGCCGCCTTACCGGCGCTGATCCCCGGCAGGGTGGTCGGCATATACAGCAAATCGCCTTCTTCCAATTCAGGCATGAATTCGCGACCCATATGGGAATAGGGGTACCAGGCACTGATCAACGCTGCCAATGCCAGCACTACTGTGGTTTTCGGGAAGCGCAATACCAACTTGAGAACTGGTTTGTACAGAGCGATCAGCACCCGGCTAATCGGGTTACTTTGCTCGGAGGGAATTTTGCCGCGAATAAAATAGCCCATCAGTACCGGTACCAGCGTGATGGACAATATGGCGGCTGCGGCCATGGCAAAGGTTTTGGTGTAAGCCAGTGGGGTAAACAGTCGTCCCTCCTGAGCTTCCAGAGTAAACACAGGAACAAAACTCAAAGTGATAATCAACAGAGAGAAGAACAGCGCCGGGCCGACCTCTACCGAGGCTTCGGCAACAATTTTCCAGTGCTCTGTGGCATCCGGCTCCCGCTGATGCTCATCCTTGAAGTGTTCCAGGTGTTTGTGCAGGTTTTCAATCATCACAATCGCACCGTCCACCACGGCACCAATGGCAATGGCGATGCCGCCCAGACTCATGATGTTGGCGTTCACCCCCATGTGATTCATGACGATAAAGGCAACCAGAATCGACAATGGCAGAGTGACCACGGCAACCAGGGTTGAGCGCGCGTGCAGCAGAAACAGCAGACACACCAGACCTACAACCAGCATTTCTTCAATAACCTTGTGGTACAGGTTATCGACGGAATTGAGGATCAGCTGGGATCTGTCATAGGTGGTGACAATTTCTACCCCTTCAGGTAAACCAGCCTGCAGTTGCTGTAACTTGGCTTTGACCGCGTCTATGGTGCTCAGGGCATTTTCACCGTAGCGCATCACCACAATGCCACCAACGACCTCGCCGGTACCGTCCAGCTCTGCGATACCACGGCGGGCGGCCGGGCCCTTGCGGACAGTGGCAATGTCTTTGAGCATTAATGGTGTGCCGGACGGACTGGTGACGCCAAGTGGAATTGTGTCAAAATCCGCCAGTGTTTGGCGATAGCCTTTGGCGCGAACCATGTATTCAGCTTCCGCCATTTCCACGACCGAGCCGCCTGCTTCGCTGTTGGCTTTACTGATGGCATTTTTAACCGAAGCGATATCCAGTTTGTAAAGCGCCAGTTTGTCGGGATCCAGCACGATCTGATAGGTCAGTTCCATGCCGCCGACGGTGGCAACCTCTGATACGCCCGAGACACTTTGCAGCTCAAGCTTCAAATACCAATCCTGCAAGCTCTTGAGTTGCGACAGATCCAGTTTGCCGCTGCGATCGACCAGAGCATATTGATAGACCCAGCCAACGCCGGAGGCGTCGGGTCCCAGTGCCGGTTGTACTCCTTCCGGCAGGCGGCTGGCGACCTGACTGAGGTATTCCAGTACCCGTGAGCGCGCCCAGTAAATGTCTGTGCCATCTTCGAAGATGACGTAAACATAGGAATCGCCGAAGAAAGAAAATCCGCGAACGGTTTTGGCTCCGGGTACTGCCAGCATGGCGGTGGACAGCGGATAGGTGACCTGCTCTTCCACCAGTTGCGGTGCCTGTCCCGGGTAGCTGGTTTTTATGATTACCTGTACATCAGACAGATCAGGCAGCGCATCCAACGGTGTTTTTCGCAGCTCAAGTACGCCCCAGGCCGCAATCATGACGGCCAGAATGAGCACCATAAAGCGTTGCTTGAGCGAGGCTTCAATAATTCGTTTCAACATAGTTTACCCGCCCTGTCAGTGCTGATGACCTGAGCTCAGACGCATCAGGCTGCCTTTAAGGCTGGCTTCTGAATCCAGCAGGAATTGACCGGATGTCACCACCAGTTCATCTTCCTCCAGGCCTTTGAGGATTTCTGCCTTGCCTTTGCTCTGCATGCCTACATCGACCAGACGGGCAGTAAAGGTGTCATCCGACAGTTTGACTATAACCCGGTTTTCTTTGCCGGTTTGGATCAGGGCTTCCTGAGGTATGGTCAATGCCTGGCGTTTGGCGCCACCGAACAGGGCGACTTTTGCCAGGGTCTTGGGTCTCAGTTCAGCGCCCGGATTGTCCAGCACGATACGCACCCGCAAACTGCGGGTTACCGGGTCCAGTTCCGGGTAGATGTAATCCACCCGCCCTTTGATATCCTGCAGGCCCATTGCGGGCACAGAGACCTCAGCTTCCTGGCCGATTTCCAGCCAGCTCTGCTCGTTTTCAAAGACATCGGCGATCACCCATACCTTGGACAGATCCACCATGGAGAGGATCTCGGTTTGGGGTTGTATATACATGCCGTCCCGAATGCTAAGGGTCTTTACCACGCCATTGGATTTGGCATAGAAAGGTACCCGGTACTGGCTTTTGCCGGTTTTGGCCAGCTTGGTAATTTGCGCCTGAGACATGCCCAACAGCTCCAGTCGCAACCCGGCCTTACGCACCAGCTCCTGATAACTTTGACTGTTTTTGGACTGTTTCAGGGTTTCCATCGCCAGCAGATAATCGTCCTGAGCGTTTACCAGCTCAGGTGAATACAGTTCATAGAGGAGCTGGCCTTTTTCAATTTTGTCGCCGGCAGCGCTGACCTGCAGTTTCTCGATCCAGCCGCTGACTCGGGCGTGAACATGTTCGATTTGGCTTTCGTCATAGTCCACCTGACCGACTGTACGAACATATTTCCACATTGTGCCGCGTTTTACAGGCTCGGTGCGCAGCGCCAGGGCCTGCTGCATACCGCCGGATACGTTAATTTCAATTTCCTGCGCATCCGCAGCCATGGTGACCGGCTCGAGATTCATGCCACAAATGGGGCAGGTGCCCTGCTCATCACTGACAATTTGCGGGTGCATAGGGCAGACGTATTTGATTTTGCCTTCGCTGGCGGGGGCTGCACTGGCTTTTGCAAGGGGATCAGGCTGAGGGTGATTGAATACTTTGTCAGCAGCCTGATTGCTCATACTCTGGTGAGCGCTGTGATCATTTCCCGCATGCTGCTGGGCTGAATGTGTTTCCTCTTCCTGCTCTTCATCTTTTACCAGAAACATCTTGCAGATAGGGCAGCGTCCCGGATGATCACTGGTTTCCTGAGGGTGCATCGGGCAATAGTAATGGCTCTGAGCTGCTTCAATCTGAGATGTCTGATGTTCAGAGTGTTCTGCCGTCTGGCCAGCTGCAGCATAAGCCGGTGAGAATGCCAGGGAAAGCCCGAGCAGGCAGGCGCTGGCGGTCGCTGTCGCTGAATGATGCTTGCGGACGGCCGTTGTCGGTTTAATGGTTTTCATTGTATGTACCTCACTTCCACCCGGAATTAATGATGCTTATGGTGTTTCATGTGGCCGTGGCCATGACCTTGACCTTGACCTTGGGCAGTGGACTCCAGATCCATGCCGCACTTGGGGCAGGAGTCACCCTGCTGACCAGTCACTTCTGGATGCATCGGGCAGTTGTAACCGGCCTTTGCTTCCAAATCCATGCCGCACTTAGGGCAGCTGTCACCCTTGTCGCCTTCAACGCCCGGACACATAGGGCAGTGGTAACCGGCCTTGCCTTGTTTGGCTGCAGGCTCAAGATCCATACCGCATTTAGGGCAGGTGTCGCCCTGCATACCTGTTACTTCAGGATGCATAGGGCATTCGTGGCTCTGGTGAGCGGCATGATGATCCATCGCCATTGAAGGCGCGGCAGAGAACAGCAGAAAAGCGGATAAAACCAGATTAATCAGGGTCTTCATTATTATCACTCCATCGAGTTGATGGCCGTGTACTGCATGGCATCAGCTATGTACAAGCTGGCCTGAGAAAACGGCAAAAATTACCAGTAGTTAAGATCCGGTGAGGCACCGGTAGAACAGCCCGACCAATAAACAGGTGCGGGCAAGCGGGATCAGGCGATTGGAGGCCTGAGCGCCTTTGGTAAAGCTATGGAGTGGAAGTGAGGTAGATAGGCAACCAGAAGTGTGCCGCAAGGCAGGGCATCCGGCCAACGGCTGTCACTCAGCAGTGTGCCTGTTACTGAGATGCTCAGACAGTGAACGCAGTCGCCGCTGCAGCTGCCCTGACCATCACAGCAGGAATTGCCGGAGGCCTGAGCATCATTGTCACAACAATCCATGGCGGTCATTGCCATGTCAGGTGCGCAGTGATTGCCATCCATCATCATAGTTTGATGCATATCAACTGAAACAGGGGTCACAGATTGCGCACCAAAAGCCACGCTCTGCACCAGAAGTGCAAGCATGGTAAGCAGTGTCAGCAGTGGTGACTTGAATCGGTTAATCATAATCATTCCTGATAATGGATGGCCTGAGTGTATCACAGGAGCAACCACAAGTGTTGCTCCTGTTTAACGATAAATGTGAGTTTCAGATCACATTGCTGCCAGTAACTGACTCATTAATTGTGCTTGAGTTTGCAGCGATAAATTTTCATTACGGCCGTTTGCAGAGGTCAGAGTGACCACAGGCTGACGCACATATTCCCGCGCCTGAACCTCGTTGCTCAGTTTGGGTGTTTGCAGTGATAGAGCTTCATCTTCAGTCAGGCTGATTTGAGTAAACAGCGGGGCAGATTTAACCCAGTTACCGCTGCTGTTGGCGTTGGTGTAATAGCGATCGCTGAATCTCAGTTCAACCAGGTGATTGCCTGCTGCAAGTTGTACCTGCTCGCCGGAGACGACCTGTCCATTGATGGACTCGATCATCAGGTTGTCACCCACGGTCAGGGTGGCGGCTTGAGCGCTCAGCGCAGCCAAAGAAAATGTGATTGCAGATACAAAGCGGATAGTTGATTTCATTATTATTTTCTCCAATTAGGGTCGCTATCGAATGGCAAATAAGAGGGGCAAAAAAGCCCAGCCATTTCTAGATATGCTGTTGAATCATAGTTAGTTAATTGTGGCCAAACAGTGATCTGCACCAAGAGTGCAGCGAATTAACTTTTGATTGGAGGACGGTTGATATCTGCAGGTAATCCGGTCAACGCAAGTTGTTGCGGTAGCAGAATTCTGCCATTTCCGGATGATTCAGAAGGAATCAATGGTTTATCTGTATTCAGCCACAGAGTTACGCAGTGTTGACCGCAGTGTTCTGTTGCCATGGGCAGACAGCATTCGCTTGCTTCTGAGGTGGAGGAGGTAACAAGTTCAGCATGGTGTGAACCTGAGCTGGCATGATGAACCTGCTCGAGCATTGAAGCGGGCATGGCAAGCACTGAGGCGACCAGAAGTTGCCACAGAAGTGCGATTAAGATTGCCAATTTGCCGATTCTCAGTTTCATAGCGAGGTGTAATGCCTGGTTTATACCGGGGTTATCCGATGTGACAAAGGCCGAATGGAAAAAGTTTCATTTACCGCATTAAACAGCTTCCGTTCGAACATTTTACGTGCAACTGCCACTAGTTTTGCTCCTGTAGCAGTCGGGTTATCACCTGCACCTGATTCATCAGTGCTTGTTTTCCATCCTCCCTTTTATTGGATTGAACGCTGACTTGCGGAGTTTGCAGAAACTCCCGCGCATCCTCTTCCGAGAGCAATGGGTAAGTACTGAGCGCCAGTTGTTCGCCGGGTTCAATGTTGATTTCGGTAAACAGCGGACCAGAGCGTACCCAGCTTGAGTCTTCTGCATTGATGGCATAAAAATCACTGAATCTCAGTGCAACCATATGAATACCTTCGGCCAGTTGAACCTGGCGTGTATTCATCAGTTCACCGTCAACCGATTCTATAGTCAGGTTATCGCTTACGCTCAGGCTCCCGGCGCTGGCCTGCAAGCTGGCCAGCGACAGCAAGGCTGGCAGGATTAGTCGTAGTGTTTTCATTGTCTGTTTCTCCTTTGAGGTGTTTATTCAAGACATTGAGAGTTTACTTCTTCAGTTTCAGCCCATGCTTTATTAGCCATCGACTTGTAATAGTTGACCGGAGAGAGCAAGTTAGGGTTCCGAAGATCAGAAAGATTTTTATCGGCGATTGCAAAATGTGCGCATGATCACCTGTTTGGGGGAATATCAGTCAAATAGCTGATGATAAAATAGCGGTGACGCAAGCAATATGGCATCTGCATTTTGTCGTCTGTTAACAGATTGAACTTACACTGCAACAGGCTCAGCAAGATCTGGATCGCATTTTTATACTAAGTTTGTGTAATTTTTCGTTTATTGGCCTCGAGTCAATTTTCTGAAAATGTAAAACGCATACACTAAAAAAAAGAATTCTATAGTTTTCTAATTACTGAAAAATCGGAGAGAGTGATGAACTGGCGTGCACTTTTTAAACCCAGCGCAAAATACTCAATACTGGCCCTGCTGATCGTGGGTATCGTGATCGGCGCGGTTGGCTTTTTTGCAACTCAAACTACCCTGCATGCAACCAGTACAGATGCCTTCTGTATGACTTGTCACGCGGGTCACTCACTGCAGGATGAAGTGCTGGAATCTCCACACGGCGCCAACAGTGCAGGTATCGTGGTGCAGTGTCAGCAGTGTCACATTGCCCAGGAGCCATTCAACTATCTGGTTAAGAAAATCGTGGTGTCCAAGGACATCATCGGTTACCTGACTATTGATGGTTTTGAAACTCAGGACTGGCTGGAAACCAACCGTAAGCAGCAGGCCGAACTGGCCCGTGATTACCTGCGTTCCATTGACTCTTCTACCTGTCAGAACTGTCACAACCGTATTTATGAGAATCCATCTCCAGAAATGAAGAAGATGGCTGTCAGAATGCATGAAATGAACTTCAAGAAAGCCCCAGAAGACAGAAAGACCTGTGTTGACTGTCATAAAGGTGTAGCTCACCCATATCCAAAGAACTAATTGGATATCAGAGTAACAGCTTGATGTTTAAGCCCCCTGCCAGTCGGCGGGGGTTTTTGTTTCTGGTGTAAAGATGCCTGCGGTGCCGGAGCCAGATGCCAATGGAAACGTTTAAGCCTGTGAGCGGTAAAGTGGAAAATGTCGTGGCGGAAGAAATGTAAGATTGCCGAAAGCCATTGGAACCGGCGGTATGGCGTAATTCAATAGGTGGAAGCTGCAAGCCAGATAAAGTGTTCACCACCTCTGCCGCGCAGGCATGACCATATTACTTTGATGGCTCGGCGGATTTGCAATAGCTTAAACAGATAATCCAACCGCAACATAATCAACATGACGACAAACAGATGGGCGGTTATTTGCGGTAATGCCGGGGCGCAGAAACCTCGCTTGCTGATTTTAATTGGTTGGCAATTACTAATTAAGTCATTGCTGATTTGTCTGTGGCTTCGTAATCTGATTGTGATTTCGCAACCCAATCCGGGTCAATAGACGGAGATGAATGGTCAGGTGTTATTTAAATGTGCCCGCAACACTGCAGGCACGGTGAATATCCGGCGATCAGGCGTTTTGCAATTGCGCCATCAGTTTCCTGCGATATTCCAGCAGGGCAAACACCCCAAAACCAAATACAGTCAAAAAGTCCTTTTTAGTGAGCCGCATATGTTGACTGAACATGCCGTAAAACATCAACACCTGCATGCCATGCATAAAGGCGGTCACCAGCAACAGAATATTCAGCGCCACGGCGGCGTTGCCGGGAAATGGCATAAACAGGTTGAATATCATCACGCCCCAGGCAAACAGGGTCATGGCTTTTCCCGCCATTAATACAGTTTTCATCGTTTGTTCTCGTTATTCCGGCTGTGGTTGTTCAGCCTGTTGGGTAGAGGGTTCGTAGCGGTACAGGCGATAACACACCTGACCTGCAGTCTTTTCTTTCAACTGAGTCCAATCGGCAGGTACAGGCAGCGCCTGCAGTTCTGCTTCGGTCTCAATATAGATAAGGGCGTCGGCATTCAACCATTGATACGTGGTCAGCGCGCGGATGCAGTTATCGGCCAGCCCTTTGCGAAATGGCGGATCGATAAAAATGATATCGAAGCCTTTGGCTGACTCTTTGTCTTTGACTGCCCGTTGTCCGGCCGGCCCCTGGGCCAGCAACTGCAGGCTGTCACCAGCTATCACATCCGCCTGTTCACATTTGAGTGTTTTCAGGTTGTTTTGCAGTTGTACCACGGCGCTCTTTTGCAGCTCAAAGACCCGGGCATAACTGGCGTAGCGCGACAGCGCCTCCATGGCCAGGGCACCGCTGCCGCCAAAGCAATCCAGCACCCGGGCTCCGGACAGCTCGCCGCTGAGCCAGTTAAACAGAGTCTCTCGAACTCTGTCAGTGGTGGGGCGCAGCCCTTCAAGATCCTGAATAGGCAGCTTACGCGAGCGCCACTGCCCTGCAATGATTCTAACCTGGCCGCTGCCTGGCTTATTTCTGGCCATCATGCCCCCGTGATTTTGCCTGAAGAAAGAAAGTGGTAGACTATGCAGCCTCGTGTTCAGCCAGCCGCACATCCAAGCTGATAAGGCATTGGTGACTGGTATGGGGGCGCTATTTTACATGAACTGACCCAGTTGGGGGAACGCTCATCCCAGGTCAGTTTGGGCTGTTTTCATCGGTATCAGGATAATCCTCCGCTCCCGGCAGATATAACTGCGACGCCCAACGACAGAATTTCCACCCAAGAAGATTGGTAGCATACATGGCAAAGAAAGGTTTTTTTTCCTGGTTCCGCAGAGATAAATCAAAAGAAGAAGATAAAGCTGCGGAGTTGGCTGCCCAGCAGGCCGCTGAAGAAGCCGCGCGCCTGGAGGCAGAAGAAGCTGCCCGTTTAGAAGCTGAAAAGAGTGCCGCTGAGGCCGAAGCACAGCGTCAGGCAGAAGAGGCAGTCCGTTTGGCTGCTGAAAAGAGTGCTGCAGAAGCTGAAGCACAACGGCAGGCAGAAGAAGCTGCCCGTTTAGAAGCTGAAAAGAATGCCGCTGAGGCTGAAGCACAGCGTCAGGCGGAGGAAACAGCCCGTTTGGCTGCAGAAGCTGAGGCACAACGGCAGGTAGAAGAAGCTGCCCGTTTAGAAGCTGAAAAGAATGCTGCTGAGGCCGAAGCACAGCGTCAGGCAGAGGAAACAGCCCGTTTGGCCGCAGAAGCTGAGATCCAGCGTCAGGCGGAAGAATCAGCTCGTTTGCAAGCCGAAGAGCAAGCCAGACTGGCTGCGGAAATAGCAGCAGAGCAGGCTCGTCTGCAGGCTGAGGAGTTGGCTCGCATTGAAGCTGAGCGTCAGCAACACTTGGCTGCCGAAGCTGCACGTATTGAGCAGGAGCGTATTGCCGCTCTGGCCAGAGAAATGGCAGAGGCTGAAGCACAGCGTCAGGCAGAGGAAGCTGCCCGCTTGGCAGCAGAGGTTGAAGCACAGCGTCAGGCGCAGGAAGCTGCCCGCTTGGCGGCAGAAGCTGAAGCACAACGTCAGGCGCAGGAAGCCGCCCGCTTGGCAGCAGAGGCCGAAGCACAGCGTCAGGCGCAGGAAGCCGCTCGCTTGGCGGCAGAGGATGAAGCACAGCGTCAGGCGCAGGAAGCTGCCCGCATGGCGGCAGAGGCTGAAGCGCAGCGTCAGGCGGAAGAAGCCGCCCGCTTGGCTGCAGAGGCTGAAAAGGGTGCTGAAGAAGCACAAGCCGAGCGCCAGCCTGAGCCACAGGAAAAGCCGGTGAAAGAAGGCTTTTTTGCCCGTCTGAAGCGTGGTTTGATGCGCACCAGCGAGAACATTGGCAGTGGCTTTATCAGCCTGTTCCGTGGCAAGAAAATCGATGATGATCTGTTTGAAGAGCTGGAAGAGCAGCTGCTGATCGCCGATGTGGGGGTGGAAACCACCACCAAGCTCATCAACAACCTGACCGATCATGCCAGCCGTAAACAACTGAAAGACGCCGAAGCCCTGTACGAGCTGCTGCGCAAGGAGATGCAAGACACCCTGGAGCCAGTGAGCATTCCGCTGGTACCACAAAACGCCAATGGTCCTTTCGTGATCCTCATGGTTGGGGTGAACGGCGTAGGTAAGACCACCACCATTGGTAAGCTGGCTAAACAATATCAGCGTGAAGGCAAGTCAGTGATGCTGGCTGCCGGTGATACTTTCCGCGCCGCGGCGGTTGAGCAGCTGCAGGTGTGGGGACAGCGCAACAATATTCCTGTGATTGCCCAGCACACAGGTGCCGACAGTGCCTCAGTACTGTTTGATGCACTGCAGGCCGCCAAGGCCCGTGGCGTAGATGTGTTGATTGCCGATACCGCCGGTCGTCTGCAGAACAAGAGCCACCTGATGGAAGAGCTCAAGAAAGTGGTGCGGGTGATGAAGAAGCTGGATGTTGATGCCCCCCACGAGGTGATGCTGACGCTGGATGCCAGCACCGGCCAGAACGCCATCAGCCAGGCGCAGCTGTTCCAGGAAGCGGTAGGGGTGACCGGTATCAGTATCACCAAGCTCGATGGCACCGCCAAAGGCGGGGTGATCTTTGCGATTGCCGATAAGTTTGGTATTCCTATCCGTTACATAGGTGTGGGTGAGCAGATCGACGATCTGCGTCAGTTCGACGCCAAAGACTTTATTGACGCGCTTTTCAGTCACGACAAGGAACAATAACACAGTCATGATTCGCTTCGAGCAGGTAAGCAAGGTCTACCCGGGTGGCCAGAAGGCGCTGACGGATGTCAGTTTTCATCTTAAACAGGGTGAAATGGCGTTTTTGACCGGTCACTCCGGAGCGGGCAAGAGTACCCTGCTCAAGCTGATCACTGTGATTGAGCGCGCCAGTGCCGGCAAGGTGTCCATTAACGGCCACAATATTGCCAACATCAGCCGTACTCAGGTGCCTTACCTGCGCCGTCATATCGGTATGATTTTCCAGAACCACCACCTGCTGATGGATAAAAGCGTGTTCGATAATGTGGCGCTGCCACTGGTGATCGAAGGCTTTTCCCTGGGGGAAATCCGCAAGCGGGTGGATGGCGCGTTGGATATGGTCGGCCTGTACGGGAAACACAAACACTCGCCCGTGATGCTGTCCGGCGGTGAACAGCAGCGGGTCGGCATAGCCCGCGCCATTGTCAACAAGCCACCTTTGCTGCTGGCCGATGAGCCGACCGGTAACCTCGACCCCAAACTGTCGATGGATATTCTGCGTTTGTTTGAAACCTTCAACGACGCCGGCACCAGCGTGTTGATTGCCACCCATGATCTGGGACTGATCGCCCGCATGAAATACCGCACCCTGACACTGAAACAGGGACGTATGCTGGGTGCCGATGAACTGGCCACTGGCCAGGATTATTGAGGATACAGGGATGACCCAGGCACCACTTAACCGCAGCAAATTGCCGTTTACCGGCCGCATTGTGATGTTTTTCATCCGCCATATTCAGCAGGCGATGGCCAGCATGGGCGAGCTGTGGCGGAACCCGGTGTCATCGCTGATGACCATGGCGGTACTCGGCGTCAGCCTGAGTCTGCCGGCCGCCTTGCAGGTGCTGGTGAAAAACGCCGAATCCATCACTCACAGCTGGGACAGCGCGGCGCAGATCTCCCTGTTTATCGACGAAGGCCGCAGCGAGCAGGCGATTCAGAGCCTGATCACCCGCATTAAGGTGTTCCCGGAAGTGGCGGAAGTCAGCTATATCAACCGCGAGCAGGCGCTGGAGGAGTTTCAGACTCTGTCCGGCTTTGGTGATGCGCTGTCGTATCTGGACTCCAATCCGCTGCCGGCGGTGGTGATGGTAACGCCAACCAGCCGTTATTCCAGTCCGCAGGGTGCCCGGGAGTTGCTGGATAAATTGCAGCAACAGCCGGAAGTGAGCATGGGGCGACTGGATATCGAATGGCTTGAGCGATTGCAGGCCGGTGTAAAGCTGCTGCAGCGTACTGTATCTGCGGTGGCAGCATTACTGATTTTGGCTGTGGTGCTGATCATTGGAAACACCATACGGCTGGCGATCATGAATCGCCGTACCGAGATTGAAGTGATGAAACTGGTGGGTGCCACCGAGGGCTTTATCCAACGGCCATTTCTGTACACGGGTATCTGGTACGGGGTGATTGGCGGGGTGCTGGCCTGGGTCATCATCAACCTGCTGGTCTGGTATCTGGACGGCGCGCTGGCTGAATTGCTGGGGCTGTACGGCAGCCAAATCAGCATGCAGGCGCTGACCTTTGGCGAACTGTTGCAACTGGTGGGTGTCGCCTCGTTTTTGGGCTGGTTGGGCTCTTATGTGTCGGTGCGTCAGCACCTGCGGGCCATTGAGCCGCAGTAACATTCGTTTACCAAGATTTGCTGATCTTTTGTCGCGGCCCGGCCACAGGCCTGCCACCGTCTTTTGAGAGTATGAACTTTACTTCAGAAATGGGGTCTTAATCCCCGGGCTTGGTTGACAGTCCGGATGAATTCAACGATAGTTCAGCAGCAAGAATTGTTGCAAAAAGCATCAATTATTTCGGTAAACAGCCACATTATTCGGCTAACTTAAACCGGAACAACGATTTATCTTACAGGAGCGTGAATGACTGAACAGACGCAATCTATGGCACTGATGGTTCCTCAGGGAAGCGCCAGCCTCGATGCTTATATCCAATCGGTGAACAGTATTCCTGTTCTGGATGCCGAGGAAGAGTATCGTTTTGCCAAGCGTTTGCAGGAAACAGGTGACCTGCAGGCGGCCAAGATGTTGATTATGTCCCACCTGAGATTCGTTGTGCATGTCGCCAAGGGTTATTCCGGCTACGGCCTGCCTCAGGCGGACTTGATCCAGGAAGGTAATATCGGTCTGATGAAGGCCGTTAAGCGCTTTGACCCCGATGTGGGGGTACGCCTGGTGTCCTTTGCGGTGCACTGGATCAAAGCGGAAATTCATGAATATGTGTTGAAGAACTGGCGTATCGTTAAGGTGGCAACCACCAAGGCGCAACGTAAGTTGTTCTTTAATCTGCGCAAAGCTAAGAAGCGTCTGGGTTGGTTTACCGATGCTGAAGTGGATATGGTGGCGGAAAATCTCGGGGTATCCAAAGAGGATGTGCTGGAGATGGAATCGCGTATGGCGGCGCAGGATCCAGCCTTCGATCTGGCCAGCGACAACGAAGATGATCACGATTTCGCCCCGGCCCTGTATCTGGAGGACCACTCTTCCGATATCGCGGCTCAGGTAGAAAACGATAACTGGGAAAACGACGCCCAGGCGCGTCTGTTGTCGGCCATCAAGACTCTGGATGAGCGCAGCCAGTACATTCTGCAGACTCGTTGGCTGGATGATGACAAGGCCACCCTGCAGGAGCTGGCAGACAAGTATCAGGTGTCGGCTGAACGTATCCGTCAGCTGGAAAAGAACGCCATGAATAAGCTGAAACAACAGCTGTGTCTGGAATCTTTCTAAGCAACAACCCCGGATAATTCAAAGCCCGCAGATGCGGGCTTTGTTGTTTCTGGCGCTAGCCCTTTTCTTTACCCGGTAACAGTCCCTCATTTCGGCGCACCGCATCAATCAGCTGCCGGCGGTTTATCTTAAGGCCGGTTTGCGCCACCCCGGCAGGCCAGCTGAAATAAGCTCTGGGGCGCTTGAATCTGGCGATATGGCGGCAGATAAACTCATCGGCCTGAACCTGCGAGGGTATCTGTCCTTTGATGATGGCCGCCGGCAGGCAGCCGAACTCCTCATCTGCCAGGGCAAACACCAGCGCATCCTCGACTCCGGGTAACTGTTTCAGCACAGCTTCTACTTCTTCGGGCTGTAGATTCTCGCCGCCGCAAACGAACATGTTGTCACTGCGGCCGCAGATATGCAGATGCCCGGCATCATCCCAGTAACCTCTGTCTTTGGTGCAGAACCAACCTTGAGAATCGGTTTGCCGCTCAAGGCCTGTATCGCTCAAATACCCCATAAACAGGGTTGCGCCGCGCACCCAGATCACCCCATCGCGCAGGATCAGCTCACGTCCGGGCAACAGCTTGCCACTGCTGCCGTCGCCCAGCGCTTTGCCGGTGGTGATCTGTGATGCCATCTCCGTCATGCCATAGCTGGTGAAGGCGTGGATGCCGAGTGTATCCAGCTTATCCAGCAGTGGCTGAGCGATGGCGCCGCCGCCCAGCAACAGGGCTTTAATGTATTTGAGACTGTCCTGCGCCTGTTGCAGCAATCGCTGCAGCTGGGTGGCGACCAAAGACAGATGAGTGATTTGGTGACTGAGCAGTTGCTGTGCCAGCGGCTGACCGGCGTCGGCAAACACCACGCAGGCGCGGGCAGCCGCACAGCGATTAAGGATTGCCAGGCCACCGATATGAAACAGCGGCAGTGAAGCCAGCCAGCGATCGCCTTCGGTCAGTGCGATCAGACTGGCCGAGCCCACGGCGCTGGCCATATGCTGCGCCAGATTGTGCACCGCCGCTTTGGGCATGCCGCTGGAGCCTGAGGTAAAGATAATATTGGCCGCCTGGGTGTCATCCAGCATCGCCGGAGTCTGGGTGGCAACGGCATTGAAATCCAGTGTCAGTGGTGTGAGTGAAGCTGTGTTAAGCGGATTGGCGGTGAGTGCTTGCTCAGGCCCAGCGTTAGACCCAGAGCCAGGCAACCCGGCATCAGACCAGTAGTATCTGGCGCCACAGCGCTTAAGCAGAGTCGTGATTTGTGCTGGTGGGAATTTGGGGGACACGGGACAGAACAGCGCGCCGATATCCAGGCAGGCCCAGTACAGCATCAGCATCTCCAGGCGGTTGCTGCTGATCACGCCCAGCACATCGCCGCGCCCTAACCCCTGATTGCTGAGGCTGGTGGCCAGGGCCAATACCCTCTGGCTCAGCTGCTGGTAACTCAGTTGCTGTCCCGCTGCGCAAACCGCGATGGCCTGCGGCGCATCAACAGCCGCCTGGTGCAAAGGTGACAGCGTCCAGGTCATAGCCGGTACTCTCCAATCAGTGTCAGGTCATTGAGCTGCAGGCAGGGTTTATCGGCCAATGGCGCAATCAATGCCTGAGTAAAGGCGCCCAGGGTGTCGACGCCCGGTGATTCAGTGGGCGTCAGCCAGGCGGCGAGGGTGCGGATATCATTGATCCCCAGTGAGCTTTCCAGGGCTGAGCTGAGCACTGAGCGCACCCCATGGGCATCGGCGGTCAGTATCAACTCACTCAAGCGGTACAGGCTGCCTGTCAGCATAGGTTTGATCACCAGTGCACATAATCCGGGCGCAGGCTCGAAGCGATAATCCGGGTCATTGAGGGATTCATCCAGCGCATACAGTATGCCCAGTGCCTGATGCAGCTCAATATTGTCTGCAGGATCCTGACAGGGCTCTTCGATGTACTCGATGGCGTCCAGTGGCAGGCAGGCGCAGAAATCCAGTGCCTGCTCCAGGGTAAATGCGCGATTGGCATCAAGCCGCAGCTTGAGTTTCGGATTCGCGGCCAAAATCTGATGGATGAGCGCAATTTCCTGCGCCATCGGCAGCTGGCCCACTTTGACTTTCACCTGCTGCACATCGGGGCTCAGGGCGCTGACACGCTCAGCGATGTGTGCCGCTACTTTCTGGCTGATGGCTCTCTCGTTGAAGGCTCTCTGGCTGATGGCGTCAGCACTCTGAGCAGTTTCACTCCGGGCTGCTTCATTTTGAGCTGTTAAGTCCTGGGCACTCAAATCCGGAATATACAGCAGCGGGATCGGTCTTTGTTTCTGTCTGATGGCAGGCAGATCGTCGCTCAGCTTGGCGGCAGCCAGACTGAGCCCCAGTGCGGCGCTGGGATAAGGTGTGTGTGCCGAGAGTGTCAGCAGGGTATCCGGGCTTTGACCGGGCAGGGAAGTCAGCTGAGATTGCAGCCAGGCAATGACCTGTCCCAGAGATTCACGACTGAAGCCGCTGAAGGCATTGCCCTGATGATCTTCCCCTGACAAAGGCGCAATTTCGGTCACTGCCCGGGTACCATCATCACATTCAATGGCCAGCACCAGGCCCTGGCGCTCATTGATGCGCGCGCTGCCCACCGGCAGCATGGGCTGCAGCGGGATGCGGTATTGATACAGCGCGGCGGATTGGATAGTGATAGGCGTGGATATCGCGTCTGCATCCTGCGACATATGAAGCTGCTCCATAATGGCGTGAGCGAGCAGTTTGGGCTGCTCGATATGAATATTGTGGCCAGCCCCGGCAATAATCCGGCAGTTAAGCCTGCCTTGATCGCGCCAGCGACGGGCCAGTGCGCGGAATTTGCTGTCACGCTGCGCGGCGAAGAACACTACAGGGCAGGTCAGCGCATCAGGTACAGACCAGAGATCCTGCTGCAGTGCCAGCGAGGTGGCGCGGTAGCAGTTGACCAGCTCGCTGGCATCGGCCTGACTGCGTTTGACAACCAAATCCCGTTTCTGGACATCACTGAGATCGGCAAATACCGGCTGCTGATACCAGTCGGCCAGCACGGTTGTCAGTGGCTCCTGTGTCAGCCGCTTCGCCCAGCGGGCATCATTGCGGGCTCTGGCCTCACGCTCTGCGTCATCCTGCAAGCCGGGATGACAGGACTCCAGCAGCAGCGCCGTCAATCGTGAGGGCGACTGCTGACTCAAGCGCTGCGCCAGATGCAGGGCAATCCGTCCGCCCAGGGAGTATCCCAGCAGGGCAAATTGAGCGACACCCAGGCTGTCCAAAGTGCGGATAATCAGATCGCTGCAGGCATCAAAGCCCGGGGTGGGCAGGGAGATTGCAGCGCTGTCACCATGGCCGGGCAGATCCAGCGCGATACAGTAAAAGTGCTCGCGCAGATAGGGCAGCAGAGGCTGCCAGTCATCCTTGCTGCCAAGAAAGCCGTGCAGCAGCACCAGGGTTGGCAGCGTGCGCTCACCGTTGCAGCGGCTGGCAAGCAGGCTGGACGTTGGGGACGCGACACCGCCCAGGGCTGACATCAGAGTCCCTGCCGGATCAGTTTGCCGATGGCGGCGATCTGGTCGCTGGCCTGATTGGGCGTAACGCACACTTCAATCACGCTGGCACCGGCATGGCTCAGCGCCTGTCGGTAAGCCTGCTCGAACGCCTCAAGGTTGCTCGGACGCTGGTAAGGCAGGCCAAACATGGACGCGGCCCCTTCGAAGCTCAGACCGTGGCTCAGGCGGTAATACTGGCTGCGCAGCGCCTCGTTGGGAACCGGCAGCAGGTTGAAGATATTGCCGCCGTCATTGTTGAGGATCACCAGCACCAGTGGACCTTTGGCAGTGCGGGCAATCGCCATGGAATTGAGGTCATGCAATTGACTCAGATCGCCAATCACCAGCGTGGTTGGTGCATCGGCATGGGCGGCAACCCCGCAGGCGGTGGCCAGCAGGCCATCGATGCCGGACGCGCCACGGTTGGTGTAGGTGACACTGGTGTCGCCCTGGCGCGGCGGCGCAAACATGTCGAACATGCGGATGGGCAGACTGTTACCGATAAACAGCTGATGCGCCGGGGCGCTGGCAATGGTGCGGATCACCTGTGCTTCGCCGAATTCGCCCTCATCGATTTCGTTAACCAGTAACTGCTCGACGTTTTGGTTATGCGTCATCAGTGGCTGCGCCCAGTCTTTCCCGGATGATGACGGGAACGGCAGAGCGGCAAATACACTCAGTGGCGCGGTAAACAAATGCTTGGGGTTGTGACTGGGATCGAGCCGTTCCTGACGGGGCAGCAGTTGCCAGTAAGCCTGCCAGGAATGAGCGGCGAGGAAACTGATGAGCCGCTTGGACAGCAGGCGTCCGCCCACCACCAGTACATGCTCAGCCTGCTCCAGCAGGGTGCGGGCATCAGGCTGCTGCAGCAACTGGTCAATATGACCAATGGCCTGATGGTGCTGGCGCAGCTGGCACTGGGCGTCGGTCAGCACTGGCCAGCCCAGCTGATTGGCAAGGGCGATCAAGGCTTCAGGCTGCTCTTCGGGTGGCAAAGTACCGGCCACTATCACCCCTTTGGCATTGGCAAAGGCGGTGAGTTGCTCTGCTGTTGGCAGTGTGCAGGGGCGACAAACTGCCACCTGGGTCCAAGGCGCCGTGCCTTGTTGCCAGTTGGCCAGCGGGCGCAGGTAGTCGGCAAAGTGATCGCCCGCTTCGGCGCTGGGATACAGGGGCTCACGGTACATACAGTTGATATGCAGTGGCTGGTACTGATTGCTGACCGCATCATCAATGCTGCTGAGCAGCGCCTGCGGCGCAATCGACAGATCCGGTGTCGGCAGGTTCATCTGCCGTGCATAGCCGGCAAAGATCCCCGGCTGCACAATCGCCTGATTGGCACCGCAATCCAGCAGCTCAGGCGGTCTGTCACCGGACAGCACAATCAAAGGCACATGGGTCAGCCAGGCTTCCACTATGGCGGGATACAGGTTGGCGACTGCGGTGCCAGAGGTGGTGATGATTGCCACCGGTGCTTTACTGGCCTTGGCCAGGCCCAGCGCCAAAAAGCCCAGACCCCGCTCATCAAAATGCAGGTGCTGTCTGAGTTTGGACTGTCTGGCAGCCGCCAGCGTCAGCGGCGTGGAGCGTGACCCCGGCGCCATACATACATGCTTAACGCCCAGGCGGGCCAGTTCTTCCAGTATCAAGGCGCCCCAGAGCAGATTCAGCTCGGCGATTTGGTGGGTTTGCATCTGTCAGTACCCTGTCTATCGAGCTGCCGGTGGTTGTGACGTGCCGGCAGTAAATTGAATGGCTTGGATTTTAGCGTAATACCTGACGGCATAGAAGGTTGTGACGCCCAACTCCCTATCAGGCTTAAATCTTTATACTTATTTCATTGTTGAACTGATCCAACGGTGTGCTGCCGAATGTGAGTTGTCAGAGTCGTTGTCACCGGGCTTTGTATGGGTTGGTCTGCAATGGCGTGGCTTTAAGCGCAGAAGCAGTGGTCAGGCGCAGAAAAGAAAAAAGGCCCGTACGTGATGAAGCGTACGAACCTTGCAGGGAAATCGTGTTGTTGTTGACCGACTCAGTTGGTCAGCTGCTCATATTGTTCCATGTTCATCATGGATGCCAAATCCGCAGGGGTCTGGTGGCAACTGCCACAATCTTTCTGCAGGCTGGCCATGCTTGGCAGCACAGGAGGCAGGTCTTTACCATCCTGCCAACGGTGGCAGTCGACGCAGACGACGGCGTCAATATGATGCTGCGTTTCTATCCAAACGTGTGCCGGAGTCACCTGCCACTTATCGTCATGGCATTTGCTGCAATCATCCAGTGCCCACGCCTGTGGAACCCACAGCAGACACGCCAGAACTATCCACTTCATCACGCAAACCTCCAGTCAGGGGGATGGTGCTCTCACCTCTCCCAAAAACGAGGTTTACTGCACCTGTCGTTTGAACTGGCGAGATAATAACCGCCTCAAAATAAAAATAAACGGCCATGTTTCCAATATGTGAGAGTTTGCTTTTATTTCATATTTTAATATTGTGAATTCCAGTGCAATCTATTCATTTCACAAGATTTTAATTCTATAAAATGGAAATTGGCGCTATATTGACGCTCAAAATATATAACTATAATTGCGTTGGTAAATAAAATGTTGGATCAGGAAATCAGGGCATTCTTTGTCTTTAAATCAATTTACGAAACCGGCAGCGCGCGACTCGTTGCCGAGATGTATGATATTTCACAGTCAAAAGTGAGCCGCTATCTGTCCGGCTTGCGTGACCTCTATGCAGATACCCTGTTTATCCGCAAGAAGACAGGCTTTGTACCCACTGCCCGGGCGCATCAGCTCTACCCTGTGGTCAGTCAGGTTGTGTCGCTGACAGAAGATCTGATCCAGCAAAACAGCCGGGATGTCGAGGTCAAAGAGTGCGTCATTGCGGTGCCGCCAACCTTCTCCGTAGGCCTGCCTGATTACCTGGAAAAGACCCTGAAACTCATCTATCCCGGCCTGTCGTTTGCGGTAAAACCAACACGTCGTGGTATCTGTGAAGATGTGGTCAAAGGCAATGTCTGTATCGCGGTCACTCACAGGGAATGTACCCGCACAGCCGATTGCAGTAAGCAGGGGGTGTCGATGATCACGGCCGAGCCTGTGTGTGATGGTGGCGTGATTTATGCGGTCGCTGCTGAAGATCATCCGCTGTGGGCTGAGGAACAACTGGTGCTGGAGCAGATCGCTCAGTATCCATTTGTAGTCACTCAGATGCCGGGTTTCAATGATGAAGTGGACCCATTTGAAGTCTTCTGCGCCAAGCAGGAGATGACCCTGAACGTCACCCAGCGTACCGCCAGTCTGGCAACCTTGCTGGAAAGCCTGATGCAGTCCAACGCCGTGTCATTCCTGGGTACCGCCTGTGCAGCCGAGTTTATGACCCGTTTCCCCGGGATGAAGGCTGTGGCTCTGTCTGAGGCAGAGTTCGCCAGATTGCATGACAGAGTGGCGCCGCCTAAATATGGCTTTATCTGTCGTCTGGATCGTCGCGAAAAAATCCCGCCGCTGCTTATCTCGGCCATCAAGAGTTATATCATGGAGCAGGTAAACGCGAAGTAATTGATATAATTTTGAAGGTTAAAAAAATCGGGGTGGAAATAATTTCCGCCCCGAATTTTATTCGTGATAGATATCAATTAACAAACATGATCGGCGGAATAATATTATTCCCCGGAAACCCGGTAATACTCAAAACCGGCATCATTACCCAAATTCGAGTAAGTTGACGTACCCAGATACAGCTCACCATCAATGATGGCGGCGTTACGGATACCGTTGTTGCCTGGATTATCAAAGCCGTTCTCGGTTATCACTTTGGCGGCAGAATCGGTGTTCTCAAACACAATCAAATCAGCCCCGGATTTGTTGCTGTTACCCGGCACTTTCTGGGCCCACTCATAGACATAGTACATGGGGTTGTTGGTGGCCTGATCGAACCAGGATGCGCCGCCCATCATATCCACCGGAATACACTGACCCTGCAGGCAGAATTGATCCGGCTTGAGGGTTGGCAGACCGGCTGCCTTGGACTGAATGCCACGGATGTTGTC
The DNA here is from genome assembly GCF_050865035.1 of Shewanella sp. GXUN23E. Lineage (NCBI taxonomy): Bacteria > Pseudomonadati > Pseudomonadota > Gammaproteobacteria > Alteromonadales > Shewanellaceae > Shewanella > Shewanella sp. GXUN23E. Next base: position 13,927 of record NZ_JBOZWP010000003.1, on the reverse strand, counting down.
ATAGTAGTCACGCATGCCGCTGCCCAGGTCAAAACCACCATAATACAGCCTGTCGTTGTGAACCACGGCGGTCCAGGCATATACGTTCAGCACTTCGCCCCAGCCGGCCGGGCCATATTGAGGCGTCAGCCCCATACGATTAGGCTTTTGCTGCCATTGGTTGCCATCAAAAGTCCACTGCAGCTTGTCGCCGTACAGGAGTTCAGGTTTGAATTCAGCGGGCGTGAAGAAGGAATCCATCTTCATGCGAAATAGTGAAGAGGCACGCCAGCTGTTGATAGCCAGCTCCTTTTCGACCTTGCTGTACTGACCATCGGTTACTGCCGGGAATTGCGCCGGATACGCCGCTTTGAGCTTGTCATACCCGCCTGAGTGACCCACATGCATGGAGCCAAAGTAGAGGTATCCCTGATACATGGTCATGGCACCCATTTCATAGGTTTTGGCGATGACAGGATCGGCATCAAAGTCTTCGGTCTTGAAGATGGTGGTAAAGGTCATGGGATCAGCTTTACTGAAACCGGCTGCCGGCATCGGGTTGGAGGCCAGCAGGTTACCGCCCTGATAAGCGGGATCTTTGGCGGCCCTGGGGTGTGCCCAGGTGCTGACCACCAGACGCTCGTTGCCTTTCTCATCGGCCGTGGTAACAAACTCACCCGGCAGGCCCTCAAATCTGAAGCTCTCCGGCGTAACAATCTCAAAGCCCTGCACATCGCCGCCTTCAAATGGTGCGGTTTTGCTGCCAACCCAGCGCAGTCCGACAGTACCTGAGGTTCCTGCCTGACCCAATGAGGTGTCCGGTCCCATAAAGGTATACAGCGCCTGGCTGCCATCCGGGTGGTTCAATACTGTCATGCGACGGGATGAGTCATAGGGAAAATCGGCCTTGCCCAAATAGGTTTGGGTCTGACTGTCGAAGGCAAATACCCGCAGGAAACCTTCGGCCGCTTCGGTAGCACTCTGGCTGTCGAGGTTGGCGTGACCGATGAAAAATACCACGCCATCATGGGCACCGGCGGAGCGGAAACCATAGATTTTGGGTGCCTCTCCTTCAAACTGACCATCGCCAAGGTGCTTGGTGGGACCATTGGCAATATCCCGGGCATAGTTTTGTCCGGCAGCATTCTGGATTTCATCCGGATTGATAATCCGGGTTTCATTGCTGCCCACATCATAGATATACAGCTGTCCGGGACGGGCGATGTCGACCAGATTGCAGGCCTGCACTTCAGAATCAAAGGCGGTCACCATCATCGGCAGTTTGAGGTGTTTCATCATCCAGCCACACCAGCCGTTATTCAGGCTGCCAAACCAGATTTTGTCATCAACCTGCGCGACGCCCCAGGCATAGGAAGCGTTGCGACGGACTTTGGCTGGCTGAATGGGCAATTCGGCATCGGACTCGGTCAACCCGGCGTAAGGTTGAAACTCGTTTAAACTGCTGGCCCGGCCAAAATAGATCTCATCCACGGGCGCGATGGATACCCGCTGCGCACTGTATTGGGTTTCAGGGGGGACAACCAAAGAATCATTGTCGTCATCATTACATGCCATCAGCGTACCGCCGAGCATTCCCAGTACTACCCATTTGGAAATTTTAGTCAGTTTCATTTTCCCATCCTGTTTATCAACCGGTGCCAATACACCAGCCGCAAGTACACCTTGCTGAATTGGTACTCAGCAAATAGCGATATTAGTTATTTAAAAAGTTTTACGTTTGAAACGAATTTATTACTGAATATTATTGAAGCCAAAACTACCAATAAAATGATCCAGAATATCAATGGATAACTCGGATCTTAATTTTTCATAGCTCAGCAGATGAATGTGTTTATAGTGACATTTGATAACATTTTTGTGTTCCAGCTCACTTAATAACTTGCCATAGTATTGGCGTGTCATGCCGGTGTGGTTACACATAATCTGCTGCGATACCTGGTAGCTTGGTTGTGTTCGTTTGGCATTGGAAGAAAACATCAGCAGCATGGTCAATATCGCATAATCTCTCTTGTTGAGCATTGAGCGCAGGTATCCCAGCTCAGAGATAATACTGAGCTCGTAAAGATACAACTGCAGGATATTATTATGGAATTGCTGATTGCTATGGATAAAATCCTGCAATACATGCGCTTTCCAATAACAGATGATACCAGGCTCAAGGCAGATAAAATCTGATCTCGCTGCGGGTTGTAAATTCTCAATTGCGGTTATCACAAAATTATCAGCGGTACGATTGCTTGAATATATTTCCAGGCCTTCACCAAAATTGTGTCGGGTAACTATGGCACCTTCTGCTAAATAAGCTAAGCCTTTGGACTCGCCGCGTCGACAGAATATATCACCTTCAGTTAATGGCATAATAATACAGTTCTCGACAAACTGTTTTGATTGCGTCGGTTCGCCCCCCAGATAAACAATCCGCTGGAGCAAATGACTTAAAATAACTGAATGATGGCTTGGCATATTGCTGTATCCGCTGCATAGCTTTGTTGCTCAGAGAGTACCACCAAGTCCCTGGTACCGAAGTTACCGGTTATTCAAAAGCGGGCACGCATCCTGCTGCCCACCGGATTTGGGGCTCAGATCTCACTGGTATTGATGATTTGTCCTCCATTTCTGCTCCGGGGATGTCTGGTGATGACCAGATTCGGATCGGTAATGGCCGAAGAGGGCAGACCGGGGGCGTCTGCCTGGTTACCGTAGCGTGCCCTGAGCTCATCGATTGGGCCAAACTCCAGCGCCCGTTGTGGGCAGGAGGCGACACAGACAGGCGCCAGTCCCTGTTTGAGCCGATCGTAACAACCATCACACTTGGTCATGACCCGCCGCTCCGGATGGATCTGCGGGGCATCGTAAGGACAGGCTCTGGCGCAGGCCTCACAGCCGATACAGGACTCCTCAAACACCCTGACCAGGCCGGTCTGACGGTCTTTATGCATGGCGCCGGTCGGGCAGGCCTGAACACATTTGGGGTTGTTGCAATGGTTGCAGGACAGTGCCAGGTAGCAGGCGAAGATATCCTGGGTGAAGGTGCCATTGGGGTTTTGTTGCCAGCTGCCGCCGGTATATTCGTAAACCCGGCGCCACTTGGGGCCGACAATCATATTGCTTCTGTCTTTACAGGCGACCTGACAGGTTTTACAGCCACTGCACTTACTGGCATCCAGATAGAAGCCGTATTGAATTGTTGAATTTTCCATACTTAGACCTGTGTGATTAAGCCAGTTCGAGTCTTACTCTTGCGCTGTTTGCCGGGATCCCGCGGGCCAGCGGGCTGGCTTTGCGGCTGGTGAGCACATTGATGTTGCCACCTGTGTCGACTCCCTGAGCATTGGGGGTGTACCAGGCTCCCTGGCCCATGGCCACGACGCCGGGCATTACTCTGGGGGTGACCCGGGCGCTGATCTCCATCTGGCCGCCACGGGGGCTGAGCAGACGGATTTTGCGGCCGTTGGCCACACCCAGCCGGTTGGCATCAAGCGGGTTGAGCCAGGCCGTTTGCTCGTTGGCTTCCTGCAGCCAGGGATAGTTGGCGTGAGTGGAATGCACCCGGGACTTGGCGTGAAAGCCAATCAGTTGCAGCGGAAACTCCCGTGCAAGCTCTGTATCCTCGGCGCCTTCCTGGGCGGCGATGTACTTGGGCAGATAACTGACTTCGCTCATGTCCAGCGCTTCGAGTTTTTCCCGGGCCAGAATTTTCAGCGAATAGGCTTCGATTTTGCCGCTGGGGGTGCCCAGTTTCACCTTGCCGCTGGTGTCCTCGCGGAACTGGCGCAGGGCGGTAAAGTTGGGGTTCTCTTCGGCCAGTTTGCGCGCCGGCAACTGGCCTTTGAGCGATTCATAGCTGGCCCCCGGCTCAAATACCCCGGGCAGCTTGTTGGCGAACTTTTCAAAACACCACTGTACCCATTCCTGCTGGGTCTTGAGTTCAGTAAAGCCAGCTTCAACGTTCATGGCGACTGCCAGCAGGCGACAGATCTCCCAGGTGCTCTTGGCTTCGTGCATGGGGGCAATGGCCTGCTCAAAGATATAGGAGTAACTCATCATCCCTGAGTCGTGGTCCAGCTTGTTGGTGACTATGTCTGAGTTTTCCAGGTTGGTGATGCAGGGCAATATGATGTCGGCCACTTTGGCACTGGGGCCAAACATATGATCGATGGACAGAATGAACAGATCTTCGGCCTGATTGAGGATGTCCAGGGTGCGGTTGATATCCGGTGTCTGGTTCAGCACAGTACCGCAGGCATTGGCAAAGATGAACTTGATCGGATTTTTCAGCGTCAGTGGGTGCTCTTTGGGATATCCCTGCTCAAACCCCAGCATCTGGCGCAGCCCATGATCCCTTGAGTTCAGTGGCTGTTGAATGCCCTCCAGCCACATATAACCGGGGATCGTGTACTCAGTGCCGCCAATGGTAATGGAACCTATGCTGCTGCCAAGACTGTCTGTTTCCATTCCCATCACCACAGGTTTGGCATAGGTCTTTGCGCCGGGCTGGGAGCAGAAGTTGGTACCGGACTGGCCGATTTTGCCCAGCAAGATCGGCAGCATAAACAGCGAGCGGGCGGCGTTCTCACCATTGACCTGGCGCTGAATACCCCATCCCTGCACAAAGAAAGGCTTGTTGGCGGCGGCGATTTGATCGGCCAGATCGCGGATGGTATCTGCCGCAATGCCGGTGATGGCCTCTGCCCACTCAGGAGTTTTCGGTTGATTGTCCGCCAGCCCCAGAATATGCCCTTTGTAGCTCTCCTCGGCTGATACAGCCGGTGTGCTGGCGGTGGCGGTTTCTGCATCATAACCAAACACTTTGCTGCGCAGGAACTCAAGATCCAGCGCCTGCTCGTGCTGCTCGGCGATCCACACATAGGCGATGGCTTCGGCCAGTGCGGCATCTGTGCCCGGCTTTATAGGTACCCACTGATCGTCGCAGACCACCATGGTGTCGGTGAATCTGGGTTCGATGTAGATGGATTTGAAGCCATACTGACGCTTGAGGTTGGTGTAGTCATACCCAGATCCGGCGCCACCCATACGGCTTTCCATCGGGTTGTAGCCAAAGCAGATCATCAGATCTGTGCCGTTTTTCATATCCAGCAGGCTGTTGCCGCTGCCCCACATATCCGCAAAGCCAAAGGTGCTGTTGGCGGCGGTCTGCATCTGGGCGGCTGAATAGCTGTCGTGGTACATCATGTAGCCGGAGGCCTCAATTTCCATCTGGAATCCCGGGATAGGCTCAAACGGAATCTTGGTTTTGGTGACCTGATGTAAGAAGCGCATGGCGGCATACATGCCATCGACCTGATAGTCATAATCACCGGTAGCCACCGGCAAATAGACGGACTGAGCGCCATAGGTATCTATGGTGTGTTGCAGGCGGGCGGACACTTCGGCGATTGCTTCATCCCAGCTGATACGGATGAACTGCTCACTGCCTCTGGGGCCGACCCGTTTCATCGGATACTTCAGTCGGTCGGCACTGTAGACCTTTTGTTTGAGCGCGCGGCCCCGCAGGCAGGGACGGATTTCATGTGAGGCGCTGTCGGCGTCCCACTTGTCGACGAAGCCTTTGATACCACTGGCTTCAGACTCGATGCGGGTGATGACACCATCGCGTGTATATACCCGCAGTGGACAGGTCTGGAAACAGTTGCCGATGCAGGCCGATAGCCTGGAAACCTCACCGGGTAATCCGGTATCCGGTGAGATCGGTGGTAACAGGGGGGATGCGGAATCACTGTTGCATCCAACCACAGTGGCAGAAGCTGCACAGGAAGCTGATAGCTTCAAAAAATCACGTCTTTTCATTATTCAGCTCTCAACCCAGTCAGTATTGAAATATTCTCTGGGTTATTTATTGCTATTTAACTAAAGTAGCGGGTTATCTATTTGAAATATTCAGGGAGCTTTCAGGGCGCTATTAAGTTAGTTTTTAATTGGCTGGCAGGAATGCAAACTAATATACATTTGATGTGTTTTATGGATATAAGTGTGAGGTGTTACGCAAATTCAATATGGTTTCTTTTTGTTAGCTATTCAATACTGTGATCCTGATTTTATATAGTGGTTTGCTTATCCTTAATTTGATGATTTATTAATAAATTATTTTTATGAGTAGGTCACAGATTCTATCCGGGTTTATGGCTATTAATAGTTGCGACCGCCCGTATGCCGCTAGCTGGCTGGTGTGGCGTTGATCACTTTATTATTGAGATTCATTCCTGATGGCTATTTCAGGGTGGAGTTTATTCCTTTGTAATTAATCTCCGGCTGTTATCTGAATGCTTCTTGTCAAACAACTAAAATACTATAGGGCTTGATAATGATGCTGCATGCTTTAAGTAAACTCCTGCTTGGAGTCGGCATATGTATTTCTGTCACAGTAAATGCAACCCCCTGGGATAATTTATCCGAAGCAGAACTTGAAACTACCCTGATGCAAAAATTCAAACAGGGAAATTATTCTCCGAAAGGTGCTGATTCCTGTTTGGGGTGTCACAAAAAGAGTGAATCTGTGATGGCTATTTTTAATAGCCGGCACGGTGATACCAATGCCAGTCGCTCGCCAATGGCCGGTCTGCAATGTGAAGCCTGCCATGGTCCCATGGGTAAACATAACCGTGGCGGCAAGGAGCCTATGATCGCCTTTGGCGATGATGCCAGACTCAGTGCCCCTGCTCAGAACAGCGTATGCCTTGGCTGCCACAACGAACCGGATGTCATGGCCTGGCATGGCTCTACTCACAATCTGGAGCAGATTGCCTGTGTTGATTGCCACCGGATCCACACGCCGCAGGACCCAGCGCTCAATCCACTCAAGGTCAATGACACCTGTATTCAGTGCCACACCCAGAAAGGTGCTGATCTGAACAAGCGCTCATCCCATCCGCTGAAGTGGGATCAGATGACCTGCAATGATTGCCACAATCCCCATGGCTCAATGAGTGAAGGTGCGCTGGTACAGCCCAATGTGAATACCACCTGTTTTCAGTGTCACGCTGAAAAACGCGGCCCATTTCTGTGGGAACACGCCCCTGTTACCGAAAACTGCGGTAACTGCCATAACCCCCATGGCAGCGTCAACGAATCGCTGGTGACCCAGCGTGCGCCGCAGTTGTGCCAGCAATGTCATGCCGACGATGGACATGGTGCCCGGGTGATCGCCCAAAGCGGTATCGACAGCTTTGGCGGCGGCAAGAGCTGCCTTAACTGCCACAACCAGATCCATGGTTCCAATCACCCCGCCGGCAAGTCGCTGGCCCGCTAACAGGGAGTGCATACGATGAAATTTCCATTGAATTTAATCACCCTGGCACTGCTGGGCGCATCCGGCAGCGTGATGGCGCTGGATTTCAGCGTGACCAACGCCAACACCAGCGCAGTGAATGTTGAAGATTATCAGTGCCGTCAGTGCGTGATTCAGCCCCGTCATCAGGGAGAGATCAGTGTCTCTGCCGGTTATGTTGACGGCAGTGATCCCCATGCCGGTAACCGCTTTGGTACTGACGAAGATGGGCTGAACGGCAGTGTCAGCGGTGATATCCGTTACCATAACGATGAGGGATATCGCTCTGCTATTCAGGCGCATCAGCTGGGGCTGGAGAACAGTTTTGCCCATATCGAATCCGGCAAAGTCGGCCGCTATCAGGTGGATCTGGATTACCGGATGATCACCAGCTATCGCAATGGTGATGTACCGACTCAGCTGTGGCATGACAATGGTGTGCTCAGTCCATCAGAGACGACTCGTCTGCTGGATTTAAACCTTGAGCGGCAGAAGGCTGGTTTGGGGCTGGAGTACAGGCTTGGTGACCTTCAAAGTTGGATTCGCTACGACCGGGAAGAGAAAACCGGCCATCGTCAGGCCAGCCTGGTGTCACCCAAGCCGATCAACTTTGCCTTGCCGGTTGATTCAAGTACCGACTCACTGGCCGCCGGTTTGGCATTTTCCGGTCAGCACTGGCTGGTGGATCTGAACTATCAGGGCAGCTTATACGACAACGACATCGAACACCTGAGCCTTACGGTACCACTGTGGTACGACATCTACAGTGCCACCCCGGATAACCAGGCCCACCAACTGAGTTTGTCCGGCCAGTATCAGCTGAATACCACTGTCATGACCGGCAGAGTTGTTGCCGGACGCATGATCCAGGATGACGATCTGATCCCGGTCAGCGGCAATCCCATTGTTAACTGGGACGGTGAAGTCGATACCCTGGATGCCGGTTTCAATATCACCTCTATGCTCACCAATCGCCTGCGCCTTGGTGCCAGTGTGGATTACAGCGACAGAGACAATAAAAGTTCGCTGTGGGATTTCAATCAGGGCATCGCAAGTCTGAGTTTCGACCCGCTGTCCGGCGGCTTTAGCCAGAATCTGCCGTTGGATATCGAACGCCAGACTTACAAGCTCAATGCGGCTTATCGCCTCGCATCCGGCTACCGTTTAATGGCAGGCTATGACCGTAAAGAAGTCAGCCGTAGCTATGGCGAGCGGGAAGATACCCATGACGACAAGCTCTGGGCCAAACTCAAGATCAGCGCCATTCCCGGAGTGGTTCTGCAGCTTGATGCCGACTATGGCAAGCGGGGTGGCAGTGAATATCAGGCCAATGAGCTGACCTCTACCGAAGAAACTTCGCTGCTGCGCAAATACCATCTGGCGGATCGTGAGCGCACGGCCGTGGCGCTGAAGGTGAACTGGCAGGCCATGGACTGGCTGAGTCTGGATCTGCGCAGTTACTACGCCGTGGATGACTATGACGAAAGTGTACTGGGTCTGACCCATTCAAAAGACTATGGCTATGATCTGAATGCCAACCTGACTCTGGGTGAGCAACTGACTGCCTACGGTTTTGCCGGTCAGCAATATATAGACTCAGACATTGCCGGCGGCGAATTTGCAGGAGCAGGCCTGTGGCAACAGACTGTGGAAGATCATTTTATCAACCTGGGCGCCGGTATCGGCTATACCGGTCTGCTGGATGGTCGTCTGTCACTGGGGGCTGATTACCTGTTTGCCAATTCCGGCAGCGATGCCCATCTGTTGGTCGGTGCCCCGACTAATCCGGGCGACTACTACTCCTATCAACACAGCGCCAGCGCCTACGCGGCCTATGCACTCAACGCGCAGATGACGCTGAAACTTGCCTATCAGTACGAACGTTATTACGACACAGACCCTGGCGTCGTGGCGGTGAACGCCATTCCCGGACTGATAACCCTTGGCGATCTCAACCATAACTACAACGCACATCAGATCATGCTGTCTTTCAGCTATCTGTTGCCATGACAGGGTTGAGGCGCATTTCTCGATGAACCTACAAGAGTTTCAAGAATAAGAGGAAGGACATAATGGAACGCAGAAGTTTCTTAAAAATGAGTGCAGCACTTGGATGCGCCGCATCGGTAGCCGGATGTGACTCCAGCTCAAGTGATGTTGATGCGAAACCACCGCTACCTCCCATGTCACTTGAACGGGTGAACTGGTCGTCCTGCACCTGCAATTGTGCAGCCGCCTGTGCATTAAAGGTCTACAGCCGGGATGGTGTAGTGACCAGAGTTGAAACCGACAGCAGCGGCCCGGATACCGGCGTGGATATTCAGGCCAGAGCGTGTTTGCGGGGCCGATCTTCAAGACAAAAAATCTACGCGGCGGATCGACTGAAAACGCCGATGAAGCGGGTTGGCAAGCGAGGTGAGGGTAAGTTCGTTCCGATTTCATGGGATGAAGCCTATTCAACTATTGCTGCTGAGCTGAAAAGGGTAATTGATACCTACGGGAATGACGCCGTGTATTGGCAATATGCTTCCGGAACCAATCAATATCGGGCGGGCGGACGCGAGTCTTCAAAGAGGTTGCTTAACCTTCTCGGTGGTTTTCTGGATATGTACGGCTCATACAGTGCAGCGCAGATTGTTCCTGCCTCTGTTTATACCTTTGGTGAGTTTGCATCCAGTGACTACAAGCAGATGAATAACAGTGACCTGATTCTGTCATTTGGGTTCAATCCTGCAGAAACCCGGATGAGTGGAACGGGGGGCGGCTATGACTATGTCAACGCGGCCACTGAGGTCACTACGATTGTTGTTGATCCGCGTTACTCAGAATCGGCATTGGCTGATGGCTGCAGTTGGCTGCCGATTCGTCCGGGAACCGATGCTGCGCTCTGTGAGGCATTGGCTTACCAAATTATTTCTCAGGGACGTCATGATCAACAGTTTTTGGACAAATACTGTGTTGGTTTTGATCAGCAATCTCTGCCTGAAAGTGCTCCGGCAAATTCCGACTATAAATCCCATATTCTGGGGTTGGGAGCGGATGGTATTGCAAAAACGCCAGCCTGGGCTGCGGCCATCACCGGGATCCCAGAGCGTCAGATCATTGATCTCGCGGATAAGTTAACAAACGCCCGGGCGCCGTTTATCACCCAGGGATGGGGACCTCAGCGTCAGGCCAATGGTGAGCAAACTGCCAGAGCAATCTATATGCTGCCGCTGTTGTTGGGCAAGTTAGGTTTGCCCGGTACCAATAATGGTAACTGGCCACGTCACGGCGGAACTCTGGGAGCCATGCCTATCGGGGTGAACAAGGTTAAGGCCAAGATCCCATGTTTTATGTGGACAGAGGCCGTGATCAATGGCAAGAACATGACGGCTACAGAGCATGGTGTACAGGGGGTGGATAAGCTCTCGCAGAATATTAAGTTTATCTGGAACTACGCTGGCAACACCATGATTAATCAGCATTCAGATACTTTTGCGACAGCAAAAATCCTGGAAGATGAATCTCTGTGCGAGTTTATTCTGGTGCACGATGTTCAGATGACTCCCAGTGCGATGTTTGCGGATATTTTGCTGCCCGATGTCATGGATTTGGAGCAACACGACATCATTTCAAATCCGGGCACAAACATGGAGTCTGTCATTGCCATGACAACCTCTGTTAAGCCTCCTTTCGAAGCCAAGAGCTGTTTTGATGTCTGCTTGGAGTTGGCCAAACGTCTTGGGGTGGAAGAGGCCTTTACTGAAGGCCGCGACTATCAGCAATGGGTAGAGTATGTGTACCAGAGATCCCGCACCAAAAATCCGGCGCTGCCTTCCTATCAGGAAGTATGCGAAAAAGGTGTGGTCAAAGTTGCTCAACAGGGGGAAGGGATCACCTTGCAGAAATTCATTGCCGATCCTCTGGCTAATCCGGTATCTACGCCATCCGGCAAGATTGAAATCTATTCAGAGCGACTGGCGCAAATTGCTGCTCAGTGGGCGTTGCCCGAGGGCGATGTGATCAGCGCTATTCCAATGTATTGCGATACCTGGGAAGGCGTGGGAGATCTGGAAACCAAACAGGATTTCCCATTGCAATTGATTGGTCACCATACCAAAGGACGCACCCATTCGAGTTTCCATAATATTCCCTGGCTGAGAGAAGCGGTTCAGGACGCGGTCTGGATGAACCCTATTGATGCAATGAACAGAGGAATTAATCAGGGGGACGAGGTGATCGTCAGCAGTAAACGTGGTGCTGTCAGAACGATTGCGAAAATAACACCCAGAATTATGCCGGGAGTTGCTTCACTGCCACAGGGGGCCTGGTTTAAGCCAGAGAATGGTACTGACATAGGTGGTTGCGTCAATAGCCTGACCTCTTTGCGTCCAAGCCCCCTGGCAAAAGGGAATCCACAACACACCAATCTGGTTCAAATCACCAGGGCATAATTCAGGGAGTTACCAAATATGACAACCAATACTCAATATGGATTCTATTTTGACTCCAGCAAGTGTACCGGCTGCAAAACCTGTCATATCGCCTGTAAAGACCGTATGGCCGGTTTGGAGCGGTCCCGGGATGATGTGGTGAATGACGGGGTTGCCACATTGAAAGGCATGTTGTGGCGCAGAGTATATGAATATGGCGGCGGGATCTGGCAGGAAAACAGTGATGGCAGTTTTGAGCAGAGTGTTTTTGCCTATTACATGTCGGTTGGTTGTAACCACTGCTCCAATCCTGTGTGTGTGAAAGCCTGTCCTACAGGCGCGATGCACAAGCGTCGGGAAGATGGCTTGGTTCAGATTGCCAAGGAGCTGTGTATCGGCTGCGGTAGTTGTGCCAAGGCCTGTCCTTATGATGCGCCACAGCTGGATGCTGGCAGGAAGGTGATGACTAAGTGTGATGGGTGTGCTGACCGCTTGAAAACCAATGAGTTGGGCGAGTTGGTACAGAAGCCTGTTTGCGTTGAAGCCTGTCCAATGAGAGCGCTGGATTTCGATACTATCGAAAATCTTGAAGCTAAATACGGAAAAGGTGACAGTCATATTGCACCTTTGCCATCTCAGGGAATCACTTCTCCCAACCTGATTGTGAAGATCAATGCCAGAGCCCAGTCCGGAGGCAGTTTGTTAAATCCGGCTGAAGTCTAAAGGTTCGGCGGGCGGCTGTAACCCGAGGTTGAGCGTCAGAACTCCACTGACGCTTCTCTTTCAAAAGGTTGGGATGACACCTTCGACCATGATGACAAATGAAGAAATAGACTTTGAACTGCTCCAGGGCATGGCCCGGGTGCTTAACCATGTGTTTTACATCTATCCGGAAAAACAACAACTGGATGGTTTTGCTCAGGGCCAGCTGGCGCGCAACTGGCCGCTGGCATCTGCGGCCTGTGAGCTGTTGCAACAGACCCTGTCGGACTGGCTGCTTGCCAAAGACCCTGAGCGCGAACAGTTATTGCTGGCGTTAAAGCTGGATTACGGCCAGCTGTTCTTTGGCCCCGGACACCCCAAAGCCGCGCCCTGGGGCTCGGTCTACACCAGTGAAACACAACTGCTCAATGAGCGCAGCACGCTGGCGCTGATGGACTTTTATCGTGAGCAGGGAATAACCGTGAGTGCGGCTTCCAATGAGCCGGTTGATCACATAGGGCTGATCTTTGCGGTTATCGACAGCCTGTTGCTGCAAGCAGTGCAGGGTGGCGATGAGCAGCGAGCGCTGATGTTGCTGCAAACCCTGCTCAGTGAGCATCTGCTGCCCTGGTCGGGACAATGTCTGGCGCTGGTGGAGCTGCATGCCACTACCGACTATTACCGCTGTTTTGCCGTGCTCGCCAAAGAGTATCTGGTGACACTCAGTCAGGTCTTGGGGCCGAGGCCAGCGGCTGCGAGGATTCCTGTCAGGGCTGCTGTGGCTATCACACCATAGCGGGATGCAGACAGGCTTCATCTTCGGCGCGGAGTGATAAAGGCGCAGGCGGGTTTTCTCCGGTGCTGATATCAGCAATATGAGGGGGCATGTGTCCCTTCATATTCATATCTATCTGTTCAGTTATCCGCTTGCTTCTCCGTTTATTGGAGTAATGGTATTCCTTTTTTTCGCAGGATTTATCGTCAGGCTGTGAGGACATGCCGGTGTAATTAAGGGCAATGACTTATGATAATTATTGATAATAATTATCATCCTCTCACTTGTTTATCTGATAAGTGAAATACTTCTTAGTGGGTAAAGTGGTTATTTTTGAACTTCATCAAATTTTAACCTTTGGCCATGGAGAGAGTTAATTCACAATTGGGAAATGCTTATTTAACAAGTGGTCTTGTGTTATCTCTTAACAAGTTTCTAAGTGTCTAATATAGAATGATTTTAATCATGTATTCCGGGTGCTTTTTATCTGCGTTTAAAGTGGGTTTCCTGCGGCTTGGCTCACGAAAATATTTGTTCTGAATGCGCGATCGCATTTTTCCACTCCTGAAATATAACAATCCCCGATTCAGCAATTACCTCTTTTAGAATACTCATCACGTGGTATTTACCCGATTCCAAATAACAAGAGTGAAAGGCCAGAGAATGAATGAGCGTGTAACCAGAGGCTGGAAAAGCAGCCTGAGCGCACTGTTCGCCGTGGGATTATCCATGGCGTTTTCTGTTGCTGCG